>JAZRXS010000128.1:0-21062 GCA_045600325.1 Prevotella sp.
CGTCCTGAGTTCCTCGGCAAGATTATCTTCCTCGAGGACTACGACCAGCGTCTTGCACGTCGCCTCGTTTCAGGTGTTGACATCTGGATGAACACTCCAACTCGTCCTCTCGAGGCTTCTGGTACATCAGGCGAGAAGGCAGAGATGAACGGTGTTGTAAACCTCTCAGTGCTCGACGGTTGGTGGTACGAAGGTTACCGCGAAGGTGCTGGTTGGGCTCTCACAGAGAAGCGTACTTACCAGAACCAGGGTTACCAGGATCAGCTCGATGCTGCTACCATCTACGGTCTCCTCGAGAACGAGATCATGCCTCTCTACTACAACAAGAACAAGAAGGGTTACTCAGAGGGTTGGCTTAAGGTTATCAAGAACTCTATCGCACAGATCGCTCCTCACTACACAATGAAGCGTCAGCTCGACGACTACTATACTCGTTTCTACTGCCCACAGGCTGAGCGTGCTGCTAAGCTCATGGCTAACAACAACCAGGTGGCTAAGGAAATCGCAGCTTGGAAGGAACTCGTTGCTGAGCGTTGGGACAACATCAACGTTGTTGCTCACACTACTGAGGTTCCAGCTACTGGCATGGAGACTGGTAAGAAGTACAAGATTTCATTCACTATCGACGAGCAGGGTCTCGAAGATGCAGTAGGTCTTGAGTTCGTTGCTATCAAGACTGATGCTAACGGCGAGGACAAGATTCGTGCTATCCACCCGTTCAACCTCGTTAAGAAGGAAGGCAATCTCTACACATTCGAGACAATCTCAGAGGCTTCACACGCAGGTTCTTACAAGACTGCCGTTCGTATGTTCCCTAAGAACGATCTCCTTCCACACCGTCAGGACTTCGCTTACGTGAAGTGGATTGGCTAATAAACAAGGAAACACACATTTCAATCGAAAGATTCTTGGGAAGGGTCCGAGGACTCGTTTTTGGACCCGACCCTAATCTTTATATTAACAAGTTAATAACATAGACGAAGAGCGACGCCTTTCGGTGCCGCTCTTTTTCATAATTAATATCCTAACCCATAAAAACTATAACATGAAACTTAATGAAAGAGACGTGCGCCAGGAATCTGTTCTTGAGGCTGCACGTGCGATAATGAATGCTGCCAGGACAGCTCCCAAAGGAAAGGGAGTTGACGTGATAGAAATCTGTACCATCACTGGCTCTGACATAGAAGTGCTTTCCGAAGAAATGCGAAAGGTGCATGAGGAGAACGGCTTCAAGTTCTTTCTTCGTGATGCCGACAATATCCTTCAGGCAGAAGCTGTTGTGCTCATCGGCACTACGGAACATTGCCAAGGCATGAACTGCAACCGCTGCGGCTTTGCCTTGTGTAGCGACCGTCCGGAAGGAGTTCCTTGCGCCATAAACACCCTTGATGTCGGCATTGCCGTCGGTTCTGCATGTGCCATGGCAGCCGATCTTAGGATAGACACCCGTGTGATGCATTCTGCTGGAATCGCTGCCATGCGAAAAGGAATGGTGTGCGAAGGCTTGAACAATGTGCTTGCCCTTCCGCTAAGTTGCAAGAGCAAGAACCCTTTCTTCGACAGAAAACGTAAGGAGGAAACCGCTCCTGCTACTGAACCTCTTCAGGGTCAGTGAAATCAAAGTCCTCGGGGTTGTGGAGATTGACGCCCGATGGATTCGTAAGCGGTTGTGTCTGTACGGAAGCCGCCAGGAGTTGGACTTCAAGGCTGCTTCCGATGACAGATGTTTCAGGTTTATTATATTGTTTCATAAGTGGGGAATGCTTTTGTGGTAGATGGTGCGGTGAGGGCACCGCACCTCCATATTATTTCACAAGCGTTTTGTTGCCGTTCTTGATGACAATGCCTTTGTAGTTCTTGTTTACGCGCTGACCTTGTAGGTTGTAAATGCCATTAGCCTGTAGCCTGTAGCCATTAGCCTCAGTCGCAGACTGAACATCCGTTGCGTCATCATCAATGACTACTGCCATCTTTGCGAGGTTTATGCCTGAGCCGTTGAGATAAGCCTTGCCGACAGGGAATGTATCGCCCTTGTAGAGGAAGAATGAAGTGACGTCCTCAATGGTGGTGATGGCAAATACGGAGCCATTGTTATGGAAATCACTTGCCTTGAGGACACCGACCATCTTGTTGCCAGCTATGCGCTGGGCTGCATTGCCTGTGGCACGGAAAGTCACTTTTTCGCCCTCCTTACCCTTGATGACAACACCCTCACCAGCAGCTATTGTGCCGGAAGTAATCTTGTTCAGATGGGCAATGTCATTGCTTATAGTAACATAATAGGCAGTGACACCGGCTGGAATGGTTGTGTTTACGCCTGCAGCGAACGAAGACCAGCCGCCATTGCCGATGGTGACATCATACTTGGCATCTGCGAAGTATATGTTCACCTCTGGCAGTGAACCGAAATAAGTCTGGTGAGCAACGGCATTGAAGTTTGGCGAACGACCAATCTCAGGATCAATGAGGCGGTGGTTTCCGATAGGGTCGCCATAACCAGAAACCTGAATGCAAGCTTCGTCCATAACGAAAGGTTCGCTTGTGTTCCAATCGGAAGGAATCTGCACCTTCACGAGCTGGGCGGAAGGTGTTCCGCAGAACTGGTATTGGCCTGGAGTCTGGTAGAACTCTGTGCCGTTTGGAACGCCCTTGTATGTGACGTAAGCAGACATGTTGTAGATACCCGCCATCTTGTTTGCAGGGTGATACAAGCCTGAATACTGAATCTCAATCTCATCGCCAGGATAGAACATTCCGTCAGTGTGAGTGGTGTTTGTTATTGTGCGCTCACATTCTTTTGCTGTAAGCACCTGATAGCTCTTGTTGCCATCTGTGCCAATAAGGCAAACTATCTGACGACCATGCTTGAGAAGCAATGTATAAGAGCCATCTGTGTTCTTGGTCACGCCATTGGAAGAGAAACCGTTGTACGAAGCTCCTGTGGCAGATATGGCGGGATAGGCTATCTGCACGTCGGCAACCTTCTCTGGTGTGAATGTGTAGTTGCACCCTTCCGTTCCCTTGAGATAATAGAACACGTCGTGCTCTGCATCGACATACTCACCGGCATTCTTCAAGGCTTCGGCATTGTACTTCTCGTTGATGGTCATCCTTGAGTCGAGAGAAGACGCTGGCTGATCGACAGTAACGACGAATACGCCTGTATTCTCTGGCCAAAGAGCACTCCACTCCGAACCATAGAAGAAGTCTTTTTCTGCCATAGTGTATGGTTTTGTCGCAGTGCCGGAGCCTGAGCGTGAGATCTGCGTAAGCTTTATTGCGTCGTAGCTGACTAGAACGAGTGCAGAGCCAGCCTTGTTTGCCTTCAACGTCGCCCATGGACTGAAGTCGTCGGCATCCTTTGTTATGGTAACAACATCGTTGCCCATAGTGCCATCAAGGTTTAGTACGGTGTAATGGTAGGTAGGCTCGATGAAATAGTTTGAGGTAGCATTGTTGGTAAGTTGCCAGTCGCGCTGCGCACCGAGCATCTTTGTCTCGCCGGCCTTCATGGTGAGATGTCCGCGTTCGTTTACGGTAAGCATGATGTTTGCCACGTTAGCCCTTGTGTTGGCAGTGACATTGTGGTTCATCCATTTTGCATCCTCTGCGATGTCAGCGTTTGTAAACGTCATGCTGCGGAAACCGTCCTGCCCATTTGCCCATACCTTTCTGTCGCTGGAAGAGCCAGCATAGTACACGAAGGTTCCAGCCTTTGTGCGCTTGCCTTCCTTCCATAGGCGGTAGTTGTATGTCGTGCCTTCTGCAAGGTCGTAGGTGTAAACGTTGTTGCCGCCTGAGACAGTCTTGCTTGTAGGCAGAACGTCTTCAAACGGAACATAGTGCAAATTGCCCAAGCCTTTTGTGCCACCTGGCTTGAGGGCAATCTTGAAATCTGCGCCGACGGGGAATGTCACACTGAACTCGCCAGCCATAAGGCATGTTGCGCTGAGGAACGTCAGGAGTGTGGCGGTGAAAACTCTTTTTATCATGTCAGTTTATACTATTTAATCGCAATTTATATTGGATGATTTTTTAATCGCAAGTTGCACAAGTGACACAAGTTTTCTCGCAAGAACAAGCTTTAGTTGCACAAGTTTTTCAAGACTTGCGTCACTTGCGTTTATATTTCTACCATAGTCACTTGCGTTTTATTTTTCATCGCTTTATGGTTTTCTTTCCGTTTTTGATGACAACGCCCTTGTGATTATCATTAACGCGAACGCCGTTGAGGTTGTAAACGCCATTAGCCATTAGCCTATAGCCATTAGTCTCAGTCGCAGACTGAATTGTAGTTGGGAAATGACCGTCAGGTGGAAGTGCGAGGAAATGGGCGGGGTTAATATAGACCTTGTATTTGCCAATGAACTTGCCCTCCGGACTCCACTGATACATCTGACCAGCAGCGGCGAAGCTTCCTGCGTCGGTAGCGTAGATGTAGCCGGTGTATGGGTTTACGAAGAAGTCGTAAGGCATTCCCATCTTCTTGAGATCGCTGACAATGGTGCCTGGAAAGCAGTCTTCCTTCACGCCCGACTTTCCGCCTGACAGCATCACCTCCTCCGGATTTATCGTGACGTAGTTGAACTTGTAGCCGCCTGTGGTGTAGCTGAAGCTTGAACCGATGGCGATGAAACTGCCGTCAAGAGCTGTCGTGCTGCATGTTGCCGCGATGTCAAGTTCCTGAAAGCAAGGCTCGTTGTTCAAGGCTTTCTCGCAGTCGAGAATTATCGTTGCTCCAGGTTCGTCGTAGTGGTCGCCAGCGGAGTTTACGCAGAGATACTTTCCGCTCTGCGACAAATTTCCGTAGAGGTTGATGTGCTCTGTGTCTATCTCCTTCACAACCTCCATTGTCTCAGCGTTCAGGACATTGACCGTGGTCTCGTAATCGTGGTCTTCCTGGAAAGCATAGCCGCCAGAATTAGCCACGAAGAGATGACCTTTGTAGAGAGCGATACCTTCCGGTTCGTAGCCAACCTCAGTGGCAGCCACTACATGGAAAGTCTTTGTGTCAATCTTTGCCACATAGCCTTTCTCGAAATACTTCATGCCGTTTACGGTCTCACATTCATGGCCGTAGCTTGAAACATAGACATAGCGTCCATCGGAAACGAGCTTGCGGTTGTTTGGCACATTCTCTGTGGCAGCAACAGCAACGCCTTGTGGTGTGATGAACTGGATGATGTTGGACCAGTTGAGCGCTATGGCTATGAGATTGTCGTTAATCTGGATGATGTCGTTGGGAGTATCGCCGAGCTTGTAGCCGTTGATGTCGCGAAACCATTGGTTGCTCTTCACTTCCCCATTCTCGAAGTAAGTCAGACGACCATTGTCAGCCTGCCAGTTGCCTTCGTTGAGGAGGATGATCTTCTCTTGTGCAAACACAACAGATGCTGACGCCATAAGCGCCAGCACTGTCGTAGTTATAAAGTGTCTGAATTTCATTTAATACTTCTTAGTATTCAACTAAAAAACAATATTTGGATTATTCTTTGAATCATCAATGATGCCATTACCAGCACGCTTGCTCTGGATCTGGAGAGGGTTGTCGATGCTGCCAGGAGCAACAGGCATAGAACCTGTGAGAATAGCGCCTTCCATTGCCACCTCCATCTTAACGAGCTGTGGCTTCACATATAAGTTTTTCATATTTTTTGAATTAATTTTTTAGTTTTGTAGGAATAAATATTGATTTTACTTTACCAGAACTTTTTTGCCATTCTTGATAGCAATGCCCTTGAAGTTCTCGTTTACGCGAGCACCGTTGAGGTTGTAAGCCTTCTGCATTCCAGACTCCGCATTCTGAATACCCTTGATACCAGTTGCGCCGCCTACGATCTTGATCTTGGCAACTTCTGCACCTGGCATGTTGAGGTAAGCCTTGCCTTCTGGGAATGTATTGCCAGTATATTGATAGAATGCTGTTACGCCGTCAACAGTAGAGATAACGTAAACATTGCCATTGTTAGTGAATGTGCTTGCATCTGCAACGCCAACCATGAGGTTGCCAGCGAGTGCAGGAGCTTCAGCCTCAGTCTCAGCGAAGGTGTAAGTCTTGCCTTCCTCGCCCTTGAGAACAACACCAGCACCAGCAGGGATAACGCCGTTAGCGATCTCTTCGAGAGCTACTGCATTGTTGTTTGCTGCTGTTGCGTAGTAAGCAGTAACGCCAGCAGGAACAGCCATGTTGCTTTCAGAAACGAATGTAGAGTAACCGCCCTTGCCGATAGTTACGTCAGCAGTAGCAGCACCGCCTACCTTAATGTTGTCCATTGCGAAGTAAGCTGGAGTGTTGAGACCCCAAGTGCCTGTGTCGCTACCAGAGAAATAGAATGTGAGCATTGTAACCTCACCGAGAGCAGAAAGGTCAACTGTTTCCCAACCCTGCTGAACAACACCGTCCTTGCAGAGGTAGAACTCCACAGCGTTTTCATCGTCATCATCACCGACTACAGTTACCTTGAACCAAGCGTTAGGGTCGCCAGCAAGAACTGCTGCAAAGCTATCGCCCAAAGTTGCAGAGTTGAGGAAATAAGTAGTAGGACAAACGTCCATAGACTTGATAGTGCGAGACTCGCCATCGTTGAAGTAAACGTAAGTGTAGTCGCCATAAACGACAGCAAAGTTCTCAGAACCGTTGCTTACAGGAACTGAGAGCTGAGTTTCGTAGCCGCCCTTGGTTACGTCTGGCTCGATGTAGTTTGAGATGGCTACGCCGCCGCCCCAGAAGCATCCGTCCATGTAAAGGTCGGTAAGTTCAGAAGAGAGAGTAGTCTTCTCGTCAGTCCAGTTGTAGGTGCCGTCGCCGTAAAGAAGGTCACCGAAGTACTGAGGATCATCGATCTTAGAAGAGAAATAGTCACCTTCAAAGGTCACTACGTCTTGGGCAGTAGCTGAGAGGAATCCAAGGCTGACTGCCAAAAGAGTAAAGAATTTCTTCATCTTGTTTTGTTTTAGGGTTAATAATTATTTGAATTTTAAATCTTTAGGTCTCAAGTTCGCTGAAATCCTTGTTATGCAATTACAACAGATGCTGATACCATGATTAGCATCAGCACTGTTGTATTTATATAACGTTAGATCTTCATTTTTATTGTATCGTAATTTACGAGTCACTTACTTTACAATAACCTTTCTGCCATTCCTGATTACTACACCCTTGGCGTTTGGATTGACGCGAACACCATTGAGGTTGTAAGTATTCTGTACTCCGGATTTTGCATTCTGCATTGAAGAAATGCCTGTAGCATCATCGTTGAATTGAATGCCTACCTTAGCGCCCATAGCTGTTGGCATATTGAGATAAGCCTTGCCTTCAGGGAATGTAGTGCCAGTGTAATGGTAGAATGCAGTTTCGTTGTTTACGGTAGAGATTACATAGACATGACCATTGTTGCTGAATGTCTCAGGATCTGTTACGCCAACCATGAGGTTGCCTGTGAGAACAGAGCCATCTTCTTCAGTCTGTATGAATGTGTATGTCTCGCCTTCAACACCATTGAGCACAACGCCTTCGCCAGCAGGGATAATGCCGTCAGTGATCTCTTCGAGAGTAACTGTGCTGTTGTTGGCTGCTGTCACGTAGTAAGCAGTGATGCCTTCTGGGACAGTCATGTTATGCTTTGATGCGAATGTAGAGTAGCCACCCTTGCCAATCGTTATGTCAACACCAGGAGCAGCAACTCCGAAGTCATCGAATGCGAAGTAAGAAGGAGTATTGATACCCCACTTGCTGTTGTCAGAACTGCTCATTGAGAATACAACCTTCTTCACAGTGCCGAGAGCAGAAAGATCCATATAGCGCCAATCCTTGACGATGTAACGCTCAGAAGCATTGTCGCTGCGGAAGTCTGCAAGGTAGAAGTCAACGGAACCAGTATTATTGCCGGAAGCATCGTAACCAGTAGCAGTGAGCTTGAACCAGTCGCCGTAAGCAAACTTCTTTGCAACGTCATCGCCATTCTCCATAGAGTGTACTGCGTATGCTGTGTTCGTAACGTACATACCAGGAACAACGTCGCCCTGTGGCTTGTTTGTGATGGTAACAGTTGGCTCGCTGCCAGGTCCCATGTATTCCATGTAGTAAGCTACAGCATAGTTCTCAGAACCGTTAACGCCTGTACCTACGCAGCTGTTGAACTGGTCATCGAGACCTGTGAACTCAGTAGAAGTGTGGTTAGAATAACCGATACCCCACCAAGTGTCGTAATCAGGCATTGTTCCAGTGTAGAACGAGTAAGAACCGTTGACGAATGTGGATTCTACCATGTAAGCATCTTCGTCGTCAGTTTCCATGATGCCACCGAAGTGAGATTCTTCGTCAAGATAGAGGTTCTCGAATGTGGCAGGAACAGCATCGCCAGTAGTGATGACACGGATAGCAGCAGAAGTCTCCTTGAGGTTAGCATCAACAACTGTTACATTGTAGTCAGCGTTCTCCTGTGGAGTGATAGTGCAAGTGAGAGGTGCCTCTGGAAGAGTCTCAAGAGTCTCTGTCTTGATAACATCGTTCTTGCTGTCCTTCCATGTCACTGTGTAAGGAGCTGTACCTTCTGTAAGAACTGCGTAGAGTTGTGCTTCCTCACCGAGTGGGAGTTCGTATTCAGCATCAACAAGAAGTTCTGGAGTAGTAGGCTCAGTGATGTCGCCACCGCCCATCGCCTCGTCGAATGCAGGATCACCTTCTGCGTGAGTAGCGGCTGCCTGAGTTGCATCGTAAGGGTAACAACCACGGTCGCCAACCTCAGTAGCAGGGAATAGACGGAACTCGTCCTTGAATGCTACGAGAATATTCTCGCCACCAGTCTCGCCAGTCTTTGTTGTCCACGCTGCATAGTCCATCGTTGTGCCAGAAGAAGCACGAGCGAATGTTGCACCAGCAGTGTAGAGGGTGTTGTTTGCGAACTTGATGGCGCTGAGGTTGCCATCGTTGTAGAGGTTTACGGCAAAGCCTGTAGCCTCGTTTGCAACGATATTGTTAGTAACATTAACGTTGGCAGCTGCACCGTCAGTGAGAGTAGATGAGAACCAGAGACCTGTTGCGCCATCGCTGACAGGGTACTGTGCGTTTGTTACGCGGATAGAGTTGTGGTCGAAGTTTACGTTTCTAACGTTTCCGTTAGAGAATTTCACACCGAAGTTTGCAGAGTACTTTGATACTACGCGAACCTCATTGTAAGAAACGTTGACAGGATTCTCAGCAGTACCAACAAGCTTGCGGAACGACATTGCGCTTGCAGTGTTGCTTGCAGCAATGTAGAATGTGTTGTGAGCGACCTCTACTGGGAGAGTGTTGTCCTCGCCAACCTGCATGTCAAGACCGAGAGCTGAGCTTGCTGTGTATTCAACATTATAGACCTTGTTGCTATTAACCTTTACACCAAGTTCTTCCATTACGTAGATACCCTTAGAACCCCAGCCACGGATGATGTTGTTTTCGATTACGCCACCAACTTCCTTAGGCAGAGCAACATAGCTTGTACCACCCATGCTGACACCGATGTAACCACCTTCGATGATGTTGTTCTTTACAGTGAGGTAGTCGTTGTTGCAGTTTGCAGTGTTTTCTGCGTAGTGACCAATGATGTTGATGTCGCCCTCTGAGTACTGGGTAGTCATCGGTGCTGAGAGATAACAGCCATCGATAGTGATGTGACGGCTTGCATTGCGCACATAGACAACACCCTCGTAGTTTGTGTCTTGAGTCTTAACGGTTACATTCTTGAGCGTGATGTAGTCAGTATTGTCGAATGTTACCACGCCATAACCAGTTTCGCCGTATGCAGGAGAAGTGTAAGAGTCATGATAGATTTCTACATCGCCACGAAGACCTGTCTCGCTCTGGATAGTTACGGTGTTCGTAGCCGATACTCCCTTGATGGCAGGAATCATGAGACGCTCATTGTACTTGCCCTTCTTTACAGAGAGAACAACAGGACCTTCAACACCGATAGCGAGAGAGTTGATAGCCGACTGGATAGTAGGGTACGCTGTACCAGTACCAACAGCTATTGTGCCGCTCTTGCCACTGACAATCTCGATAGTAGAAGTGCTTGGCTCTGCAATGGCAACGTCCTCGCCATTAGCAGTGATAGCAGTAACTGAAGCAGAAGGCTTGTTGCCAACTGTTGCAGCAGAAGCAATGTCACAAGTTACCCAAAGATAGTAAGTGCCGCGCTTGTTGATAGTGTAGTCAACAGGAACATTTCCTGCAGCGTCAGACTCACCAATGAGGTTTGTTGTAGAGAAGGTGTTGTAAGTGTCAGTAGCATAAACCTTAACCTTGGCGATAGCTTCTGCGTTTGTGGCATTAATCTTGACAGCAGAAAGCTTGATGTCGTTCATGTCGCCGTCAGCCTCGATGGCAATCTTCTGCATCTTCACATCCTGAGCACCCTTGAGAGTCTCTGCGTCAGAGATGTCTTCAGTAGCGATGCTTGTCACAGCGAGAGGTTGCTTCTGATAAGCAGAAACTTCGATGGCGAAGTTTGTGATAGAAGTGGTAGAAGAAGCAGTTGTGAACTTGACAGTAAGCTTACCGTCTTCGCTCTCAGAGATGAACATCTCAGGTGCTGCGCTGTACATGCCAACATTAAGGTCGGCAGTAGCCTTTACCTCACCACCATTATATATGTTAAGGTTGTCTGAGTAGTTTCCGATTGAAGCTGTCTTGAATACGAACTTGATAGCCTTGTCTGCAGCATTTGGAACGAATGTCACCTGACCAGTGAAGTTGCGTGAAGCATTCTTCTCAGCACCACCATCGTCGTAGAACATTATTGCGTTGTCGCCGATAGTTACCTCGCCATTGTCGCCTGATTGGAGGAGATACATGTACTTGACAGTACGCTCGCCGTCAGGGTCGCCAGCTTCGATAGTCTTGTCTTCGCTACCGATTGTGAGAGAGACAACCTTTGCGTCAATCTTTGCATCAGCAACAGCATCTTCTGCCACGTCGGCAGTGAGACGGAGGTGGTTGTCGCCTTCCTTGAGTTCAAGAGGTTCTGCAAGAGTGAGGGTGAGAGCGGAACTTTCGCTTACTGTAGCAGAAGCAACAGGAGTAGCGTCAGCAGCAGGATCTGCGTCTGTCTTGCCTACAGCGTAAAGCTTAACGGCAGCAATGTTCTGCTGGAGATTCTTGAGATCAACATTTACCTTGGAGAGTGTGAGAGGATTGTTTGTGCCGGAAGTCTTTACGTTCAGCGTGAGCAATGCCTGGTTCTTTGCGCCAACAGCAACAACGTCGCTTGAAGTCTGTGCAACAGTTGTCTGCTCATACTCCATAGCCTTTGTCTTATACTCTGAAACATTGGCTGTGAAGCCTTCGCCACAATAGTAGTAAGAAGAAGTGTTAGGGTTGTAAACCACGGTGATCGCACCGTCTGTACTTGTAGAACGTACCTTCTCGCCAGGACCAGTAGTGTTGTATGAACCTGATGTAGGAGCTTTCACTTCATAGAGCTTCTCGCCCTTTGTACCTTCGCCGCTATAGATTTGGAACTTTGCCTTTGTGCCATAGCTTGAAGAAGCATAATAGATCTCGAACTTGGAGAACTCAATCTCGCAGACATTTCCTTCGTTAGCAGGCTTGAAGACCACGATGCGGTCTGTAGTACCTGGAGCTGTGTAGTTTGCATTGGTAGCATATTGCTCGCTCTGGAGACCGAAAGAACCGTCAACCATAACGGTCTTTGTGCCTTCTGTTGCGATGGCGATGTTCTTAACCTCACGCTCAACGGCTGTAGCATTGTCGTAGGTAACGGTAGCATCGTTTGTGAACTTGACGTTGACGAGCTTCGCACTAACCTTCTTTCCGCTCTTTGCTGTTGTAGAGAGTGTGTAAGTTACCCAGAAATAGTTGTTGTCCTCAACGAGAGAAACTGGATTGGAAACAGGTACTGTAACATTCTGCGCAGTAACATCAGCCTCACCAATCTTCCTTGTTGCAGCGTAAGTGCCAGAAGTGCCTGTGCTGTAGATGGCTACCTTTGAAACGAGAGCATGGTTCTCGCCGCAGTCAACGGTGAATGAACTTGGCACGAGAGCAGGCTCTGTATTTTCTGTCAAGATAGTAACCTTGAGCATTTCTGCCTCGTCGCCAGCAGAGCAAGTGGCTGTAGAAGCTGCTGCAACAACGAGTTCTTCAACAGTCATTGGCTGCGGAGTGAACTGCGAAACAGTTGCTTCCCAACCGTCGTTCTCGTAGGTTGTGGCAGTAGTATTTGCATAAAGGTTTACTGTGAGCGCACCATCCTCGCTTGTTGAACGGATGATGCCGGTCTCTTTGTCATTGAGAGTCTTGATGAGCTTGTTGGCCTTTACTTCAGTGCCGTTGTAAACACGGAACTCCTGAACGTAGTATGTGCCGAGCCAGATGTTCATCTTTGTTACGTCAAGCTGCACCTTCTTGCCTGGAGTGGCAGGAACGAAAGTGATAGTACCGTTGACGTTCTGTTTGATCTTCCCGTCAGCGCCGCCCTCGTCGAAGAATGCGAGAGGAGTGTCGCCTACGGTAACTGTCTGTGGAGTAGAAGACATCAGCACGAGAGCTGGATTTACCAGTTCTACGGATTCTGCTGTTGTGAAAGGTGTGACGCCGCCAGGCATTGATGTTGTTGTCACGCCGAGAACGTTGAGCTGCACCTTTGCGCCAATCTCCGCTGTGCCGAGGAAATCGCCCTTGATGAGGAAGTTGTTCTTGCCTTCAACAAGCGCATTGTTTGCAGTGATGATGTGATTTTCACCATCAGCAGCTACAGTAGCATTAAGGTCATTGCCGCTTGCATCATAAAGCTTGAGAGCAGAAGGATCAATGACGCCCTCGTTCTTTGCAAACTTAACCTTTACGCCAGTGAAGTTGTCAGCATTCATCACGCCCTCAGTGGTAACATTGAAACCTGCGAGAGTGACGTTCTGCTTTGACTTCACTGAAGTAGGAACTGCGCTGTAGTCGGCAGCGGCAGACTTGGTTTGCATGTTGTCAAGAGAAACAAGCTTCACTGTAGCCTTCCATCCCTTGCAGCTGTAAGCATAGCGGTAGGCAAAACCTACAGAGAGCATGCCGTCGCTGCTTGTAGAGAAGTAGGTCTCATTCTCGTAAGTCTTGTTGCGCTCGTTAGGATAAGCGCGGAGAATGTCGCCAGAAGGCAGTACGGAAGCACTGTAACTTGTTGGCACACCGCCAGTTCCCGTTGTTGCTGTTGCCCATGTGAATGAGTTGTCAGCATCAGGGTTACCATTGTAAACATTGGCTACGGAATAATAGTTATTCTGTCCGCCCATGTTCATGAACTCGAAGGTAATCTGTACGGATTTGCCTTCTACCGCAGGCTTGAAGACTGTCATGCCCTGACAGTTCTCTGTCTGCGTTCCTGTGTAATCCGTGTCGCCCTTTGGATCGACGAACGTGATTACCTCGTCCTCGGCAACTGTTATGACTTGTTTGCCGAAGACTGGTTGCTTCACCTCCCTGTCAGCCCATGCCAATGTCGGCAGAGCCACGAAGAGCAAGCAAAGCAACTGCTTGATTAATAGTTTTGGTTTCATTAATAAATTATGTTGGTTTGTTAAGTGTTATTCAACTCTCGCAAGCTCGATTTGAGGCTAATGGCTTATAGCTAATGGCCATTAGCCTTCGTGAGCAATGCGAGCGAAACTTTTACAACCCAACAGTGAGCGTCAGTTTGAAGTTGCGTCCTGGCATTGGGTAGCGAGGAACGTGTTCGTACTGCTCGTCGAGCAAATCGTTTATTTCCAATGAAATGGACGAACCTTCAAGGAATCTACGATTTACAATTTTAGCGAATGTTGACAGTTCGCAAGTCAGTTTCACGTCAATGTTATTGTATGGCGCGAGGATGTCTTCCGGGTCGGCATAGCTCCACATTCGTTCGCCTACGTGGAGGTCGGACAGTGTGAGCGATATGCCCTTGTAAGCTGCGATGCCGGTGATGCCGTAGCTGAGCGTTGGCGAGTAGCATATTGGCTTGTTGTACGTGTCTTCGTCCTCTGGGTCGGTGCGGTTGAGGTCACGCTGCCATGTGAGTGAGGTCAGAAGGGAAAAATTCCAATCCTTTATGCCGTAGCGGATGTTTCCCGTTGCGTTGAGACCTTGGCAGAACGTGTAGCCGTAGTTCATCATCGACCAAGAGTAAGTTCCCTTCAAAGGCAGGCAGACAATACGGTTCGTGATCTTGTTCTGATAGACGTCGCATTGGAGACCTCCCCCGACCCCTCCACGAGAGGGGAGATTTGGAAACTTCCACTCCGCACCGAAGTTCCACTGCTCTGTATATTCCGGCTTAAGGTTGCGGTTGCCCACCTGTGTGTAGTACAGGTCGTTGAGCGTCGGAGCGCGGAATATCTTCTTGTACCAACCTCTCAGCGTAAGTTCTTTCAGCGTGTAGCCGAGTGAGACCGTCGGCGTGAAGCGTTCAAGCGGTTCGGCGGCTCCTGTGTTTGCAAAGGTGTGGTCCTTGTAGTGCTGGTAGAGCATCGTGGCTGCTGCCTGGAAGTTCTGGTAGTTGAGGTGGACAGCGGCAACGGCTTTCTGGTCGAGACGATGGACAACGGAGAAGTTTCTGAGGTCGCAAGTCATCATAGACCAGCGTAGGTCATAGCTCGTGTTCAGCGAGAGCCATGAGAACGGCATGTATGAGTATGACGCAGAGCCATAGACATCGTGGTTGTTATAGTGGTTGTTCACGCGAGCTGTGTTCTGGTTCTCTGGATAGTCGGTGCAATAGCGGAGATATTCATACGAATACTTGCTGTTCACCTTGAAGCGGTGGTGCTCACCGACCATCTGTTGGTAAGAGAACTGTGCGAAAAGGTCGCGATCCCATTCTCGTCCCACATTAATATATTTATCCGACAGGCGGCGGACGATGCCTCCAGGGCAGCCGCGTTTCGAGTCATAATAATATAGATGTGAGGAGAATCCGTTCTTGAAGACTCCACCTTCCACGCGGAAATACTCTATGTCAGAGTTGGCGCGAGTGCCTACGGTGTCCTCAAACTGCGAGTGATAGCGGAAAGGATAGTCACCCTTGCTGCTCATGTATTCGCCATCGATGAAGCCGCTCCAGCCTTTCTTCGCAAACTGCGCGTTGAGCTTGCCCGTGTAAGTGTGGAACGAAGCCCAACGCACCTGAGCAGAGATGGAGTCTCTTTGTGGCCGGCGGGTGCGGAGATAGACGGTTGCTCCGGAAGCATATTCCGATGCC
The DNA here is from genome assembly GCA_045600325.1 of Prevotella sp. Classification (GTDB taxonomy): domain Bacteria; phylum Bacteroidota; class Bacteroidia; order Bacteroidales; family Bacteroidaceae; genus Prevotella. The sequence goes on from JAZRXS010000128.1 coordinate 15,225, forward strand.
GACTGGCACTCGTCGAGTTTGTTTGCATTGTAGAGCTGCACGGATTCAAGCGTCGAGAGAGAGTATTTTCCGAGATCTACAGTTCCATTCTGTGCGTTCGTGATGCGTATTCCGTCAATATATACGCCCACATGCTGCGCTCCGAGCGAACGGACATTGATGGTCTTCAGACCGCCGAGACCGCCCATGTCCTTAATCTGCACGCCTGCAAAGTATTTCAGGGCGTCGGCAATGCTTGTTGACGACAGTGCCTGAAGTTCCTTTCCGTTGAGGCTCTGCGTGGTGGCAAGAGGTCGGCGACCCATTACCGTCACTTCCTCAATGTGACGGATTGAGTCAGCAAATCTGTTCTGCTCATTGGGAACGTCCCTCCCCCTCGTGGGGGAGACGGAGGGGGTCTGGGCATACGCAAAGAGGGTGCTCATCGTCATGACAAGCACTACCAGCAATCTTGATTTCATGTGTAAAGTTTTTATTTGCCATATCCTCATCCGCAGCGCCTAACCCACGAGCGCAAGCTACGAATATCAAGGTCTGTTTGGCAGGTCTTCTGACTTGTTCCTCCTCGCACCGCCTTCCCAGCCGTTTTTCCGGCCAGTGGCTTTGTTTTGGTGCTGGAATAATGGAACTCACAGCAGCGGGACTGTCCAGGATTCTCACCTGATTCCCTATTAAGTCTTGTTACTCCGCACAATTACGCATTACTTATTACGCATTGTCGCGGCAAGACACCAATAACCTTAGGTATTGTTTTTTCGGGTGCAAAATTACGAATAAGTGAGAAGAATGCAAAATAAAAATGATTTTTTTTACATTTTTTGTTTGTAAAAGGAAACCATTTCGCTTAAAACAAATCCATCAACGCGAGACCATACGAACGGTTTTCGCAGAGCAGGCGTAGGAATTCCTTTGTTGAGCGCTTCATGTAGGCATTGCGGAGAACATGGAAAGAGCCTTCCATGGAAGTGCCTTTGTGGTCAAGCTTCAGTACGGATATTCCTTTCACATGCGCCACCGTTGCCTGGCTCAGAACCGTTGCCATGTGTGAGCCACGCACAAGGTCTATGAGCGTGTTCACCTCATTGCTTTCCAGACGCATGTTGAAGCGATAGTCATGACCTTCCACAAGGCGGTCGAAGGTGCAGCGAGCTTGCATTCCCTTGGTAGGCATTGCCAGAGGTACGGATTCCAGTTCATTGAGGCGGATGCTACCCTTGTTCGCCAATGGATGCGTGTCGCCCACGATTACAGCCAGTCGGTTGTCGAAGATGATGTGCGAATCAATGTCGTTGAAAGTCTGCGAAGGCTTGTAGCTCAGCACGACATCAATCTTCTGGCTATCAAGCATTTTCATCAATGTCTGCATGGAATGGCAATGAATGTTGACCTTCACGCCCGGGTACTTCTTCATGAATTGCAGCACCGTCTCCTTGAGCAAGGGCGAGAATGTGTAGGTAGAACCTATGTTCAGCACACCTGTTCCCAGTTCCTGCACGTCGTGAATGCGCTCGATGCAAGTGTCTGCCGCCGTGAGAGTACGCTGCGCCTGGGCAAGAAACGCCTCACCCACATCCGATAGTCTTACCGAGTGGGAATTACGAATCAACAACTTGACGCCAAGCTCGTCCTCAAGTTGCTTAATCTGCTGGGAGAGAGTGCTTTGGGTGATGTTTAGTTGTCTGGAAGCTTCAGAGAAATTGCATGTCTCAGCCACCCTTACAAAATACCTTAGTTGCCTTAGTTCCATTATTATGTAGTTCAACTTTCGCAAGCTCAAGTTGAGGCTAATGGCTAATGGGTAATGGCTGATGGCGATCCGCGATTTGAAAGCGGCCCAGAGACCTTCGTTCTACACACTCCTTCCGAAAGGTACCATTACCCATTAGCCATTAGCCATTACCCTTCGCTTGCGAAATAGTTTTTTCGGCTGCAAAATTATAAAGAAAAACGCATTCTGGCAAATAAGTTTCAAAGATAGTTGCGATAACTGTTATCGTTTTTGTTTATAGCAATTTGCCGATAGTAGCAATCGTAACAAACTATCATGAAGGCTCAAAATAACCAATAATCTTAAGTAATTTTGCACCCGAAAAAATCAAAAACTATCAATATGACAACTAATTTCTTGCTCTCTACAACACACCTTTCCCTCATTATCTGTGGTGCAGTCGTCGCCCTCTTTCTCTGTTTCTCCCACACCGCCTACAGGAAATACAAGGATTACAAGCATGATCCAGAAACTTTTGCTACCGATGGCGACAATGTAACAAACAATCCGCTATAAAATTCATACATCATAAATCTGTAAATCGTATATCCCATCGATGTCTTGGCTTGAAGATTTGTTTCTCGGTACCGGCGTTGCACATAGCGTGTTGCTGGTATCTGTCATTATCAGCATTGGTCTTGTTCTTGCGAGAATAAAGGTTGCTGGCATAAGTCTTGGTGTGACATGGATTCTGTTCGTTGGCATTCTGGCAAGTCATTTCGGACTTATGCTCGACGATGTCACGTCCCATTTTGTCAAGGAGTTCGGACTTATCCTATTTATATATAGCATCGGAATGCAGGTAGGACCAGGCTTCTTTGCCTCTTTCCGCAAGGGTGGCATCACGCTCAACCTACTTGCCACCGGTCTCGTCCTCCTTGGTGCTGCCACAGCCTGCCTCATCCATGTCGTTACAGGCGAAGACCTTATGACAATGATCGGCGTGCTCTATGGTGCAGTTACGAATACCCCAGGTCTTGGTGCTGCCCAGCAGACCTACAGCGACATGCATCACGGAGAATTCAATCCGATCTTTGCGCAAGGCTATGCTGTGGCTTATCCGCTTGGCGTTGTCGGAATCATACTTTGCCTTATCATCCTGAAGTCGATGTTCAAGATAAATCTTGACGATGAAAAGAAACTTTATGAAAAGAACAATCCAGCCATTGGCGGTGCTTTGCAGTCGGTGACGATAGAAGTTACCAATCCTGCCGTCTGTGGTCGCACGATTTGCGACATCCAGCGACTTGCGGGACGTGAGGTTGTTGCCACTCGCATCATGCATTCCTCTGGAGGCGAGGTAGAGATCGCCATGGCAGAAACGAAGGTTCAGATGGGCGACAGAATCTTTCTCGTAGCAAAACCTGCTGACGCTGAGGCTCTTACCATACTCATGGGTAGGCAGTTGGAGGAAGTTGCTCGAGCTGATTGGGAGAAAGATGCGAAGGGCGTTCTTGTTAATGAACGAGTCATTGTGACCAATGCAAAACTGCAAGGCAGGCGAGTTTCCGACCTCAAGCTCAACGATACTTTCCATGTGAGCATCAGTCGCGTGCGTCGTGCCGGCATCGACCTTCTTGCACAACCGGCATTGCTCCTGCAATTGGGTGACCGCGTGACTGTTGTTGGACAGAAAGATGACGTGAAAGAGGTAAGTGCTTTGCTTGGCAACTCACTGAAACGTCTCGACCAACCGCAGATGTTCTGCATGTTCCTTGGCATCGCTCTCGGCGTACTTCTCGGCTCTCTGCCTATCATGCTGCCAGGAATGCCAGTGCCAGTGAAGTTGGGATTGGCTGGCGGACCGCTTATCGTTTCCATACTTCTCTCTTATTACGGTCCGCGACTGCATATCGTAACATACGCTACATCCTCAGCAAACCTTTTTATGCGTGAGGTTGGCATCTGCCTTTTCATGGCGGCAGTGGGCTTGGGTGCAGGCAAGGGATTCGTGGAAACCGTAGCTCATGGCGGTTATTGGTGGGTTGTTTATGGCTTTGTGATCACCTTCGTGCCCTGTATGCTTATCGGCATCATCGCTCGCTATCTCTGCCATCGCAGCTATTTCACTATCATCGGCATGATCAGCGGTGGCATGACAGACCCACCGGCTCTCGCTTATTCCAATAGTATCTGCGGCAGCGACCAGTCATCCATCGCATATTCCACAGTCTATCCGCTCTCAATGTTCCTCCGAGTGCTCGTCGCTCAGTTGCTCGTCCTCTTGGGAAGTTGAGGGCTCCAAATGTTAGCTCTATTGACAAACGATATACACCAAGGGCTGCGACGGCACATTCGCCGTTGCAGCCCTTTATGGTTATTTGTTGTTTTTCTGGCTATTTGGTGACATTTTTGTAACGTTATAGCCAAAAATAACACATTATATCATCAGATTATTTAAAGTTATGTTTTTGGCTATCAGAGCATTGTAATAACTATTCCGTTTCGTCCTAATCTTTAGGACGAAACAAATCTTGGAGCATCAGTTCGCTATGAAGCATACCACTATATTTTCCCTTGGCAACCCCATACGGAGTTACAAAAGTGAAGACAACTCCATGCTTCACCTTGTTCTCACTCATGAATACCCCTTGACGATAACGCAGTTTATCGGCATATTCTGCCGTGATGCAATACTCCGATGATGCAAATTTCATCTCGCAAAGATGAACGATCTTGTCTGCACGCTTGATTACAAGATCAATCTGTGTTCCTCGCTTACGTGTATCCTCTTCTAATTCGTCCTTCTTGGCCACATAACGCCATGCCGACGCTTCGGTAGCCATTCCGGAAATGCCAAGTCCCTGCTTGATTTGTTCGAGATGGGCCAAACAAACTTGCTCGAAAGTAAATCCCTCCCAACTTTCTACGCCACGGTCATTACAATGGTGTGACCAATACTGCTCGTCACGCGAGTTGTCGTTCTCAACGTACTTCAGATAGAAAATGGTGTAGAAGTCGCACAAGCGATAGAGAGTCATCTTCTTGTTACATCCATACTGACTGTAGGTAGAGATGAAATCACATCGTTCCAGGTTTTGCAATATCTTAGTCAAGCCGCCTCCAGAAAATCCAGTTGCCTTCTCTATGTCACCACGTTGGAATCCCTGACGATTGGTTGCAAGAAAACGTACCACTGCGATATAGCGGTCTGCCTTCTTAAAGAGTGCGGGGTAAAGTTCACTAAACTCCTCACGCAAATCAGCATTGCGATAAAAAAACAATTCGTCGATGTTCTGAGGGAGGCTAAGCTCTGGACGCAGCAAACTGAGATAATATGGAACACCACCCATAACCATATAGCATTGGGTTATCTGATACTCATCCCAATCAATACCATGATTCAGCAGATATTGCCGACACTCATGCAATGTGAATGGGCGCAAATAAATCTTACGCGTCTTACGATTGTGCAAGCCACCTTGATTCTGTTCCAGTTTCTCCTTCATCCATGAAGTTGCACTACCACATGCCACCAAAACAATATCATCACGCTCTGCTACCCATCCATTCCAGAAATATTCAAACGAGCTGAGGAAATCGCTCTGCTTTGCGTCAATCCAAGGCATTTCGTCAATGAAGATAATCTTGCGGCTTGATTGATTTTTCTCCATCAATTCCGCCAAACAGTCAAATGCTTGAGTCCAATCCTTCAGTTCAGGAGCATTGGTGTATCCATAACGTATCAATGCTTTGCGGAAGTTAGACAACTGAGTGGCCTGCTTCTTATTGTGCGCACCCACGAAATGGAAATCATAGGTATCGTGGAAATATGAGCGTACCAGAAAGGTTTTGCCAATGCGACGACGACCATACATGATTATAAGCTCTGAACGTTCCGACAGACAAGCTCTATCCAACTCACGCATTTCGCGTTCACGTCCGATTAATTTATCCATAGAATTATCTTTATTAGCAATTTCTAATTCATGTGCAAAATTACTAAAACAAAATGAAAAGAGCAAGAAAAAGAGGGAATAATGTCCAAATCTATGTTTTTTTATAAGATTTGGGCGTTATTTGTGCTTTTATGGCTATAAACCTTGTCTTAACAGCCAAGGGCTGCGACG
>JAZRXS010000129.1:0-62635 GCA_045600325.1 Prevotella sp.
CCTGCTGGATAGAACTTTTCCGCTACGGGTATGGTGAGATAATGGCTTGTTACATTATGGTCAAGCGTCTTTTCGCCCCTGCCGTCAATCTCAAAGATCTTATCGTCATAGCCTTGCATGGAATAAGACAAACCGACTTCAAGGTCAAACATATCGCTCTCTGGAATGTTCACGAAGCCGCCGACATTCACGCCAGCACGCCACTTCATATCGTTTGAGAAGTTTACCTCTTCAGTTGCTGCGCCATTCTCGATTATGGCTGTGATAATCTGGTCAGATTCTTTCGACACATTCAAACCGCCTCTAACGCCAAACTGCACCTGAGCATTTACGGTGACAGCCATCATTATCATTACTGTTACAATTACCAACTTTTTCATTTCCTTTTTGTTTTAGGAGTGCATGTCGAGCCTTGCTTAACATTCCGCGAACGGACGACTCCGATGTTCCTGTTATCTTTGCAATGTCGGCGTACGACATCTTTTCTACATTTCTCATTCTCAGGATGGCGCGTTGCTTGTCAGTAAGCGCTTCAATGCTACGTTTCCACTTTTGTCGGCTTTCCCGTTCTTCTATCTGTACCTGAGGATTGCCTTGCATGGTGACTGCTTCAGCCGTTTCTATCGGAACCGAATGCCTGGCGTCTCGCAACATATTCAGCGATACATTCCTGCACACAACCGTTGCCATATTCCTCATCTTCGAGACATCTTGGATTCTGTCTCTCAGCATCCATAGCTTCACAAGAGTTTCTTGCACACTATCCTCGGCATCCTCCTCGCTACCAAGAAGGTGCCTTGCCTGCCGAAGCAAATCGCCTCGAAGCCTTTCAACGCTATGTATGAACTCTTGTATTTCCATTGTCAATTACAGAAACGTTTGGCGTCGTTTCTATAATAATAACACAAAAAGTCTGGTTTCGCTACCGAAAAAGCAACTTTTTTGAAAAAAATAATGTTAGTTTGTGTTTTGTGCAAGCAAACACAATAACCAATAATGTTTGTCGTTTATTTATTAGGTGCAAGGGATGTTTTGCACTGATTCTTTGAGCAAATCTGATTAACCTAAAATAAAAAGGAAATGAAAAAGTTAGTAATTGTAGCAGTAATGATAATGATGGCTGTCACCGTAAATGCTCAGGTGCAGTTTGGCGTTAGAGGCGGCTTGAATGTGTCGAGGGAATCTGACCAGATTATCACAGCCATAATCGAGAATGGCGCTGCAACTGAAGAGGTAAACTTCTCCAACGATATGAAGTGGCGTGCTGGCGTTAATGTCGGTGGCTTTGTGAATATCCCGGAGAGCGATAAGTTCGACCTTGAGATTGGTCTGTCTTACTCCATGCTTGGATATAATGATAAGATTTTTGAGATTGACGGTAAAGGCGAAAAGAAGCTCGACCATAATGTGACAAGCCATTATCTCACTATACCCGTAGCGGAAAAGTTCTATCCAGCAGGCAATGGATTCTACCTTGAACTTGGACCACAGCTCGGCATTCTGCTCTCAAAGAAAGCAACTGTTGATGGTGGCGAATCTTACACTCCGTTCAAGGATGACAACCGCACTCTCGACTTCGGCATTCTCGGTGGCGTAGGCTATGTCTTTTCCAATGGCGTTTTCTTGAATGCTCGCTACATTCATGGCTTGACCGAAACTTGCAAGATATTCAGCGGTGGCAAGAATAGGAACGTTCAACTTTCTCTCGGCTATCTGTTCTAAACAAGGATTCAACATGATTTCTCAATAAACCTGGATTCTACCAAATTCAACCAAAAATAAAAAGAGGACAATTTATATGCTTTTTTTGCAACCAAATATCCTTAATCCTTTTGGCGGAATTTGGTGGAATCTTTGTTCATTCAATCATAATTATGTTATTGTGTTTTAGTGAAAACAAGGTAAAATTAATGAAAAAGAGAGATTTTTAGTGTTAAAATTGCTGAAAGTTTTTGCGTATTCCCCTTTTATTACTAAATTTGTAGCTTGTAATGAAGACTTTGATAGTGATAGTAGGTCCTACTGGTGTTGGCAAATCCGCTTTGTGCATGGATGTTGCCAAGCATCTTCATGTGCCTATCATCAACTGTGATTCCCGTCAGATGTATCGCGAACTGCCTATCGGAACAGCTGCTCCTTCGGCTGCTGACATGCAGGAAGTGAAGCATCATTTTGTGGGCAATCTCTCCATTCACGACTATTACAGTGCCTCCAGATACGAACAGGACGTGATGGAGATTATTAATGGTGTTGACGGTTTCAATAGTTTCAACGGTTCCAATGGTTCCAATGAAACTTCTGAAACGGCTCGGAAATCCTCGCCATACACCTCTGAAACCTCTGTCTCTGGGATTCCTCCCCTCCTTGTGGAGGGGACGGGGGAGGTCGCCGACAATTCTGTGTTCCTTCTTTCCGGAGGTTCGATGATGTACGTGGATGCCGTTTGCAATGGTATTGACGACATCCCTACTGTGCGTGACGATGTTCGCAAGGAACTTCTCGACCGCTATGCTGCGGAGGGCATTGACAAGATGCGAGGCGAACTGAAACTCCTTGACCCAGAGTACTTTGCCATCGTTGACCTGAAGAATCCGAAGCGCATTCTCCATGCTCTTGAAATCTGCTATCAGACGGGCAAGACATACACGTCGTTCCGCACAAACACCAAGAAGGAACGTCCATTCCGCATAGTGAAAATCGGTCTTAACCGTGAGCGCGAGGAACTTTACGACCGCATCAACCGTCGTGTGTTGCAGATGATAGACGACGGCATGGTGGAGGAAGCGAGGAGTGTTTACGAGTATCGTGGACTCAATTCCCTCAACACCGTGGGTTATAAGGAACTTTTCCTCTACTTCGATGGCGCATTGACCCTCGATGAAGCCATTGAGAAAATCCAGAACAATACGAGAAAATACGCGCGAAAGCAGCTTACCTGGTATCGTCGCGACGATAGAATAAAGTGGTTTAATCCTGAAGAAAAAAATGATATTATTGCGTATATTGATATGGCCATTAGAGCTGATCTATAGAGTCGTCTGTTGGTATTTCAACCTTTTTCGTGGAAGAGCGTGGTACACCAAGGTAGCGCTTTCCCTTGTGACATTCATCTTGTCGATTTTCATCTTCTTCGGAATGGTGGACATAAACTTCCTCGGCCTCTTCGGAAGTTCGCCTGGCTATTGGGATTTGCGCAATCCAGAGAAGCACATAGCCTCAGAGATATACAGTGCAGACGGTCAGCTCATAGGCAAATACTTCAACGAGAACCGTACTCCTGTAGCCTTTGAAGCTGTCACTCCTACATTCTGGAAGGCACTCGTGGATACAGAAGACGAGCGCTTCTTCGACCATTATGGCATTGACCCGGAGGCAGTCCTTGGAGCCCTGAAAGATGCTGTGCTCAGGCGAAAGCCGCGTGGAGCTTCCACCATCGAGCAGCAGTTGGCAAAGAACCTTTTCCGTACACGTTCACGCCACAGCACCGGCTTCCTTTGCGATGTGCCAGGTCTCGGCATGCTCATCAACAAGACGAAGGAATGGATTGTTGCCGTAAAGCTTGAGACGCTCTACACCAAGGACGAGATTCTCATCATGTATGCAAACACAGTGGAGTTCGGTAGCAATATCTATGGCATAAACACGGCAGCCAAGACCTATTTCGACAAAGCCCCGGACCAGCTCACCGTTGAGGAATGTGCTGTCCTTGTAGGTATGCTGAAGGCTACAACCACATACAACCCTCGCGTCAATCCAGACAAGTCGAAGGAACGCAGGAATACCGTCATGGGACTGATGAAGAAGAATGGCGACCTTACGCAAGCTGAACTCGACAGCCTTGTGCAGTTGCGTATCAATCTGACTGCCAACATCGAGCAGAAACTTGCCGGCGAGGCTCTCTATTTCCGTGGTGCTGTGGCAAAGGAACTGGAGGAGTTCTGCCAGTCGGAAGGCTTGGACCTCTACAACGACGGACTGAAGATCTATACTACCATCGACACGCGAATGCAGAAGTATGCTGAGGCTGCGGTGGAAAAGCAGATGCAACAGATACAGGCAAACTTCAACAGTCATTGGGGCACAGACTCCCCCTGGCGTGACGATAATGGCAGGGTGATTCCTAACTTTGTGGAAGACAAGGTGAAGAAACTCCCTATTTACGAGCAACTTAACGCTCGCTACGAGGGCAATAAGGATTCCATAAATTACTACTTGCGCCAGAAGCACACGGTGAAGCTCTTCTCATATACGGCTAAAAACCACACCATTGAGCGCGAGATGTCAACACTGGATTCCCTTGAGTATATGCTGAAGTTCATGCATTGCAGCTTCGTTGCCATGGAGCCGCAGACCGGTCATGTGAAGGCTTACGTGGGCGATGTCGATTTCAATACATGGCAGTACGACAAGGTAAGGGCGCAGCGTCAGCCGGGCTCTACGTTCAAGCTGTTCGTCTATACCGAGGCTATGAACCAAGGAATGACACCTTGCGACCGCCGCAAGGATGAATACTTCGAGTCTGTAACATGGGATGCACGCCAGCATCGCAACGTGGTTTGGGCACCGGGCAATGCAAACGGTAAGTTCTCTGGCGAGTCTCTTCCGCTGAAGGTGGCCTTTGCGCGAAGCCTCAACTCCATTGCCGTGCGCCTTGGTCAGGAACTTGGCGTGGAACGAATAGCCGAGACAGCCCACGACATGGGTGTGAAGAGCAAGCTTGATGCCACACCGGCACTCGCCCTTGGAGCCTCTGACGTCACACTTTTCGAGATGGTCAACGCCTATTCCACAGTGGCAAACAACGGAATGCATACGGAGCCGGTCATGGTTACGCATATAGAGAATGTCAACGGAGAGATCATCTATCGTTCACAACCGAAAACGGAGAAGGCTATTCCGGCACTTTCCGCATTCTATATGCAGCAGTTGCTCAAGGGCGGACTGCGTGAGAGAGGCGGTACTTCCGTGCCTATGAACGACTACATCAGTTCATATACAGACACCGACTTCGGCGGAAAGACCGGTACTACCAACAACAACTCCGACGGCTGGTACATGTGCGTTACGCCAAACCTTGTCTGCGGAGCATGGGTAGGCGGCGAGTATCGCAGCATACACTTCCGCACAGGAGCGTTGGGAGCAGGTGGCAAGACAGCACTTCCTATCTGCGGAATGTTCATGCGCTCTGTGCTTGGCGACAGGAACTTCGGAAACTATCACGGACATTTCGTCATGCCGGACGACCTTGACCTTGAGGAAAGCATGTTCACTTGCCAGAACACGCGTAGCGACGAAGATGGCTATTACGGCGATACGCTGAACTACAATGACGATTACGAAAACTACATAGACAACTATGACGCCGACGAGCTCATCATTGATGACACCCGTGAGCATACTCCAGAAGGCAATGCTGACAATAACGGCAGACCAAGTCGCAACGAAGAGACACAGGAGAAGATAGAAATGGTTGAAAAGAAGCTCCAGGATATCATTCGCCAGCGATAGTGAAGCAATAAGGCAAAACTTTAGATTATCGTAGAACACATTCGTGAAATCCCCGTGAACATTGAACGCAAGCTACACTCACGCCTCAACAAGGCTCTGAGGGAATACCACCTTATAGACGATGGCGACAAGATCCTTATCGGACTTTCTGGCGGCAAGGACTCTCTCGCCCTCGTGAAGCTCCTTGGACAAAGGGCACGAGTCCGTCATCCGCAGTTCTCCGTCGTTGCTCTCCATGTGAGAATGCGAGAGATAGCCTACGAGACCGACACCACCTATCTCCAGCAGTTCTGCGAGGAGAACGGCGTGGAGTTCGTATGCGAGACCGTAGGCATAGCCTCTGAAACCTCTGAAGCCTCAGAAACTTTTGATACCTCAGAACCTCGGAACCGTAAGCAGAAGACCCCTTGTTTCCTCTGTTCATGGAACCGCCGTAAGGCGCTCTTCACCAAGGCTCAGGAACTCGGTTGCAACAAGATAGCTCTCGGTCATCACCGTGATGACATCATCCACACAACGCTCCTCAACCTCTTCTTCCAAGGGCAGTTTGCCACGATGCCGGCAAGGCTCAAAATGCGCAAGATGCCACTAACCATCATTCGTCCTCTCTGTCTCACCGATGAAGCCGACCTCAAGGAATATGCCCAGCAGAATGACTTCCAGAAGCAGCGAAAGCTCTGTCCTTATGAGCACGAAAGCAATCGTACCACGATGGCTGAGCTTTTCTCAAAGATAGAGAGCATCACTCCCGAAGCACGCTTCAATGTCATGCACGCACTCAATGTTGAAGGGAAACTTGTAGAAGGCGTTTTTGAGTAGTTTCTCTTGGTCTTATGAATAATAACTCATAGAGTTTTGAAAAAGTTCGTATACAAACTCCACTCGAGTTTGTATACAAAACTGTTGTGAGTTTGTATACGAATTTTTTTTGAAGTCCCACGAAAGTGCATGGAAACTCCTGCAAATACAAGCCGAAACTCCTACAAATACAAGTCAGAACTCCTTGATAATCAAAACAAAACTCCCACAAGTTCGATGTGAAAACTTGTGGGAGTTTTTTGTGTCTTGTATAAAGTGCGTTAGCATGTCCTTATCTCTCTCCTGGGAAGCGGTTGTTGATTTCCTCGTTTAGCACTTTTGCGAGCTCGTAGTTTTCAGTGTCGATGGCTTCCTGTAGTGCTTTCTTGAGCATTGGGAGTGGGAGGGTGTTTGTTGGTATGCTGGTGCCGTTTGAGTTTGCTATGTGCGGTGTGGACTGTATGCGCCAGAGGTGGTCGTCGATGTAGAGCGGTATTCCCGACACTACGGAGAGGAGTACTGCCTCTGAGATGCGCAGCTCGTGGAGTTCCTCGTTGATGTCGGCGTTGCGGCGAACGAGGTGTGCGTGGTATTGGCTGTCTATGAGTCCGTCTATGTGTATGTACATCAGCTTCTTCATCTCTGCTGGTATGAGCGACATTGCCACGTAGAGTGCTGACCGCTCGAAGAAGAGTCGGCGTGTCATCGGGCGCTTCTGCGACTCGTAGTTGGCAGAAATGTTCATTGCTGTGGATTTGTCTGTGATGACAACAAGCTGTCGCTCCTCGTTCTCGTCAACGAGGATCAGCAGGTGGACGAACTGTGCCTGTCGGATTTCCTGTGTGTATTTGTATTTTATCTTTATCACAGTTTTTTGACCTTGACTTTTGATTTTGACCTTAACCTTGACCTTTTATTCTTCCTTCTTTAGGATGTTGAGCAGCCAGTTGGCGAAGATGAAGATCAGTGCGTCGATGGTGATGATGACGTTGCAGTTGACCTCCATGTTGTATAGTGCGTAGTTGAGGGCGATGAAGAGTAATTGTGACACTACGATCACGCCGAGTGCCTGATGCTGGTTGAGTCCGATGGCAAGCAGCTTGTGGTGGATGTGGCGCTTGTCCGGCTGTGACATTGAGAGTCCGTGCCTCTTGCGCACGATGATCACTCTTACAACATCGAATGTAGGGATGATGAGTATCGTAAGTGGGAGCAGGAGCGCGTAGTTGTTTGGCTCCATGACCGTAGGGTTGTAAACGCAATGCTTCAGCGAGAAGAAGCTGAGCATGTAGCCGAGCAGTAGGCTTCCGCTGTCTCCCATGAATATCTTCGTGCCCTTCTCCGCTTTTCCGAAGATGTTGAAATAGAGGTATGCCAGGAGTACTCCGATAATGCCTGCCACCAAAGCGGAATATACGGGAAGCTCGTTGTAGATGAACACTGTGAGGAATACGGAAAGTGCTATCACACAGAGACTTGCGGCAAGTCCGTCGATTCCGTCGATGAGGTTTATCGAGTTGTTGACGAACATGATCAGGAATATCGTTAGGGGGATGCCAAGCCATGGGGAGATCTCGTAGAGACCGAAGAGTCCGTAGAGATTGTTCATGTAGAGTCCGCAGAGGGGTAGGAGGGCGGCTGCTATGAACTGCGCGAGGTATTTGTGCTTGGGCGACAGTTCGCTGAAGTCGTCCACGAGTCCTGTTACATACACGATGACCATTCCCGAAACAACGCCTACCGTCCAGAGGTTTATCTTTATCTCTGTAGCCGTGAAATGATAGACGACGAGTCCGATGATGAACGAGAGCAGCATTGAAGGGAGGAAAGACATTCCCCCGAGTCGCGGCACGTTGGTGGTGTGGAGCTTTCGTTCGTCCATGCGGTCGTAGAGGTTCTTTTTGCTGCAATAGCGTAGTATTCTCGGTATGATAGTGAATCCGAGTGCAGAACTGAGAACCAGCGATATGATAATGATTAGATATGACACGTTTTTTTGGTTATTTTGACTATTTTTCGTATGTTGGTCTAAATAAAAACTAATTAATTGTGTCTTTATTGCCTAAAAAAGGAATAAAAGTTATGAATAGTTGTATTTTTTTTTAACTTTGCAATAATTTTTGGTGTTTTGCGTTTATTAAATAACGCGCTATTACTGTCTAACGAAACTTTTATCCCAATGAAAAAGATACTTTCCTTCATACTGCTTTTCTCACTGTTTACAATGACCGCCGTGGCTCAGTCAATGAGCGACGAGAAGGTCTTGCAAATAATTCTCAAGGAACGTGAGGAGGGCACTTCCACTGCTCGCATCGTGACAAAACTCATGCAGCAGGGCGTCAATATAGAGCAGATCCGTCGTGTCCGCAAGAAGGCGGAGAGACTGAAAAAGGAGTCTGGTCTCGGCACCGTTGAAGAATCCATGATGGACGACAGCGACCCTAACAGCCGTCTGCGTACCGGAAAGAACTCGAAGAATAACGGCACCTCAAGAACCACAAGAACCAACAGGCAGCAGGAGGAAAGAGGTGGCAGCTATCAGGTGGATTCCTACGATGAGTATCGTCGCAACAACCGTTTCCGTACAGACGAGAGCAATCAGTATTGGCTTGATGCCCAAACGGAAATAGACTTCATAGAGCCTGATACCGCTGCCATGTTCGAGCGTCTCCTTGCAGAGCGCAACAAGGACATGAAGAAGGTGTTCGGTCGCGACATCTTTAACAACGAGATGCTCTCTTTCGAGCCAAACATGAACATTGCCACTCCGAAGAACTATCGTTTGGGACCGGGCGATGCCGTATTCATTGATGTTTATGGAGCTTCTTCTAAATCCATACAATCTACCGTTGCCCCAGACGGAACAATCACCATTGAGGGCTTCGGACCAGTGAGCGTGAGTGGTTTGACCGTGGAACAGGCTAACCAGAAGCTGCGCAGTACGCTCGGCTCTCGCTACACTTCATCGCAAATCCGCTTGAGTGTAGGCGAGACGCGTGCCATCATGGTCAATGTGATGGGTAACGTAAAGGCTCCTGGCACATACACACTTTCTGCCTTTGCCTCCGTATTCCATGCGCTATACATGGCTGGCGGCGTGGACGAACTTGGTACTTTGCGTAACATCAAGGTGTTCAGAAACAATGAGTTGGTGTCTGTTGTCGATATCTACGACTATATCCTGAACGGCAGGCTCTCGGGCAATGTGCGCCTTGCCGACAACGATGTCATAATAGTGGGACCTTACGATTGCCTTGTGAACATAGTTGGTAAGGTGAAGCGCCCAATGTATTATGAGATGAAGAAGACCGAATCGCTCTCTGACATCATCCGCTATGCCGGCGGCTTCTCGGGCGATGCCTACAAGAAGTCTGTCAGGATAATCAGAAAGACCGGTCGTGAGATGTCAATCCATAATGTAGATGAGTATGACATGCCGTCATTCCTTCTCAACGACGAGGACTCCATCACCGTCGATTCCATCATCCACCGCTTCTCCAACAGCGTGGAAATCAAGGGTGCTGTCTTCCGTCCGGGCATGTATCAGGTAGATGGCAGGATAAACACAGTTCGCGCCCTTATCAATGCTGCGGAAGGACTGAAGGAGGAAGCTTTCCTCACTCGTGGCGTCATGCACAGAATGAAGCCAGACCGTACGCTTGAGGTGCTTTCAGTTGACATAAAGGGCATCATGGACGGCACTTCACCAGACGTGGCACTCCGCGCAAACGATGTGCTCTTCGTTCCTACGAAAGCAGAGATGATGGAGGAAAGAACGATTACGATACACGGCGAGGTACACTTCCCTGGCGTCTATAAATATGCTGACAATGAGACACTTGAGGACTTTGTACTTCAGGCTGGTGGTCTGAAGGAGAACGCTTCGACGGTGAAGGTGGATGTGGCTCGTCGTACAAGCAATCCGAAAGCCCTTGCCACCGATTCGCTCATTGCCCGCACATATACGTTTGCCCTCAAGGAGGGATTCGTCATTGACGGCGAACCAGGCTTCAAACTCATGCCTTTCGATGAGGTTTATGTACGTAACAGCCCTGGCTACTCAAAGCAGCAGAACATCGTTGTTGACGGAGAAGTGATGTTTGCCGGTACTTATACAATGCCTGTGAAGAACATGCGACTCTCGGAAGCACTTGCTGCTGCCGGCGGACTTACCGACATGGCTTACGCTTCCGGTGCACGCCTTGAGAGAAAGATTTCCCCTGAAGAGCGAATCCGAATGGAGGCGGTGCTCAAGAAGGCTCGTGAGGATGCGCAGAACGAGATGAAGAAAGAGGCACTGAAGACAAACGGAGCTGCAACAGCTTCCATGCAGCAGTTTATGAACACGCAGAAGTTTGAGATTGGCGAGACTTACTACGTCGGTATAGACCTTGGCAAGGCATTGAAGAACCCTGGCAGTGACGACGATGTAGTGCTTCGTGAGGGAGACCGCATCATTGTTCCACAGTTCATCTCAACCGTGAAGATCAACGGCGAGGTGATGTATCCTAACACCGTAAGCTACATAAAGGGCAAGAAGGCTGGCTACTACATCGACCAAGCCGGTGGTTATTCTGAGAATGCCAAGAAGGGACGTGCATACATTGTTTATATGAATGGTACCGTAGATAAGCTTTCCAACGGAGCAAAGCCACGTCCTGGTTGCGAAATCATCGTTCCTGCCAAGAATTCAAGCCGCATGACACTTGCCGAGACACTGTCTATTGGTACGAGTGCAGCTTCCATCGCAACGATGATAGCTTCACTTGCCAACCTCTTCAAGTAAACACAAAAACTAAACATACTCTTTTTATGGATTTTGCGAAAATAGTTACTGACATCGTTGATGTCCTATGGGACTGGCCAATGATGATCCTGCTCCTTGGCACCCACATCTTCCTGACTGTCAGATTGAAGTTTCCGCAGCGTCACATCTTCAAGGCTATAAGGCTTTCGCTGAAGAAGGACAAGGATGCCGACGGAGAAGTGTCGCAGTTTGGAGCTCTTGCCACAGCTCTTGCTGCAACTATCGGTACTGGCAACATCGTAGGTGTGGCTACCGCCATCTCGCTTGGCGGTCCTGGTGCGGTCTTCTGGTGCTGGGTGACAGGTCTCTTTGGCATCGCTACGAAATATGCTGAAGGACTGCTTGCCGTGAAGTATCGTGAGACAGACGAGAAAGGCAAGGTTCATGGCGGTCCGATGTACGCTTTGGAGAAGGGCCTTGGCTGGAAATGGCTTGGCATAGCCTTCGCCATCTTCACTGCACTTGCAGCCTTTGGCATTGGCGATACCGTTCAGGCAAATGCCATTTCCACGATTGCCGATGAGACCCTTGGCGTACCAACGTGGGTGAGCGGTCTTGTAGTGACAGTGCTTGTTGGGGCCGTTCTTCTTGGTGGCATAAAGAGTATTGCAAGGGTCTGCACCGCACTTGTTCCTTTCATGGCTGTTCTCTATGTTTTGGGCTGCGTAGTTATCCTTTGCATCAATGGCGAATACGTATGGCCTGCATTGAAACTCATTGTGGAAAGTGCATTCAATCCATCGGCGGCTGGTGGCGGTTTTGTCGGAGCAACGGTCATGATGGCTTGCCGTTTCGGTGTGGCTCGCGGACTTTTCTCCAACGAATCCGGTATGGGTAGTGCGCCTATCGTGGCAGCAGCTGCCCAGACTCGCAATCCTGTTCGTCAGGCTCTCGTTAGTTCAAGCGGCACTTTCTGGGACACTGTCATCATCTGTGCCCTCACTGGTATCGTCATCGTGAGCAGTATCATCGCTTATCCGGACATCACATACGACAATGGCGGTACGCTGACGAAGCTCGCTTTCTCGAAGATTCCGTACATCGGAGCTCCGCTTCTTACTTTCGGACTTCTCACTTTCGCGTTCTCTACGATACTCGGTTGGGAAATCTATGGCGAGAGAGCTGCCGAGTACCTGAAGATAAAGAACATTGCGCTCTACTATCGCATTGCCTATGTCATAGCAATATTCGTCGGTGCAACGATGGATCTTGGACTTGTTTGGACAATAGCCGACGGACTTAACGCACTGATGGCTATCCCTAACCTCATTTCGTTGCTCTTCCTCAGTGGCGTTATCGTGCATGAGACGCGCAAGTATCTATGGCGAAACAGACTCGATGAGTTTGAATAGAGAAAAATTATCCCTTAATATAATAATGAAAAAACTATTAACCTCAATCCTTATCCTCGGCGCATCGCTTTCAGTGAGTGCGCAGTCGATGCTTCCTTATCAGAATCCGGCACTTTCCTCGCATGAGCGTGCTGTTGACCTTCTCGGTCGTTTAACCCTTGAAGAAAAAGCTGTACTGATGCTCGATGAGAGCGAAGCCATTCCACGACTTGGCATCAAGAGATTCTCTTGGTGGAGCGAGGCACTTCACGGTTATGCCAACCAAGGCAATGTGAGCAACTTCCCAGAGCCAATCGGCATGGCTGCTTCTTTCGATGATGATCTCGTTTACAAGGTATTCGACGCAACCTCAACAGAAATTCGTGCTAAGTACAACGAGCGTCTGCGCAACAATCTGCCTGACCAGCGCTTCTTCTCACTCTCTGTTTGGACACCTAACGTGAACATCTTCCGTGACCCACGCTGGGGACGCGGTCAGGAGACTTACGGCGAAGACCCATACCTCACTTCTCGCATGGGTGTTGCCGTGATCAATGGTCTTCAGGGACCTCGCGACACAAAGTACAAGAAGACTCTTGCTTGTGCAAAACATTATGCAGTGCATAGCGGTCCGGAGTGGAGTCGCCACACGGACAATATCAATGATGTTTCTCCACGTGACCTTTGGGAAACTTATATGCCAGCGTTCAAGGCTGCCGTTCAGGAAGCTGATGTTCGTGAGGTGATGTGTGCTTACCAGCGTTGGGACGATGAGCCTTGCTGCGGTTCAAACCGTTTGCTCCAGCAGATTCTCCGCGACGAATGGGGCTTCAAGTACATGGTTGTTTCCGACTGTGGTGCCGTTTCCGACTTCTGGACTTCCCATAAGTCTTCATCTACTGCACGCCACGCTGCCGCTAAGGCAGTGCTCACAGGTACTGACGTGGAGTGTGGTTTCGACTATGCTTACAAGAGCATTCCAGAAGCTGTGAAGAACGGTCTTATCTCTGAGAAAGACCTTGACGAGCGCATTCTCCGTCTGCTTGAAGGTCGCTTCGACCTCGGCGAGATGGATAAGCCAGAGGAAGTTTCTTGGTTCAATATTCCAATGAGTGTTGTTGATAGTAAGGAGCATCGCCAGCTTGCTTATCAAATGGCTCAGCAGACAATGGTTCTCCTCCAGAACAATAACGACATTCTCCCTCTCTCAAAGTCGGTAAAGAAGATTGCCGTAATTGGTCCTAACGCTGACGACGAGGCTATGATGTGGGGTAACTACAACGGAACTCCAAACGCTACCACTACAATTCTCGAAGGCATCCAGCAGAAGATTGGCAAGAAGAAGATCGTCTCTCTCCGCGCTTGCGACCTCGTGAACGACCTTATCCTCGAATCTCTCTTCGACCAGTGCTCTGCCGACGGCAAGAAGGGCTTGAAGGGAACTTTCTGGAACAACACAAAGCGAGAGGGAACTCCTGTCACAACTCTTCAGGTGACACGTCCGCTCAACGTTACAACAATGGGTAACTACGCATTTGCCCCTGGTGTGAATCTCACAGATTTCTCTGCTCATTACGAGACTACATTCAAGCCAAAGCAGAGTGGGGAAGTGGCTATCCACTGCAACGGCTGCAGCACATTTGAACTCATCGTTGACGGTGAGGTTAAGACGCACCACAACACTTGGCGCAAGACTGACACTAAGACCGTCATCAATGTTGAGGCTGGCAAGGAATACAAGATTGAAATGAACTTCGCTCAGGAGGTTAAGAACTGGGACGCAAACCTCTTCTTCGACCTCGGTACTGAGAGCAAGATTGACTATACAGAGACTGTCAACAAGGTTAAGGATTGCGACGCAGTAATCTACGTTGGTGGTATTTCTCCTCGTCTCGAAGGCGAAGAGATGCCTATCGACCTCCCTGGTTTCAAGGGCGGCGACCGTCTGAACATCGAACTCCCTGCTGTTCAGCGCAATCTCCTCAAGGCTCTCAAGGACGCTGGCAAGAAGGTTGTCTTCGTAAACTGCTCAGGTTCTGCCATCGCTTTTGAGCCAGAGACAAAGACTTGCGAGGCTATCCTCCAGGCTTGGTATGCCGGTGAGGAAGGTGGCAAGGCTGTTGCTGATGTTCTCTTCGGCGACTATAACCCTTCAGGAAAGCTTCCTGTAACATTCTATGGCAGCTCAGACCAGCTCCCTGACTATAAGGATTACTCCATGAAGGGACGCACTTACCGCTACTTTGACAATGCTCTCTTCCCATTCGGCTACGGTCTCTCTTACACTAAGTTTGAGGTCAACAATGGCAAGTTCAATGACAAACTCGACACGTTCACTGTTGATGTTACAAACACCGGCAAGAAGAACGGTACGGAGGTTGTCCAGATTTACGTTAAGCGCCTTGATGATACCGACGGTCCAATCAAGTCACTCCGTGCTTACAAGCGTGTTGATGTGCCAGCAGGGAAGACTGTTTCTGCAAGCATAAATATTGCTAATGACGCATTTGAACTCTTCGATCCTGACACCAACACCATGCGTGTGAAACCTGGCGTGTATGAAGTCTTCTATGGCACAAGTTCTCGTGCAGAAGACCTCAAGTCCGTTAAGATCAAGATTGCAGAATAATACGCTGACACTGAATACTAAACACTAAACACTAAGCACTAAATAATAAACACTGATACCAATTTGATTTAGTGTTTAGTATTTAGTGTTTTTTCTTCCCACTCATTCCATTCCTTGAGAGCCTCCTGCCAGTCGGTTTGTTCGCCGGTTTCTATGGCTTCCTTCTGTGCGAGTTCTGCATCGCGAGCCTTGTCGCGAGCACGCTTCGCCTTCATGTCGGCAATGGTAGCATCGTCCAGAATTTTTATGGCGCCACGCTTCAAGCATTCCTGAAGTTCATCGTAGCCAAAAGCTTTTCCCTGAACATTAAAGTCTGAGATATTGAATTCGTAATCCACGCGCAACGTATGTCGCACCTCTTTTTGCTGAAGTCTATTGCCTTTGCATTTCAACTTCAGCAGTTTTCCTATTTCGTCAAATTCTGTTTGTGAGTATTTGTTTCTTCCCATTATTTTGTGATTTTAAACACAGGTTATGAATGCAGTCTATATTGCAATGAAAGATAAACGCAAGTGGCGCAAGTGACACAAGTTCAAGTGTGTATGTATTTTAAACACGGGTTTCACGAGTTTCACTAGTCTTTATAAAACTTGTGAAACTAAAAATCAGCGCTTTCGGAAAAACTTGTGTAACTCGTGCAACTCGCGTTTTAAATTTCTTCCAATGCAACTCGCGTTTCAAAAATCATCCTACTCAATTTGCGCTTTATTTCTTGCGCTCCAACTCTGCAAGAGTATCCATCTTCTTCTGTTCGAGGAATTCATCCACTCCGCAAAGATGTTCCTTGACCTTGCCGCCACCAAACTCGTAGGTCTTTGTGGTAAGTCCGCTGAGGAAGTCGCGGTCGTGGCTTACAACGATGAGCGTTCCGTCAAAGTCGCGGAGAGCTTGCTTGAGAATATCCTTTGTGCGAAGGTCAAGATGGTTTGTAGGCTCGTCGAGAATGAGTAGGTTCACAGGTTCAAGGAGCAGCTTTATCATGCAGAGTCGCACGCGCTCGCCACCGCTGAGCACCTTCACTTTCTTCTGACTTTCCTCGCCGCCAAACATGAAAGCACCGAGAAGGTCGCGTGTTTTCAAGCGAATGTCGCCTACGGCTATGTCGTCTATCGTCTGATAGATAGTCTTGTTCTCGTCGAGTAGGGAAGCGGAGTTCTGCGCGAAGTAGCCTATTTGCACATTGTGTCCGATGGTCAAAGTACCGTCATGCTCAATCTCTTGCATGATACATTTAACGAGAGTCGATTTTCCCTCGCCGTTCCTTCCTACGAAAGCCACTTTGTCGCCGCGTTCAATCGTGAGCGAAGCATTCTGGAAAACAAGCTTGTCGTCGTATGACTTGCCAACGCCGTCGCATATTACCGGATAGTTTCCGCTTCGTGGAGAAGGAGGAAACTTGAGTCGCAGAGCAGAAGTGTCTTCTTCGTCCACTTCCACGAGTTCCAATTTTTCAAGCCATTTCACCTTGCTCTGCACCTGGAAGGTCTTCGAGTAAGTGCCCTTGAAGCGCTCAATGAACTCCTTTGCCTCGGCGATGAGTTTCTGCTGGTCGTCATATTGCTTCTGCTGTTGCGCACGACGCTCCTTGCGAAGTTCGAGATAATGGCTGTAGGTTGCCTTGTAATCGTAGATTCTGCCGAGTGTTACCTCAATCGTTCTTGTCGTGATGTTGTCTATGAATCTGCGGTCGTGGCTAATGACAACAACCGCCATAGGAGAGTTCATGAGGAAATCCTCAAGCCAACCGATAGACTCAATGTCAAGATGGTTCGTAGGTTCGTCAAGGAGAAGTACATCCGGATTCTGCAGGAGAAGCTTGGCGAGCTCTATTCTCATGCGCCAACCGCCCGAAAACTCCGATGTTTGTCTTTGAAAGTCCTTGCGCTCAAAGCCGAGACCGAGAAGAGCTTTCTCCACATCCTCCTCAAAGTGCGTGCGGTCGATGGCGTAGAATTTCTCGCTCATCATGCTCACCTTCTCAATGAGGTTCATGTAGTCCTCGCTCTCGTAGTCGGTGCGAGTGGCAAGTTGGTTGTTCATCTCGTTAATCTCTTCCTCCATCGCGTTGATGTGAGCGAAAGCCTGGAGAGCTTCGTCCCAAACGGTGTTGCCGTCTTCCGTCATGAGATGCTGTGGGAGATAGCAAACCGTACAATCCTTCGGCACTGAAACATTTCCGCGAGTAGCCGTCCTCACGCCGGCAAGAATCTTGAGTAGGGTAGATTTGCCTGCTCCGTTCTTACCCATGAGGGCTATCCTGTCTTTCGGGTTTATTACGAATGAAATATCCTTGAAAAGTGTCGTGCCGCCAAACTCGACGGTCAATCCATCTACTGAAACCATATGATAGTGTTGAATTCGGAGTTTTGAATTATATGATATAATGCTCGTTTAGGTTCGCAAAGTTACTACATTTTAAGCATAAATAACACCAAAACAGATGCTTGTGCAAGTTTTTTCCTACGAAAACGGCATATTTTGTTGATTTATAATCAAGTATTACAAATTCTTTTGTATCTTTGCAACATTATTTATACTAATTCCAAAACACATTTTTAAGAAAAATGAATACCATACTACAACATCTTCTACTTGCGATAATGCTCTGCATCCCGTTTTCCGCATCAGCACAGCGCATACAGAATTCTAATTATGGAACGATAGGTTACATAAATTCTGATGGTCGTATTCAGGACAGTAATTACCACACAATCGGATACATAAAGTCTGACGGTCGTGTGCAGGATAGTAATTATCATACTGTTGGCTACATAAAGTCTGACGGCCGTGTGCAAGACAGCAACTATCATACCAAGGGCTATATAAAGGATGATGGTCGCATACAAGACAGCAACTACCATACTATAGGCTACATCAACTCCGACGGTCGCATCCAGGATAGTAATTATCATACCATAGGTTATGCGAAGGATGTTCCTATATCAGGTGCGGCGATATTCTTCTTTTTCATGAAAAAATAAAAATATTAAGATAAAATGACTCAGATTTGTATAAATACCCGCGACGAGTATATAAAGGTTGACCTTGACAAAATGCTCTATGCGGTGGCAGATGACAATTACATCTCGCTTCATTTCCTCAACGGTCAGAATGTGGTCGTTTGCCTATCATTGCTGAAACTCAGTCAGATGATAGTTGGCGCATACGGCACAGAGAAGACCAAGTTTATCCGCATCGGAAGAAAGTATATCGTAAACGGACTTTTTATCATGCAGATCAATCTACAGAAGCAAGTAATGGTGCTGAGCGATATGGAACATTTCAAGCCGATCGTCATTCCTGTGCCTAAGGAAGCGTTGAAGGCTTTGAGACAAACACTGGTTGAGGAGATCAAGAAACCAGAATCCAAATAGCCTTGAAAACACTAAAATTGAAATCAAAATATATAAGGTGGGTTCTATAAATTACCACCGGGATTTACTTTAATGATTAATGGGTTACGTTTTGTCATCTTTCGGTTTCTTTTTGGCTCAAAAATAAACTCGTAAGCTAACAAAGCTAATTTATAGAACCCACCATAAACGATAAATGGAAATAATAGTAGGCAAACAAGGACAGCAGAGAATCAAGATAGATGATCCGGCAGTCAGCAGAAAGCACTTGAAGATTAAATCTCTGCCAGATGGGAGATTTCAGTTAGAAGACATTTCTGCAAATGGAACTTTTGTCAACGGAATAAGAATAAAAGAGAAAGTCGTGACGGGGGATACTATAGTGCAGTTGGGCCCAAACTCCCGGTATAGAGTGAGTGATTTGATGCCGATGCAAGTTGTGCCACCGCCTCCACCACCTCCCCCAGTGAAGGAATTCTCGATAACACATCTGGAGAATGTATGGGAGGACTATGAAAGGCAACTTGCCGCTATCCAAGATGAGCGACAGGAGATGGGAAAGAAGAGGATGTTGCCTATGATGCTAAGTATGGCTTCGGGTGCGCTTGCTCCAATACTTGCTGCAATGATAGGTACGGAAACGCTATATATTACCCTCCCTATCACAGCCATTTGCTTGATATTATACATAGTTGCATACAACCAGAAGGATACTGGCTTCGAACAACAAAAGGAAGCAAAGAACAAACTGATACAAAAATACGTATGCCCAAATCCTTCTTGCCGGAAATTCGTGGGGATGCAAGATTATGCTATTCTTAGCCAAATGCCAGCATGTCCACGTTGCAAAGCGAAGTGGGTAAAGCACTATTAAGGACATTCCAACAAGAATAATCTGATATGAAAAAGCTTGTTCTCTCATTACTTCTTCTTTTCTACACAGTTGGCATAAATGCGACAACCTATCTTGTTTCTGTAGGTATTGCCAATTATGCTTACATCAATGATCTTGTCAGCACGGAAAAAGGATGTCGCTTTGATAAACAATGTGTACAGTAGGCATACCAACCAGATTCACACATTGCTCGGTAGGCAAGCCACTCATGAGAATGTGTTGTCTGTTACGGGCAATAGACAGCATCCCGTAATGTGGGGACGCTTCAATAATACCATGACTATTTTGAACTGGAATAAGCGATGATGTAAGTTTTCGCCCATTAAACCAAACGTTTCACCCAATAAGCGGGAAAATGTTTTGCTGTTAATGATAAACCCCTTACCTTTGCACCAGTAAAAAACAAAAATCAAATAAAACTTACAATTATGAATAACGAAGAAACTATCCTCGACAACAGCATGTTGAACAACAACCAGAGTGAAGAAACTAAAGTGGAGTCTAACGAGACTGCAACTTCCAACGAATCTGCAATTGCTGAAAAGAAGCGTAAGAATGCAACAGCAGAGAAGATTGCTTATGCAGCAGGTGGTGCTGTATTAGGCGCTGGTGCAACATTCGCTGGTCAGTCAGTAGCTGCTCCAAAAGCAGAGAAGCCAGTAGTAAAGGAAGAAGATAAGAATGCTACGGAATCTGCTGATGAGAAAGCAGAAGGCAAGGCTGATGCTGACAATAATACTGCAGCTGACGACAAGGCTACTGCTGACGACAAGGCTGATGCAACTCCTGGCAAGGAAACTGCCGCAACATCTGCTTCTCAGCATGACGAGCACGACGGCGTGACAGTGGAAGTCAATGGCGCAAAGGTACATGTTGATGGCGATGCTTCTGTGAAAGTATCACAAGACGGCACTATAGAGGTTAATCCTGATGAGCATGAACCACATTACACCAACATCGTCAATGATGCTCAGCACAGCAGACCTGTTCATGATGCCATTAATCATCATACTCATCATACACCAGCTGAAGAAGACGCTATCCTTATCACTGACGATGGTGTAAAGGTTGCACACGTTGACGATAATATGAGCTTCGCACAGGCGTTCGCTGAGGCTCGCGAGCAGGTTGGTCCTGGTGGCGTATTCGTATGGCATGGTAAGGCTTACGGAACATTCTACGAGAATGAATGGAACCACATGACACCTGCAGAGCGTAGTGCTTATCAGGCATCTATTGACTACGAAGACATCCTGCCAGACAATCACCACTCTCACAGCCATAGCCATCATGACTATGCACAGCATGACTCTCATTCTTCTCACCATTCTCATGCGTCACATGACTCTCATGCTTCTCATACATCTCATGATTCTCACGCTTCTCATACAGCACACAACTCAAATGTTTACGAGGCAGCTGATGATGTTTCAGAGGACGTAGAGGTTAGCATTCTCGGCTATGGTGAGACAGACATCAACGAAGACGGTATCAGCGAATACAGCGTAGCTGTTGACATCGATGGTCAGGAGGTTCTCCTTGTTGACATTGATGACGACTATCAGGCGGAAGTAGCTATCTCTGACTTTGATGGTGACGGTTCTATCAGCAACAATGACGTTATTGATGTCACAGACCAGAACATCATGCTCCCTACTGAGGACGAGTTGGACAACTACATGAACGATGCAAACAGCTATACTGTTCAGAATGATGATCTTCCAGATTACATGAACGATGCTGATCCAGGCATGTATATGGCATAAAAACAAACAAGGTGGAGTGTCGTGAGTATCTCTTCACGACACCCTACCTTTTTTTATTAATGTATAAAAAAATCAATAGATATGATTGAAATGAAGGTGGTATGTCCTAACTGCCACGAACGCCTTTCCATGAAGTTCAAGGAAGGACTTAATGTAGAGAAAGCTCTTATAAAGTGTCCAAAGTGCAGCTATAAGGCTACACTCCCTAACTACCAGCAGGGTGCCGCAGGTCAAGGCGGCAGTGGTTCAAGCAATGAGGAATCTACCCAGCTCAACCTTCACGCCATGGATCGTACAGTAGGTTCTCTCTACATAGATGGCAAGGAGTTCGCTTTGTCCAAAGGAAGGGTTTCCATTGGTCGCAAGGCAGAAACTTGTCGCGCACAGATGCAGATTCCTACCAGCGACATGTATATGAGTCGCCATCACGCATACGTTACGGTGAAGGAAGGTCCATACGGCTTGGAGCATTACATTGAACCTTACAATCCGAAGAATGCCATCAAAATAAATGGCAATAGGATAGAGCAAGGTGATGTTGTTGTACTTAGCTGGGGCGACAAGCTGATGTTCGGACATACCGAGGTGGTCTTCGAGAAGCCTCGATTCAATGAGGAAGCTACCCTCTTCGAAGAATAATCCAAGATGGTAGGCTATAATGACTCCTACCTTAAAATGCAAAAAATATTATGAAATATACTCTAAGACAACCTATAGGCTATTCTGAAATCGGTCGTAAGAGACGACAGGAGGATGCCGTATATCCGCTTTTTGATGCCGTGACAGCAGACGAACGCGTGTTCGTGCTTTGTGATGGCGTAGGCGGTAGTGCTCACGGCGATATAGCCAGCGCGACTTCTTCCAAGGTCATCCAGACTTTCCTTGCCGAGCAACTGCAAAAGAACGATTATGTGACCCAGGAAGACATGGCGAAATCTGTTGAGATGGCATACGATGCTCTCGACAAGATAGATACCAAGGACAGCGATTGCTCGATGGCAACCACGCTTACCTGTATTGCCATGCACAAGGACGGTGTGCTTGCCGCTCACATGGGCGACAGCCGCATCTATCAGGTGCGTCCAGGAAAAGGCGTAATGTATCAGAGTTCTGACCATTCTCTCGTGAATGCTTTGCTTCAGGCAGGCGAACTTACTCCGGAAGAGGCTGAGAACTTCCCACGCAAGAATGTCATCATTCGTGCCATACAGCCTAATACAAAGCGTATGCATGCTGAGATGCACTTGCTTACTGATGTGCAGACGGGCGACTATTTCTTCCTCTGTTGTGATGGTATTCTTGAGCAACTCACCAACAAGCGTCTTGTAGAGATTCTTGAGATGGACTGTTCCGATGCAGAGAAGCTTAAACTTCTTGAGGCAGAGAGCACGGGTCGTACTCGCGACAACTACACAGCTTATCTTATTCCTATAGCCGAAGTTGAAGGCGTAAGCTCCGTCGTTGAAGAAGACGAAATTGAGGTTATTGGCGTAGATGATGAGGAAACGGAAGCGGAAAAGACTCAAGCACCACAAGCACCTGTCATTCCAGCTCCCAGTAAAGGAAATGCTACAGAGAATGGAAGAGAAAAGCCTGCAACTGGCAGACAAAAGTCAGAAATTGTTAGACAAAAGTCGGCAACTGATAGACAGCCAGAAGTTAAAGGACAAGGGGCAGAAGTTAAAGGACAAAGGCAAGCAATTGGAAAGTCTGATCAGAAAAGCAACAAGATACTTTACTTGATCATTGTTCTGCTTGTGTTGATTGTGGCTGGATTGGCTTATATGCTGTTCTCCCCAAAGCAAGAACCGCCTATACCTCCTATTGAACCACAGAAAAAGGAACAGCCTGCACCTCCTATTGAACCACAGAAAAAGGAACAGCCTACACCACCTATTGAACCACAGAAAAAGGAACAGCCTGCAGAGAAGAAAACAAAGACTCCAGAAGAGGCTAAGTCAAATAATCCTGCAAAGCCTGATCAGAAGAACGGTCAGACTGCAAAGCCTGATCAGAAGAACGATAAGACTGCAAAGCCTACTCAGCAAGGACGTCAGCCAGCTGTAGACCTAACAGGTGTTAAGGAAGGTGTGGACAATGTCGCTAAAGGCAATAAATAGCATTGGCATAAAAAACTATAACCCTAAAAACATTTTATATTAAAAGCAAATGAATAATTTCACATTTTACAGTCCTACCAAGTTCGTCTTTGGACGTGGAAAGGAATCTGCTACCGGCTCTCTTGTAAAGTCGTTTGGTGGCACAAAGGTACTCATCGTATATGGTGGCGGTAGCGTTAAGCGCAGCGGATTGCTCGACCGCGTAGAAGAATCGCTCAAGGCTGAGGGCATTGGATATGTAGAACTCGGTGGCGTGCAGCCTAACCCAATCGATACAAAGGTGTACGAAGGCATTGAGCTTGGACGCAAGGAGCAGATAGACTTCATCCTCCCTGTTGGTGGCGGTTCTACTATAGATACTGCGAAAGCCATAGCTGTAGGTATTCCTTATGAAGGCGACTTCTGGGATTTCTATCTTGGCAAGGGCGAGATAAAGGCTGCTGTTCCTGTGGCTACTGTGCTCACCATCCCTGCTGCCGGTAGCGAAGGCTCTGGCGACTCTGTAGTGACCAAGGTTGACGGCATGCACAAGCTTGCCATCGGTACTGAACTCCTCCGTCCAAAGTTCTCCATAATGAACCCGGAACTCACGTTCACGCTTCCTGCAAACCAGACAGCATACGGCATTGTTGATATGATGGCGCACATCTTCGAACGCTATATGACCAATACAGAGAACGTGGAAGTTACCGACCGCGTGGCAGAAGGCATCCTCAAGGCAATCATCAACGAAACTCCAAAGGTTTTCGCTAATCCTAACGACTACGATGCACGCGCAAACATCATGTGGGCAGGCACTATTGCTCATAACGGACTTTGCGGCGTTGGTCGCCAGGAAGACTGGATGACCCACTGCATGGAGCATGAAGTCAGCGGTCTCAACGATAAGGTAGCCCATGGAGCAGGACTTGCCATTCTGTTCCCTGCATGGATGACATTCATGGCAAACCATCATCCAAAGAAGGTGGCACAGCTTGCCCAGCGCGTGTTCGACGTATGTCCGGAAGGCAAGGACGAGAAGCAGATCTCTCTCGAAGGCATCGAAAAGCTCAAGGAGTTCTTCCGTTCCATCAACATGCCGCTCACACTTTCCGAGATAGGCTTTACTGCTGAAGACGTAGAGAAGATGGTGACACGTTTCCATGAGCACAACGGAAACCCTGTGGAAGGCGTATATTATACGATGACACCAGAGGTTACAAAGGCCATCTACGAGATTGCTTTGTAGAAATAAGTCAACTCAATCGCAAAAAAACGTTCTATTTGTTTGCAGTTATGCAGAAAAATTGTACCTTTGCACCCGCAAAACAGCTGATGGTGCCTATAGTTCAGTTGGTTAGAGCGTCAGATTGTGGTTCTGAATGTCGTCGGTTCGAGTCCGACTAGGCACCCAAAAGAAATCCTATATTGCTGATCGTCGGCGATGTAGGATTTTTTTTTTATAACCCCATATTACATCCATTCATGGCAGATCTAAAGGTAATCCGTGCAACGGAGACATATCAGCAGGCAGGAGCCTATTATGTGCGCATTCAGGCAATGGCGCGCAAGTACCACATTGGCTTGAGGGAGGAGTTTGACGAACATGACACTCCCGCAACCAAGTATATCGTTGTAACCGACGATGGCTTCCCCGTAGCCACATGCAGAATCCTCAAGCGTTCTTCTTCGGTGGCGGAGATAGGGCGTGTAGTGGTGCTTGAAGACTATCGTGGCAGAGGTCTGGGGAGGTTGGTCGTTGAGTCTGCCGAGAAGTGGATTGCCGAGTTGGGGTTCAAGACTGTTGTTGTGGAGAGCCGCGATGTGGCAGTAAGGTTCTACGAGAAACTCGGCTATGTCAGCGACTCCTCTGGACTCCACCATTCCGGCACATTCGTCTGCCAGCGAATGGAAAAGCAGCTTGCGGAGACTCTCTCTGACTATGAGCGTTACTGCCAACAGCAAATACAGGATTTTGAGGACGAGCTTGGCGATGATCGGTGCTTCGGTGACATGGCTGAAGGACTGTTCGTAAGAGGTCATTAAGGCTTTATGCTTGGATGATATACCAACGAGGGGAGGGCGTGTCAGATGCTTTTGACACGCCCTCCCCTCGTTATGTTACGTTACTCGCAGTTGTCTTTTGCGGATTTTAGTAAATTTTGGTAGAATTTGGTAGAATCCTTGTTTTAATCTGCGTAGCCTTCGTCCTCTATGTCGTTGAGATCAAAAGTCAGTGTTACAGGCTTCGCAGGGTCGAATGGGCTTCCGCTCTGTAGCAAGCTGTCTTCGATGACGATTCTCTTTGCTGTTGGTTTGCGATATTTCTTTTTCATAATTACTTGTAGATTATGTATTTCTATTTCTTCAAGACCTTCCTTCCGTTCTTGATCACGATGCCGCGGTAGTTCTCGTCCACCTTCTGACCTGCGAGGTTGTAAACACCGTTAAGGTTAGGGTTGACGTTATGGTTAGGCTTAAGCTCATCGCCTACGAACTCAAGTGCTGTGGTAGTGC
Organism: Prevotella sp.; assembly: GCA_045600325.1. Classification (GTDB taxonomy): domain Bacteria; phylum Bacteroidota; class Bacteroidia; order Bacteroidales; family Bacteroidaceae; genus Prevotella. Next base: position 25,704 of record JAZRXS010000129.1, read on the forward strand.
CGTCCTCATCTTCGAGGATGAAGCTGATAGTCTTGGCACCGTAGCCGCCTGGGGTAGGGCCTTCTTCCTCCATTGCTGGACCACTGATGTATGCGCGGAAAGGAGCGATGGTAGTCTTCTTGGCATTCTTGATTGCGTTGCCAGAGACATAGTAGATGCTCTTTGCTGCGTCGCCCTGGAACACCTTCTGCTCGTATGTACCTACCATCGACCAAGACTGATCCGTATAAGAACCATCCGCGATAATAGGAGCTGCTGGTGTCCCAGCATGATTGCCATTAGGGTCGTTGAGTGTAATCCTGTCTGTCTTTGCATAGAACAACGCCGGAGTGCCAGCTTCAAGGTTTTCTGTATATGTGAAGATCAGTGCTACAGCGTCAAGGTTTTCGTTGACAGCTTGATCTTTTAATGTGTAGAAGCGGATGTTCTCGTCAGAAACAGCGTCGAACGGCAAGCATATCGTGCCGTATTCGTTACTGAGCGTGCGAGTGTGATAGAGTCCTCTATTGCCTGTACTTGTAGGAGTAGGATATGGGTCAGTGCCGATGTTCTGCTCCCAGGCTTTGGAATTGGCTTCATTGAGAAAATGCCATGTAGCCTCGCCTGTGGCTAACAGGTCACGGTTTTCAGAAGTAATGAGCTGATGGACATAATGAACATTATTTTCGTCAGGAAGTGATTTGTTTCCCGATACATTCACGCATCTGATAATCTGGATATTATGATCACTATCGCCTTTAGAGCCCATGATGCCATAGACTTTCGAAGGGGCTGAGAAGTCGTTGAGACAGTCGCTGATAGTCACGTCACCTTCTACCAAACCAGCTATTCCTGCACAATAATCCGTCTCGTTAAGCCAACCGAAGTTAGCGCATCTTGAGATTGTAGAGTTTTCTATATTTCCTGCAATACCACCAAAATTGTTATCCCCAGTGCTGCCCAAATCCGCCTTTCTTACAGCATACTCAACGCCCTTATAGGTTTTAGTTACGCAAGACATCTGCTTGTTCTTGTACTTGCTGTATAGTTCATCATCAACCGTACTTGCTTTCGCACTGATGACCATACCCGCATTCAAGCAGTCCTCAATGCTGCCGTTATTGATATATCCTACTATACCACCTGCATAATTGTCGTCCGCAGCCACCAAAGCGTAGTTTACGCAATTGTGGAAATCGCAATTTGTAGATTTTCCTGCAATACCTCCTGCGTAGGCATAGGTTCCATCCCCGTCAACACGAATGCATGACTGATCATCAATATAGCAATTTGTGAAATGAGTTCTGTTGCAGGTTCCTACTATTCCGCCAGCAAATCTGTTATTATTTTTAATGTAACAATTAATGATCTTGATATCTGATAGTGAGGCTTTAGAGAGTGTGGTTCTACAATCAATCTGCCCTACCACACCGCCAGCATTATTCACATCAGGATCGATGGGAACGCTCGGTGGCAAGACTGTACATTTTGTGTTTTTGACTTCAACATCCTTAATCGATACAAGTGAACCTTCTCGTGAAACCAACTCGCCAGCAACACCGCCAGCGAGCCTTACACCAGCCACAACATTGCAGTCATATACCTTGATATGCTCCATGTTGCCTTCCCAAACTAAACCAACAACACCGCCAGCTAAATTCTTGTCCGCTTTAATATGACAGTTATTGACCTCAATGTGGTTAAATTCACAACCAGTGGCGTCACCCACTACTGCACCTGCACAGCTTGCTTCTGAAATAAATTCACTATTATTTACTGTAATACCGTTGAAAATACAATTTTTAGCTTGACCGGCAACAGCACCCACATTGTAAGGGGACTCAAGAATATGAGTTTTAGTATAAACACCAACATTATCAATAGTGATGTCCTCAAAGACGCATCCGTTCTGTGCCTGCGAGGTAATGATGGCTTGGTTATTATGCTCCGTACTTTCTTTACTAATGTGCTTAAAGGTAATGTTCTTGATTGTAGCGCCATCAGTATAGGTAAACAGATAAGTTCTGTTCCTACGCTCTGTTGAGTCATCAGCATAGTGGTCGCCCTTTATGGCATGACCGTCGCCATCAAGAACGCCATAGAAGGTGCTGCAGAAAGTGTCATCAAAATCTGCTCCCAAATCGCTCAGGTAAATATCATCCGTAAGGCGGATTTTTGCATGAGCGTTACCATTAAGGACAATCTTCATTTGATTAGCCGTAGCGACATACACGAAGCCGTCAGCATCAGGAGTGGTGTAAAGGCCGCTGAAATAACCAGATATATCCAGGTAGGAACTGGAGGAACTGGTCACTTTGGTAACTATGAATGACTGTTTTTTTCTGTCCTCAATCGAGTTGTCGTTGCAATACTGCTCGTATATTGGGAGAGGAGACTCGCCGATGGCATCCATTGGTGTCCATCCACCATTGCCAACGGGAAGTTTCTCGTTGAGCCTCGAGTCAGTGACTACTATATAGCCATAATCAATTCGACAATTGTAGGCAATATAACAGCCTTCCTTGATTTTTGGCCTCAAATCATAGAAGTCCCATTCGCCAGTGAAGGGATCATCTTTGGTACCGTCGCCAGTGCCCGCCCATGCCGCCGTCATGCAGCAGAGCATAAGGAGAGAGAATAGAAGTTTTTTCATATCTATGCTGTAGTTTCTGTTTATACAATTCGGGCGCAAAATTACAAAAAAGTTTTTTATACTAATCTTGCAAAATGTATAAACTGTCAACAGACCCCTTAATTTTGACGTTTTGCAAGCCATTTACTGCCAATAATTGGTGAAGAACCCACATAATTTGTGTTAGATATTATAAAAAAAATTGTGGGTTCTTATACGTATCTCTATGAGTTCTGAAAAAGTTTGTATACAAACTCACTACGGTTTTGTATACAAACTCCAACCGAGTTTGTATACGAACTTTTTTGTAACTCATAGGAATAGGCATGAAAAGTCCCGAATATTGGAATGAAATATAAACGCAAGTTGCACAAGTGACGCTAGTTCTAGTGCAGCTGTAAACCATTTACGCAAGTAACGCTAATCTTTAGTACTTGCGCAACTAAAATCAGCGCTTTGAGAAAACTTGTGATACTTGCGTAACTGGCGTTTTATTACTTCCATTTTCATCTCGTGTTTAAAATGTCATATACCTAATAGTATATCATTGCGAGACTGGTTCTACCAGACGTCGAGTGTGCGTTCCTCGTCCGTGTTCTCAGGATGTTCCGGCACGAGTGTGCCGTTCACCTTGCAGTTTCTGAGCGTTACGCTTTCGGTACAGTGCATGTAGTATGGTTGCGCAGCCTGCTCTACGGTCATGTTTTCCACCACGACATCCCTGACAGGCTTCTCGGGATAGCCGGAGATGAAGAAGGCGTAATGGTCGGATTTCCTAACGTCAACATTACTGATGCGGAAGTTCTCGTATTGCGACGCATGCTTTCCGCCACGGAAACCGAAATAGTTGGTCTCGAAACGCAGCACGGCTCCGAGGGCGTGCTGGACGGTGATGTTGCTTACCTGCACATTGCGGATGTAGCCGCCACGGTCGCGGTTGGACTTGAAGTAGATGGCATTCTTGACGGTTCCTATCTGTATGTCGTGCATGAAGACATTCTCCACGCCGCCAGACATCTCGCTGCCGATGCATAGTCCGTTGCACTCGGAGTTGAAGAGGCAGTTGCGAATCACGATGTTCCTTGACGGACGACCAACCCTCCTGCCGTCGGCATCACGACCGGACTTGATGGCTATGGCATCGTCGCCCACGTTGAACACGCAGTTCTCTATGAGCACATTGCTCGTGGCGTCAGGGTCGCAGCCGTCGTTGTTGGCAAAGTGCGTGTCTATGGTCACGCCTCTCACTATCACATTGTCGCAATAGACGGGATGGATAGTCCAGAAAGGGGAGTTCTTGATAGTGACATCCTCAAGCAGGATGCGCGAACAGCCCACGAACTCCACTGCCGACGGACGCAGGATAGTGCCTTTGCCGTACTGCCGCTCGCTGACGGGAACGAGACGCTCTCCCTGGTCGCGAAGGCGGTCGCGGTCGGTAGCCTCATGAGGTCCCCACTGCGCCATCTCCAAGCCTGCATTGGCATCTATTATGCCTTCGCCCGTGATGGCAATGTTCGTGGCATGATTGGCGTAGATCATAGCCGAATGACCGTAAAGCTCCGTACCTTCCCAACGGGTGAAAACGGTAGGAAGGAAGTCATCGGCAACGCCGCTGAACTTCAGCGTAGCGCCCTTCTCAAGATGGAGGTTGACATCCGATTTCAGGAATATCGAACCGTCTATGTGGTATTCGCCAGGCTTGACTATAACCTTACCGCCACCGGCGAGGGAACAGGAGTCTATGGCTTGCTGGAGAAGGACCTTAGCCACAGAGACCTCCCCCTGCCCCTCCACAGGAGGGGTGAGGGTGATGGAGAAGGAAGGGAAGGAGGTTTTGGCGATGTTGGAGACGATGAAGGCTTCGGTAGTATTACCCGAAGCGGACGCGAGACTTTGCCCAACGGCAAAACCGTTGGGAACAGTGACCACTTTGACTTGCACAGAGCCTGAAGGTTTTGATGCTGAATTGCGGCTCGAAAATCTTCGCCCTACAAAACCTGAATCGCGGCTCGGAAATCCTCGCCCTACATTCTTAGCCTTTGAGCTGCGTTGGACACCCCTCCTGTGGAGGGGCTGGGGGAGGTCTCTGTGGAGGGGCTGGGGGAGGTCGAAGCAATACACCGCAGGGCGAACACCTTTCCAGTTGCCCCATCGTGTGTAGAACGGTTCGCCGGCGAGGGTGTAGTTCTTGCCGTCAAGGCTGTAGTAGAACTCGAAAGCCTTGTTCCTGAAGTCAAGGTTGAGCCTTATATATAAAGGATGTATAGGTCCGCCGCTCTGCGGCGCTATCTCTATGCCCTCGTGGTTCTTTTCTGCCTTACTGCTCATGAGGGAGCGATGCTGCATCTCGATAGGCAGTTCGAAGAGCTTGGTCTCGGTAGTGTCCGTGGCAAGATAAAGGTAGCGCTTGCCGTTCTCCATCATTGCTCCGAGCATGGTGTTGTATTTGCCCATGCAAGCCATTCCTGCACGATTGCCCTCCGCCATTTCCTCAAGGCTCATGCAGATTGTGTAGGAAGGGTTGTAGCCGACGGCACGCAGCGTGTAGGTGTTGCGCGCCTTACGGAAAGAAGGGGAGGAGAGGGCACTGAGTGATAGCCAGCCGGGATGATCAGTGAAAGAATAGGCTGTGGTGTCGGGGTTATGATTCCACTGCCAGAGGCCTGAAGAGAAGGAGGTGTCGCCCAACGGGAAACCGTTGGGAACGGTGGCTTCGTCATTTCCGTGGATTATTTCTCCCACTGTGCGGTCTTCCCCCCTCCTGTGGAGGGGCTGGGGGAGGTTGGGCTTCTGCCAAAGACTTGCCGGCTCTCCGACTCCGTTGCCATCGTAATCCACGCCTATCACAGGCCAGCCGTCACGCCATGTCATGGGCTGAAGGTGGAGAACACGACCGAGAGCATCCGTCTCCTGAAAGTGGTAGAACCACCATTCGCCTTCGGGAGTGTCCACGATTGCGCCTTGATGCGGACCGTTTATGGCTGTGCTGCCCTGTTCCAAGACACGCTTTGACTCGTAAGGACCGTAGATGTTTCGGGAGCGCAGTATGGTCTGCCAACCGCCACGGACGCCGCCTTCGGGAATGGACATGTAGTAAAGTCCGTTCCACTTGTGGATTTTCGTGCCTTCGGCAACAGGTCCGCGATAGACTTCCACGCCATCGTCAAGGAGTGTCCTGCCGTCAGCCGACATCTTGTGCATGATGATGGGACCGGCTCCGTACAGGCTGTGACCAAGATACGCCTGTCCGTCCTCGTCCCAGAAAGGGCAAGGGTCTTCCCAATCGGCAATCTTCCTGACGCAATGCAATGGCGACCAAGGACCTTCAGCCGCCTTTGCGTGCGTCATGAAGAGTCCCTCATGGCGTGTGCAGAAGTAGATGTAGAACTCGCCGTCGTGATAGCGTAGAGCCGGAGCCCACGAACCTCCTGCGTAGCGATCCATCGTGTCGTATTCCTTGAAGGGCAGTCTGTCGTACACCTGTGCGGCAAATTGCCAGTTCACCATGTCAGTGCTCTTCCATATCTGCATACCCATAAAGTGGAAGTCGGAGCAAATCATGTAGTATTCATTCCCCACACGGATAACGTCCGGGTCGGAGAAATCAGCATTAAGCACGGGATTCCTGTAGGTGCCGTTGCCTTGGTCGCCCCAGTCAGCGGGAGTCTGGGCGTGGCTGCCAATGGCAAAGAGGAAAAAGAGGATGGCAAAAGTTATGCGGGTCATGGGGTGGGGGATTATAGGTTCTGTTCTGTTACGATCTTTCGGAAGCGCTCGATGTCGTCCTGGAAAGTCACCTTGAAGTTGTTCTGTTCGCCCTGGGCAACGAATATCCTTACTTCCGGCAGATACTTGTGTACCACTCCGCAGTCGTCAGTGACCTTGAAGTCGGGATCCTTGAGGGCAATGTCGAAGGCACGCTTTATCGTTCCGCGGCGGAAGCACTGTGGCGTCTGGCTGTTGCGAAGCATGGAGCGCATCGGGATGCTTCTGATGCAGCCGTCATCGTCTATGCTGACAACGGTGTCGGTAGGCTCCACGCCAACCTCCACGCCCTCGTATTTCCTTAACGCTTGCGCGCATTCATTAATAATAGCTTGCGACACCCCTGCGCGCACGCAATCATGAAGGAAGAGGTTTGCACTGTCGTCGGTGTAGGCGTTTATGGCGGCAAGCGATGAGTCGTAACGCTCCTTGCCACCCTTCAGAATCTTCTTGACCTTGCGGAAACCGTTCTTCCTGATGAATGACTCCACGAGAGGGAAATAGTCTTCCTTTGTGACAACGGCAATCTCGTCGATGTTCTCGTTTCGCTCGAAGGCGGAAATGGAATATTCCATGAGGGTCTTGCCCTCAACCTCAATGAACTGCTTGGGTGTCTTTGTGCCCATTCTTGTGCCGCTACCCGCAGCCAATATTATCGCGATATTCATGTAAATAGTGTTATTTTTCTGCAAAAGTAAGCTTTTTTCTTACATTAAAAGAAAAAAAAAAGGATTTTAACATATATCGTTAAAAAAAGTAAAAAAGTGAAAAAAAATCATGGAAATGGCAGATTTTCAGGATTTTTTGTTTACCTTTGCACCCGAATTCGGACTTTAAAGCGCATATACTCGTCCATTGAGTCCCTATTCCGGGCAACCTCTTAAAAACATTTCCCGAGGATGCCTCCCAAGAAAAGAATATAGAATTATGAGTTTTACATTAAAGATTAAAAACCTCAAAAAACTAACACTCGTAGTATTAACGGCACTTAGTGCTGCAACAAACGCCTCGGCACAGGACAAGATGGCTGCTCTTGCTCCATCTGACGTCAAGATGAGATCTGTAGATACTCTCATGCTTCACAATCTTCGCAAGCGCGAGAATGCTGCTTCTCCTTCAAACAACCTCTATGAGGAATGGAACAACCGCTCGGTTGCAAACTATAATCAGGCTATTCCTGAGACTTACACTGTCGATCTTCGCAATTTTGCAATGCCTACAAAGAGCCGCTTGGTGACATCAAATTATGGTCGCCGTTGGGGACGAATGCACAAGGGTATTGACGTGAAGGTTTATACAGGCGACACAATCGTTTCTGCTTTTGATGGTAAGGTTCGAATCGTAAAGTACGAACCAAATGGTTATGGCAACTATGTTGTTATCCGTCATAACAATGGTCTTGAGACTGTTTATGGCCACCTCTCAAAGCATCTTGTAATAGAAAACCAGAAGGTTCGTGCTGGTCAGCCTATCGGTCTTGGTGGCAACACTGGTCGCTCCACTGGTTCTCACCTCCACTTCGAGACTCGTCTTCTCGGTATTGCCATCAATCCTGCTTTCATGTTCGATTTCGCAAATCAGGATGTAAAGGCAAACAAATACGTCTTCCGCCGCTCAGAGCATGTAGCTCAGGCAGGTACTGCCCGCACTACTGCTGCTCCTGCAACTACAGCTACGCAGAAGCCAGCAGCAACGACTACACAGAAGCCAGCAGCTACAGCTACACAGAAGCCAGCAGCTACAGCTACGCAGAAGCCAGCAGCAACGACTACGCAGAAGCCTGCGACTACAGCAGCAACAGCAAAGCCTGCTGTCTCACAGTCACCAGTGGTAGCAAAGTCTTCACATACGGTACAGCAAGGTGAAACTCTCTACTCAATTGCCACTCGCAATGGCATGACAGTGGATCAGCTCTGCAAGAAGAATGGTATTCCTACAACTTATACTATTCATGCAGGCGAAACCCTTAAATTGAACTAAAATTTAAAAGTGCATATAAATAAGAACAACAGGAGCAGGAAATCTTAATTCTGGCTCCTGTTTTGCTATAATGGATTCATCAAAACCCGCAAAATAATGAAAACATTCATCAACTGCAAAGACCTTGGCGACCTTAACAAAGCTCTTGAAGAAGCGCAGGAGATCAAGGCAGACCGCTACAAGTATCAGCATCTTGGCAAGAACAAGACGCTGCTCATGATATTCTTCAACAACTCTCTCCGTACTCGTCTCTCTACACAGAAGGCTGCGATGAACCTCGGAATGAACGTCATCGTGCTTGATGTGAATGCCGGCGCTTGGAAACTTGAGACTGAACGCGGCGTAATAATGGACAGCGACAAGAGCGAACACCTCCTTGAAGCTATTCCTGTGATGAGTTCTTACTGCGACATGATTGGCGTTCGTTCATTTGCCGGACTTACGGATCGCGAATATGACTATGCTGAGACTGTTCTCCATCAGTTCATCAAGTATAGCGGAAAGCCTGTATTTGCCATGGAGACAGCCACTGTTCACCCTCTACAGGCATTCGCTGACCTCATCACCATCAAGGAACATTGGAAACCAACGGCAGAGAAGAAGCGCCCGAAGGTTGTGCTCACTTGGGCTCCTCATTGCCGCGCTTTGCCTCAGGCTGTGCCAAATTCCTTCGCTGAATGGATGAATGCTGCTGATGTGGATCTCGTAATCACTCACCCAAAGGGCTATGAACTCGACCCTCAGTTCGTAGGCGATGCTACTGTGGAATATGACCAGATGAAGGCTTTTGAGGGTGCTGACTTTGTATATGCAAAGAACTGGAGCTGCCCAGGCGTTACAAATCCGGAGGATTACGGAAAGATCCTGGATGACTACAAGACTATGATGGACTGGACAGTGGATGCTAAGCACATGGCTGCTACGGATAACGGTAAGTTCCTGCATTGCCTTCCAGTACGCCGCGGACTCATCGTTACGGACGATGTCATTGAAAGTGAGAACTCTCTCGTTATTCCAGAGGCTGCCAATCGTGAGATTTCTTGTTCGGTAGTCATCAAGAGAATGCTGGAGTCAATGTAAGATATCTGGTTTCGCGAGCTTTGCTCGTGAAGACTAAAGGCTAAAAAGTAAAGGCTAAAGGCACCACCCGAATGGGGATGCCTTTAGCCTTTACTTTTAGTTTTTTAGTTTTTAGCTCTTAGCCTTCAGCCTCAACTTGAAAAGTTGAACAACATTATTCTCTCCACTGTCTGATTCTCTCGAGTGCCTTCAGACAGTCCTCTCGCTCACCGAATGATGTGAGTCGGATATAACCTTCGCCGGCAGGACCGAATCCAACACCAGGAGTGCAGACTACGTGTGCTCCGTAAAGGAGACGCTCAAAGAACTCCCAAGATGTCTCGTTGTTAGGTGTCTTAACCCAGAGATAAGGCGCGTTTTGACCTCCATAAACGGTGTAACCCATGTCAATGAGTGCTTCACGCATAATCTTTGCGTTGGTCATGTAGTAGTCAATGACTTCCTTCACCTGCTTCTTGCCTTCAGGAGAATAGGTGGCTTCGGCAGCTCGTTGGGAAATATAGCTCGTGCCATTGAACTTCGTACACTGGCGTCTGTCCCAAAGAGGGTTCAGCTCATAGCGGTTGCCGTCGAGAGCCGCTACGGTAAGTTCCTTTGGTACTACGGTATAACCGCAACGAATGCCAGTGAATCCTGCTGTCTTTGAATAGCTGTGGAACTCAATTGCAACCTTCTTTGCGCCGCGAATCTCATAGATGGAATGTGGAATATCGTCGTCCTGGATGTATGCTTCGTAAGCAGCATCGTAGAAGATGAGCACGTCATTCTTGATGGCATAATCTACCCATTTCTTCAGTTCCTTGCGATTGATGACCATACCTGTAGGATTGTTTGGGTAGCACAGATATATGATGTCAACCTTATAATCCGGAATTGAAGGGATGAAACCGTTTGCCTCGTTGCAGTGCATGTAGGTGATGTTGCTCCATTTGCCGTCAACATTCACGCCGGCACGACCAATCATGATGTTTGAATCAATGTAAACTGGGTAAATAGGGTCGGTTACACCTACGCTGTTGTCCCAACGAACAAGCTCCTGAATGTTACCCGTATCACTCTTTGCGCCATCATTTACGAAGATTTCCGACTTGTCGAGCTTCACTCCTCTTGCAAGAAAATCGTTCTTTACAATAGCTTCGCGAAGGAAATCGTAGCCTTCTTCCGGACCATAGCCATGGAAACCTTCCACAGTGCCCATTTCATCTACTGCCTTGTGCATTGCTTCAAGCACGGCGGGAACGAGAGGACGAGTGACGTCACCTATGCCAAGGCTGATGATTTCTGCTTTCGGGTGTGTTACTTTGAAGGCATTCACCTTCTTTGATATATCGGCAAAGAGATAGTTCTTTGTAAGTTTTAAAAAGTGATCGTTTATAAGTGCCATAGATTTTTATCGGTTGTTTTCAGCTGCAAATTTACAACTATTATCATAAATGCCAATGGATTGTTGCAAAAAGTAATAAAATAATTGGCTTTTAATGACAATATGTAAGGTCTTGCCGTTGTAAGTTGTGCATTGCGTAACGATATTTGTGCTTTTTGCTTACAATCAGTAAGTACTTCTATCGTTGTTCGTACCAATCTGTATATGATTTATAGAGTAGCTTCAGACCGCCTTTTGTCGGATAATCGCCCGAGAAATACCAGTCGCCAGGGTGATTTGGACAAGCTTTGTGAAGTCCTTCCATGCTCTGGAATATCAGTTCCACAGGAGTCTTTACACTTGAAGGCTTGAGAAGTTCCACCATTTTTGCGGAGATCTCTTCCGAAGAGAATGGTGCATAGATGGCTTTGCAGAAATTTTCTTCTGACAAGAGCCCTTCTTTCTCGCTATCCTTGATTTTGTTGTAAATGTCAGTGAGAACATTTTCCATGCCACGTTCCTTGAGCAATGCTACGGCGGCACGGAAAGCAATGAACTGTTCCATGCTGGACATGTCGATGCCGTAGTAGTCTGGATAGCGCACTTGTGGCGCACTCGATACGATGACGGTTTTCTTTGGGTGAAGGCGGTCGAGAATGCCAATGATGGATTCGCGCAGGGTTGTGCCACGAACTATGGAGTCATCGATGATCACGAGGTTGTCCTTGAACGGTCTCAGCGAACCGTAAGTAATGTCGTAAACATGGGCAGCAAGGTCATTGCGCGAATTGCTCTCCGTGATGAACGTGCGAAGCTTGATGTCCTTTATGGCAACCTTCTCGCTACGGATATGAACGGAAAGAATCTTCTCCAGTTCTTCGTGCGAAGGTGTATGTCCGAGTTCTTCTATCTGCTTGACTTTCTTCTTGTTGAGATAATCCTTGAAACCATCAAGCATACCGTAGAAAGCCACTTCCGCCGTGTTGGGAATGAAGGAGAAAACCGTGTTTTCCACGTCATAGTCAATGGCTTTCAGTATGTCTGGGCGAAGCATTCTGCCAAGCATCTTTCGCTCTTGGTAGATGTCGATGTCGCTACCGCGAGAGAAATAGATGCGTTCGAAAGAACAAGCCTTGTTCTCTGCTTTCGGGAGTATGGTTTCCAAGCGGAATTCGCCGTGCTTGCTTACGATGAGAGCCTCGCCAGGAGTGAGTTCGTTGATGTCCCAAGCGTGGAGGTTGAAAGCCGTTTGTATGGCAGGTCGCTCGGAGGCAACAACGAGAATCTCGTCATCCTTGTAGTAGAAGCAAGGACGAATGCCGTGAGGATCGCGCATGGCAAACATCTCGCCCGAACCGGTTTGTCCACAAACAACATAACCTCCGTCCCAGGAAGGAGCGGAAGTCTTCAGGACATTCTCCACGCGAATGTTGTCCTCGATGTAGTTGGTCACCGCAAGTGGGGTAGAGGAGGAAGTTTCATTAACAGTGGCTTCCTGGAAAAGACGCTCCACCTCGCGGTCCAGTCGATGGCCTATCTGCTCAAGCATGATGTAGGTATCGCTATAGATACGAGGATGTTGCCCATTGCTCGTTATCTCCTTAAAGACCTCGTCAACGTTGGTCATGTTGAAATTTCCGCAGATGCAGAGATTTTTGGCACGCCAATTGTTACGACGAAGGAAAGGGTGGACAAAGGTTAGTCCACTCTTTCCCGTAGTAGAATATCGTAAATGACCCATGAGAAGTTCGCCTCTCCAGGCTTCATCGTCATTGCTTACAGTCTTTCCGACCTTTTCAAAGACCTCCGTAATAGCACCCGAGCCAAGAGCCTTCTCACGGAACATGTAGTCTTTTCCAGGCTCACATTCAAGTTTCACGCAGCTTATACCTGCGCCTTCCTGACCGCGGTTGTGCTGTTTCTCCATCATCAGATAGAGTTTGTTCAGTCCGTACTCCCAGGAGCCGTATTTCTCCTTGTAGTACGAGAGAGGTTTCATCAGGCGGATCATTACGATGCCACATTCATGTTTAAGTTGTTCCATTTCTTTTATTGTTGTTTCGCTTCGCGAATTATTTGTTGTAAGCAGCCTCACCATGTTCGTAAACATCGAGACCTTCCTCTTCTTCGCGTCTGCCGCAACGGAGACCTACAGTATATTTGATAGCGTTGAAGATGATCATACCCATTACGAAGGCAAAGCCTACTACTGCAAATGCGCCGAGAGTCTGAACGCCGATAGAACATTCTGTGCCGTTGAGTTCAGGATTCACGAAAACACCTGTGAGAATTGTTCCAAGAATACCGCCTACGCCGTGAACACTGACAGCACCTACAGGGTCGTCAACCTTGAGAGTCTTGTCGATGAAGCTTACAGAGAAGCACATCGCAATGGAAACCACAACGCCAATGACTGCTGAAGCCCAGATGTCAACGCAGTCGCAACCAGCAGTGATTCCCACAAGACCAGCAAGCACACCGTTGCAAACCATTGAGAGTGAAGGCTTTCCGTCAACAATCCAAGTATATACAAGTGCAGCAATACCACCAGTAGCAGCCGCCATGTTTGTAGTAATAAGAATGTGTGACACGTGATAAGCGCTTTCGCCTGTGATTGAAAGTTCAGAACATGGGTTGAAGCCGAACCATCCTACCCAAAGACAGAACACGCCGAGAGCACAGAGCGCGAGGTTGTGACCTGGGATAGCCCTGCTGTTCTTTTCCTTATCGTACTTGCCAATACGAGGACCGAGAACAATTGCGCCAGCCAAAGCGAGAGCACCGCCTGCTGCATGTACGAGAGTAGAACCGGCAAAATCGTGGAAACCCATTTGAGAGAGCCAACCGCCGCCCCAGCCCCAGTGGCCAGAGATTGGATAGACGATAGCAGAGATGAGCATTGAATATACAAGGTACATTGAGAACTTTGTACGCTCAGCCATAGCACCGCTGACGATTGTTGCTGTTGTAGCGCAGAACATTGTCTGGAATATGAAGAACGCTGGCGCAGGAAGATTGTCGTTGCCTACGTTTGACATCCAAAGGAATCCGTCCCAACCGAACAATCCTTTGTCTGCTCCGAACATTAAAGAGAATCCAATAAGCCAGAAAAGAACCGATCCGCACATCAAGTCGCAGAAGTTCTTCATCAATATGTTTGCTGTGTTTTTGGCACGTGTAAGACCAGCCTCAACAAGAGCAAAACCAGGTTGCATCCAGAAAACGAGCATTGCTCCTAAAAGAACCCAAAGGGTATCGACGCCGCTAAATTCCGCCGCCGCAAGATATAATGTAGTCATGATAAGACCCCCTCTAACTCCCCCACAAGGGGAGGACTTTTTGATTAGTTATTCTAATCATGGGGTAAAAAGTCTGGTTTGTGTAATATGTTAATACATGGGAAAAAGCTAATAACCTTCTCCTCCCTTGTGGGGAGGTCGGGAGGGGTCAAAGTTTCTCCGCAAGCACTTCATCACCGTGCTTTCCTGTTCTGATGCTGTAAACATCCAGAGTTTCGGAAACGAAGATTCGTCCGTCGCCAACTTCTCCCGTGTGAGCTATCTCTAAGATAACCTTTACTGTCGGATCAACAAACTGCTCACGGCAAACGATAGTGATCTTCACGCGTTCAATAACATCTGTGCTGTACTGTACTCCACGATACACTCTTTCCTGACGAGCCTGACCGATACCATGTACGTCATGATACTCAAACCAGTCGATGTCGGACAGCAGCAATGCTTCCTTGACCTCGTCAAACTTGGTCTTCCTGATAATTGCTTCAATCTTTTTCATAAGTCCTTAATGTTTAGTTTTTGTATTGTGTTAAATAATGAGATTTAGGGTTTGGTTTTTGTGCCTATATATTATAATGTGCAAATAAATCCTTTTTGCGTTTTTGTTAGTGCAAAGGTACAAGTTTGTGGGTTTCCAAAGCATCTTTTTATGGCGTTTAGGAATAAAAAGATTAACAAACTTACAATTTTGCCACGATTTAATTACGATTTGAAACAAAATGAAAGAAAAACCACCTCTTTTACTTACAAAGTGTAAATTAGCGCGATTTTGTATTTTTTCAATGATATTTATCGTTCTCTACTACGCAACAATTCCGTAATTTTGCAGCCGGAAACAACCAATAAACAGAAACTAAACAGATAGACATTATGTGTGGAATCGTAGCAATATTCAACATTCAGGAGCAGACGGCAGAACTCCGTCAGAAGGCTCTCAGTATGAGTAAGACCATTCGTCATCGTGGACCGGACTGGTCGGGTATATATTGTGGCGGCAGTGCTATTCTTGCGCATGAGCGTTTGAGCATTGTTGACCCGGAATCAGGCAGTCAGCCTTTGTTTTCTCCAGACAAGAAGCTTGTGCTTGCCGTGAATGGAGAAATCTATAATCATAAGGATTTGCGCAAGGAATACGAAGGAAAGTATCAGTTCCAGACTGGTTCCGACTGTGAGGTTATCCTTCCTCTCTACAAAAGTCTCATGGAAACTCTTTCAAAGGGTGATGTGGAACTCAACGATGCTGCAACAGCTATGATGGAGAAGCTCAGCGGAATCTTTGCTTTTGCACTTTATGATATTGAGAGAAACGAGTTCCTTATTGGTCGTGACCCTATCGGAGTCATTCCTTTGTATATTGGTTTTGACAACGAGGGCAAGGTTTACGTGGCATCAGAACTCAAGGCACTTGAAGGTCAGTGCGATCGTTTCGAGCCATTCCTTCCTGGACATTTCTTCTCTTCAAAGACAATGAAGATGGAGAAGTATTACACAAGAGACTGGATGGCAGCTCCTGTTGCTACTGAAGGCGAGGAAGGCGAAGCTGCAGAAGAAGTGCGCCAAGCCTTGCGCGATGCCGTAAAGCGCCAGCTTATGTCGGACGTTCCTTACGCTGTACTTCTCTCAGGCGGTTTGGATTCTTCTGTAATCTCTGCCATTGCTCAGAGTTATGCAGAACATCGCATTGAGGATGACTCCACTACAAAGGCTTGGTGGCCACGTCTCCACTCATTCGCTGTCGGCTTGAAGGGTGCTCCTGACTTGGCAAAGGCAAAGCTTGTAGCCGACCATATTGGTACTGTTCATCATGAGATAAACTACACTATTCAGGAAGGTCTTGATGCCATCCGCGACGTAATCTATTTCATTGAGACATACGACGTTACAACAGTTCGCGCCTCTACTCCGATGTATCTTCTTGCCCGCGTTATAAAGTCTATGGGTATCAAGATGGTTCTCTCTGGCGAAGGTGCTGACGAAATCTTTGGTGGTTATCTTTATTTCCACAAAGCGCCATCGGCTGACGACTTCCACAAGGAGACTGTCCGCAAGCTTTCAAAGCTTCACCTTTACGACTGCCTCCGTGCCAACAAGTCGCTTTCTGCTTGGGGTATTGAAGGTCGCGTACCTGTCCTCGACAAGGAGTTCCTCGATGTTGCAATGCGAATGGATCCAGCTATCAAGATGTGTCCGGGCAAGACTATGGAGAAGAAGGTTGTTCGTGAGGCATTCCACGACATGCTCCCAGAGGAAATCGTTTGGCGTCAGAAGGAGCAGTTCTCTGACGGCGTAGGCTACTCTTGGATTGACACTCTCAAGAAGATTACTTCCGACCAAGTTTCCGACGAGCAGATGGCACATGCTGCTGAGCGTTTCCCTATCAATCCACCACAGAACAAGGAAGAATATTACTACCGTTCAATCTTCGCAGAGCATTTCCCAAGCGACAGTGCTGCCAAGTGTGTACCATCAATTCCTTCTGTAGCTTGCTCTACTGCTGAGGCTCTTGCCTGGGACGAGTCGTTCAAGAACATGAATGATCCTTCTGGACGCGCAGTAGCTGGTGTTCATGATCAAGCGTATTAGGAAGCCTCACCCCCCTTACCCCCTCTCCGATTATGGAGAGGGGGAGTAATTACACTTCAAGGACTGAGGTTATTATATAATTTAAAAGAATAAATCATAGTGATATAATACTCCCCACAAAATCATATCACTACCCCTTAAAATGGTACTCCTATCTTTAGTTCGCCCCCTAAGGGGGGAGTTAGAGGGGGCCAGGAGGGGGGCGAGGGGAGAGGCTTATGATAGAATTTACAAAAATGCATGGTGCTGGCAATGACTACATTTATGTCAACACCATGCTCTACAATATAGAAAACCCGGAGGAGTTCTCAAAGAAATGGAGCCAGTACCATTTTGGCATAGGCAGTGATGGACTTATCCTCATCGGCTATCCGTCAACGATTCATGCAGACTACTCAATGCGCATCTTCAACAACGACGGTTCGGAAGCCATGATGTGTGGCAACGGTACTCGTTGTGTCGCAAAGTATCTGCACGACAAGGGCATTACGGATAAGACTGTCATTCGACTTGAAACACTCTCTGGCATCAAGATTCTTCACCTGCATCTTGACGAAAATGGAAAGACGGAAAGCGTGACTGTGGATATGGGATGTCCTGCACTTGCCGACGAAGCCACTCACCAGTTCAATCCTTCGGCAGCCGAAGGCAACTCTCTTCCCGAGGGAACTTTCGTGAGCATGGGAAATCCGCACTATGTGATATTCCTCGACGAGGATGTTGAGCAGTACGATATTGAAGCTCACGGCAAGGCACTTGAGTTTCACCCTGCTTTCCCAGAACGCTGCAACATAGAGTTCGCAAACGTACTTCCTGACGGTACTATCCGCATGAGAGTTTGGGAGCGTGGCAGCGGAATAACATGGGCTTGTGGCACAGGTTCCTGTGCTACAACCGTGGCAGCTTTCCTCACAGGCAGGGCTTCGCGCGAGTCAACAATCAAGATGGACGGCGGCAGCGTTACCAACTGTTGGCAGGAGTCTGACAATCATATCATGATGACGGGTCCAGCAGAGTTCGTTTTCGACGGAACTATCTAGCCCCACCCCTAACCCCTCCCCCTGATGGGAGGGGAATAATTACACTTCAAAAATGATTTTTTCTAGTAGTAATTATACTTTTTAGGAACTGAGTTTTTTTATAATAAACTATAATTTATTAATGTGATATACCCATCCGCTCTAATGCATATCACTCCCCTCCCATCAGGGGGAGGGGTCGGGGGTAGGGCTTATGATTAAATATATCTTCGTAACTGGTGGCGTTGCTTCCTCACTTGGCAAGGGAGTTATTGCAGCCACCCTCGGCAGACTTCTTCAGAATCGCGGCTTCAACATCACGATTCAGAAGTTTGATCCATACATAAATGTTGACCCAGGCACACTGAATCCTAACGAGCATGGCGAATGTTACGTGACAATAGACGGCTATGAGTGTGACCTTGACCTTGGCCACTACGAGCGATTCACAGACATTAAGACCACTCGTCACAATAGTTATACCACTGGCAGAATCTATCAGGACGTAATCAACAAGGAACGTCGCGGCGACTATGGCGGCAAGACTGTTCAGGTAGTGCCACATATTACCGATGCCATCAAGGAAAGAATGCTTGCTGGAGCCGAGACTCTCAAGGACAATGGCAACGGTGAGACATCTTTCGTAATAACGGAGATTGGTGGTACTGTGGGCGATATTGAGGGATTGCCATTCCTTGAAGCCATTCGTCAGCTCAAGTGGGAACTTGGTGATGACGCTTTGGTGGTTCATCTCGCTTACGTTCCTTATATCGCTGCAGCAGGTGAGCTAAAGACAAAGCCTACGCAGCACAGCGTGAAGACTCTGCAAAGCTATGGTATTCAGCCTGATTGCATTGTCCTACGTTCGGAACATCCGCTCTCAGATGGTTTGCGTCGCAAGGTGGCAGGCTTCTGTAATGTTCGCCCAGAGTTCGTTCTTCATAGCCCAGACGTACCTTCCATCTATGCCTTGCCTTTGAAGATGCACGAAGAGAAACTTGCCATTCAGATTCTCAAACTCTCTGGCTATAAGGATATTGACAAGCTTCCTATCACGGAAAGTCATGATAAATGGCATAAGTTCGTGGAGATGTGGCAGTCAACAACCGAAGAGCTACACATCGGCTTCGTTGGGAAGTACGACCTTCAGGATGCCTACAAGAGCATTACGGAGAGCTTGAAGATTGCAGGCGTTTATTGCGGCAGAAAGATTGTCACCCATTTCATAAATGCAGAAGAGATAACAGAAGAGAATGTTGCTTCCATGATTGATTCCCCCCTAGGGGGGGGATTAAGGGGGGCTATCCTTTGTCCAGGCTTTGGCGATCGTGGCATAGAGGGAAAGATCACTGCGGCTCGTTATCTTCGTGAGCATAATATCCCTACGCTCGGCATCTGTCTTGGTATGCAAATCATGGCTATCGAATTTGCCCGCAATGTTCTTGGCTATAAGGATGCCAACAGCACGGAGTTCTGCCAGAACTCCCCCGTTCGGGGGTTGGGGGGCTTCATCGACATGATGGAAGAGCAGAAGCACATAGCAAACCTCGGCGGCACAATGCGACTTGGTGGCTATGACTGTGAACTTCTCTCTGGCTCTCGTGCGCACTCTATCTACAACAAGGACATCATTACTGAGCGCCATCGCCACCGCTACGAGCTCAACAGCCATTACATAGATGAGATGGAGCAGAAAGGCATGAAGGTTGTCGGACGCAATCCGCAGAGCAAACTCGCGGAAATAATCGAGCTTCCTGCAAACAAGTTCTATCTCGGCACGCAGTTCCATCCGGAATACAGCAGCACCGTTCTCAATCCGCACCCTCTCTTCCTCGCATTCCTGAATACTTGCATCGAGTAAAAAAGGACGAGTCGGCTTTTCGATTATAACAAGGATTCTACCAAATTCAACCAAAGAACTGTCACGGAATGTTAAGTAAGTGATTATATTTATTATTCTTTTGGTTGAATTTGGTAGAATCATTGTTTAAGAACAATAACCTCAAGGTTCGGTTAAAGTTTTCCTAAAAACTTCTCCCTGTTGACGATGAATCTCAGGTGTGTACCTTTGCCGATCAGCTTGTCACCCTCAAAAGCTTCAACCTCAAAGAATAGTTTTCTGCCTTCTGCCTTCACGAGTGTTGCTGTAGCCGAAACGGTTTTGCCGACAGCCGTAGGCGCAACGTGCGACGATTCTATCTGACCGCCAACCGTAGTCTCGCCCTCGGCAAGCTGTGGCTTGGCGGCAAGCATCGCCGCGTTTTCCATGAGTGCCATCATCATCGGTGTAGCGAGCACTGGCATGTCGCCAGAGCCTACAGCCATCGCTGTCTTGTCTGGAGTAACCTCAAGAGTTGACGTGTATTTTATTCCTGTTTCCATGTATGTAAGATGTTTTTGGTTTCTTTCCGCTTGCAAAATTAACATAATATTTCTTATTTGCACCCTTTTTTGTGAGAAATATTGAATGTTTTTGGAATTATATGATTTTATGTGGCTACAGCAGAAGAAATTGCTGATTCTGACAAAATAGTATCAATGGAATATGGATTTCTTTTGTGTTTTAGCTATGATTTTTGGGTAATTCTAACTGCTTGATTATCAAGCTGCTGGAGATGCGCTGAAAAACTCATGCTTTTTTGACCAAAAACTCATAGAGTTTTGACCCAAAACTGTGGGAGTTTTTATGCAAAACTGATAGAGTTTTTGGGCGTAACTCATAGAGTTGTGAAATAAGACCTCTGGGATGACAAAATAGTATCAGTGGAAATTATGCACAAAAGAAGGTGTTTTCGTAAGGAAATGGACTGCTTTTTACAACTCGTTTTTCTGCAAACTTTCAGATTTCAAGCATAAATAGGCTTTTTGTTTTAATCTTTTACAATATTCTTTGATGAGGTTACGGATTGTAATCTTACTGACAAAATGTCAGTTTTTGTTAGTGAATTTATAGCAAAATGTAAGCAAAAGTAGTAATTTTGCACACGAAAAGTGGGATTTTGGCAAGAAAATGATTACTTTTTGAGTTTTCTGGATTTCACTTAAACAACCCCAAAGATAACACAAACACACTATACTATGACAAAAGGATTGTATAACAGTGCTTACGAACACGATGCCTGCGGTGTGGGCATGGTCGTAAACATTCATGGTAACAAGAGTCACGAACTTGTTGACAACGCCCTTAGAGTGCTCGAGAATATGGAGCATCGTGGTGCAGAAACTCGTGACAAGACTGGTGACGGTGCGGGTATTCTCCTGCAAATTCCTCACGAGTTTATTCTTCTCCAAGGTATTCCTGTTCCTGAAAAGGGACATTACGGTACCGGTATCATCTTCCTCCCTAAAGACGAAAAGCGACAGAGCGAGATTCTCTCAATAATGATTGAGGAAATCGAACGCGAAGGCTTGGAACTCATGCACCTACGCGCTGTGCCAGTGGACGAGACAGTTCCTGGTGTGGCAGCCAAGGATGTTATGCCAGACATCAAGCAGGTGTTCATCACAGGCGTCAAGGACGAAGATGTGGAGCACTTTGATCGTATATTATATAAGGTACGCAAGCGTACTGAAAATCGAATCTCAGATGAAGATTTCTACATCTGCTCTCTATCCAACACAAACATTATCTACAAAGGTATGCTGACATCAGGTCAGCTGCGACGCTTCTTCAAAGACCTCAACAACAATTACTTTACGAGTGGACTTGCACTTGTTCACTCACGCTTCTCTACCAACACATTCCCAAAATGGAAGCTCGCACAACCATTCCGTTATCTCTGTCATAACGGAGAAATCAACACTGTTCGAGGCAATCGCGGCTGGATGAAAGCTCGTGAGAGCGTTCTTTCCAGCGAAGCCCTCGGCGACATCAAGGACATCCGACCTATCGTTGAAGCAGACATGTCTGACTCTGCTTCGCTCGACAACGTGTTTGAGTTCCTCGTTATGAGCGGCATGTCTCTGCCAAAGGCTATGGCTATTCTCGTGCCAGAGTCATTCAATGACAAGAACCCAATCTCGGAAGACCTCAAGGCATTCTACGAGTATTACTCAATCCTCATGGAACCATGGGACGGTCCTGCTGCACTCATGTTCTCTGACGGTCGTTATGCTGGTGGTATGCTCGATAGAAACGGTCTTCGTCCAAGCCGTTATACCATCACAAAGAGCGGCATGATGGTCGTTGCAAGTGAGGTTGGCGTAATGGACTTCGAGCCATCAGATGTTGTAAACAAGGGTCGCCTCCAGCCAGGTAAGATTCTTCTTATCGACACAAAAGAAGGCAAGATTTACTACGATGGCGACATCAAGGAGCAGCTCGCTACGGAACATCCTTACCGCCAGTGGCTTTCTACAAACAGAATCCAGCTCGAGAAGCTGAAGAGCGGTCGTAAGGTAGATAACTCTGTAGAGAATCTCGACCAGAAACTCCGCGTGTTCGGTTATGGTCAGGAGGATATCGACAAGACTATCGTTCCGATGGCTGTAAACGGCCAGGAGCCTGTAGCAGCGATGGGTAACGATACTCCGCTTGCAGTAATCTCTGATCGTCCACAGATTCTCTTCAACTACTTCCGCCAGCAGTTTGCTCAGGTTACAAACCCTGCCATCGACCCTATCCGTGAGGAACTCGTAATGTCGCTCACAGAATACATCGGTCGCGTAGGTTCGGGCATTCTTACCCCAGACGAGTCAAACTGCAAGATGGTGCGTCTGCCACAGCCAGTGCTCACAAACACTCAGCTCGACATTCTCTGCAACATTCGCTATAAGGGCTTCAACACTATCAAGCTCCCTATCCTCTTCGAGAAGGCAAAGGGCGAAGATGGTCTTCAGGCAGCTCTTGACAATCTCTGCAAGAAAGCAGAAGAGAGCGTAGATGAAGGCGTAAACTACATCATCCTCACAGACCGCGACATCGACGAGAAGCACGCTGCAATTCCTTCACTCCTCGCAGTTTCTGCCGTTCACCACTATCTCATCAGCGTAGGTAAGCGTGTGCAGACAGCTCTTGTCGTAGAGTCGGGTGAAATACGCGAAGTTATGCACGCAGCACTCTTGCTCGGTTATGGTGCAAGTGCCATCTGTCCTTACATGACATTCGCCGTAATCGACGACCTCGTAAAGCGCCATAAGATTCAGGAAGAATACGCTACTGCCGAACAGCATTACATCAAGGCTGTTGACAAGGGTTTGAAGAAGATTATGTCTAAGATGGGTATCTCTACAATCCGCTCTTATCGCGGTGCGAAGATATTCGAGGCTATCGGTATCTCGGAGGCTGTTCTCCAGAAGTATTTTGGCACAGACAGCAGCACAATCGGTGGCGTTGGTCTTCGTGACATTGCAAAGGAATACGCTCAGCTTCACACTGACGCTTTCAGTAGGGCGAAGATTTCTGAGCCGCAAAACTCACCACTCCCTAACAACGGTCTCTTCGCTTGGCGCAAGGATGGTATCGACCACGCTTGGAATCCAGAGACTATCACAATGCTCCAGCTTGCTACTCGCGTTGGTTCTTACAAGAAGTTCAAGGAGTGGGCAGACGTTGTTGACAAGAAGGAGAAGCCAATCTTCCTTCGTGACTTCCTCGGATTCAAGAAGGCTGCAGTGCCAACTCCAATGGAAGAGGTTGAGTCAGTGGAAAGCATCGTAAAGCACTTCGTAACAGGTGCGATGTCTTTCGGAGCTCTTTCTATCGAGGCTCACGAGGCTCTCTGTATAGCAATGAACAAGCTTGGTGCTCGTAGCAACACTGGTGAAGGTGGTGAGGACAACGCTCGCTATCATACTGAGGTTGACGGAGTTAGCCTTTCAAGCAAGACTAAGCAGATTGCATCTGGTCGTTTCGGAGTAACAGCAGAATATCTCGTAAACGCAGAAGAAATTCAGATTAAGGTGGCTCAGGGTGCAAAGCCTGGTGAAGGCGGTCAGCTTCCTGGCTTCAAGGTGAACAAGATCATTGCGAAGACTCGTAATGCTATCCCTGGAATCACCCTTATTTCTCCTCCTCCTCACCACGATATTTACTCTATCGAAGACCTTGCTCAGCTTATCTTCGACCTCAAGAACATCAACCCAACAGCTGCTGTCAGCGTGAAGCTCGTGGCTGAAAGTGGTGTAGGTACTATCGCTGCCGGTGTTGCAAAGGCAAAAGCAGACTTGATAGTAATCTCAGGTGCTGAAGGTGGTACTGGTGCTTCACCAGCAAGCTCTATGCGCTTCGCTGGTATCTCTCCGGAAATCGGTCTTGCAGAAACTCAGCAGACACTCGTATTGAACGGTCTTCGTGGTCAGGTTCGCCTCCAGACCGACGGTCAGCTCAAGACTGCTCGCGACGTAATCTTAATGGCTATGCTCGGTGCTGACGAGTTCTCGTTCGGTACTCTTCCATTGATTGTTCTCGGCTGTCTCATGATGCGTAAGTGTAACACAAATACATGTCCTGTAGGTGTGGCTACACAGAGCGAAGAACTCCGCAAGAAGTTCCGTGGTCGTGCAGAATATGTTGTAAACTTCTTCACATACCTCGCAGAGCAAACTCGCGAATATCTCTCTGAAATCGGTGTTAAGTCACTGAAAGACATCATCGGTCGCACAGACCTTATCGAGGTTAATGCAGCTGATCCTCATACTAAGCAGGGTACAATCGACTTCTCTCGCTTGCTTCATAAGGAAGAAGGTCAGCTCTACTGGGATCGTGGCGAATTCTCTAAGCTCGAAACTGTCAAGGACGAAGAGATTCTCAAGGCCTGCGCTCAGACTATCGATAGCAAGGAAGAAATCAACCTTGACTACGCCGTTAAGAACACAGACCGCGCCCTTTGTACTATGCTTTCGGGTGCTATCGCAAAGAAGTACGGCGAGGAAGGTTTGCCAGATTCTACCATCAACATCAAGTTCAAGGGTTCTGCTGGTCAGTCGCTCGGTGCTTTCGCCGTAAAGGGTGTTAACATCAAGCTTGAAGGTGAGACAAACGACTACTTCGGAAAGGGACTTTCTGGCGGTCGCATCTCTATCATGCCTCCTACTCGCAGCAACTCTGACTTCGTAGCAGAGAACAATATCATAGCCGGCAACACTGGCCTCTATGGTGCAACAAGCGGCGAGCTCTACGTAAACGGTCGTGTTGGTGAGCGTTTCGGCGTTCGTAACTCAGGTGCAATTGCTGTTATCGAAGGCGCTGGCGACCACTGCTGCGAATACATGACTGGCGGTCGTGTGGTAGTTCTCGGCGAAACAGGACGTAACTTTGCAGCTGGTATGTCAGGCGGTCTTGCTTACGTTTGGGACAAGAACCACAACTTCGACTACTTCTGTAACATGGATCAGGTGGAAATCAGCCTTATCGAAGATGCTACTTCTCGCAAGGAACTCCACGAACTCATCCGTCAGCACTATCTCTACACAGGCTCTGCTCTCGCTCGTAAGATGCTTGACGACTGGAACCGTTATGTAGATGACTTCGTTCAGGTTACTCCTATCGAGTACAAGCGCGTGCTCCAGGAGGAAAAGATGAAGCAGCTGCAGGAGAAACTTCGTCAGATTTCGCAAGAATAAAGCCCCCTCCTGACCTCCCCCGAACGGGGGAGGAAGGAACAAATGATTTGGTGGCTGAACACTTATTATATATTAATCTCAATTAGAAACACTTCCCACAAGTGTAATAAAATCTCCCTCCCCGCTCGGGGAGGGTTGGGGTGGGGCTTTTATGATACAACGCAAAGAAGCTGGTCACAGACCAATACACGATAGAATACAAGACTTTGGTGAAGTTGAGCAGACGCTGAACTCTCACGACCGTAAAGAACAGGCGTCACGCTGTATGGACTGCGGTGTTCCTTTCTGCCACTGGGCTTGTCCGCTTGGCAACAAGGCTCCTGAGTGGAATGCAGCTCTCGCCAAAGGCGAATGGGAACTTGCCTACCGTCTTCTCAACAGTACAAACGATTTCCCTGAGTTTACAGGCCGCATTTGCCCTGCACTCTGCGAGAAGGCTTGCGTGCATAACCTAACGGATTTCGCCGCTACTACAAACCGCGAGAACGAATGCTCTATAACAGAAGCAGCTTGGCGCGAAGGTTGGATTTCGGCTCAGCAGTACGAACGCAACGGAAAGAAGGTAGCCGTTGTAGGCGCAGGTCCTGCAGGTCTCGTAGCAGCAAACCGTTTAAACCGCATGGGTTATAGCGTAACAGTTTTCGAGAAGAACGAAGATGCTGGTGGTTTGCTCCGCTATGGTATTCCAAACTTCAAACTCAACAAGGCTGTCATCACTCGTCGTCTAAATGTAATGATTGAAGAAGGCATTGAGTTCCAGTTCAATCAGGCTGTTGACGAAGCAAAGATTCAGGAACTTGCAAAGGAATACGCAGCTGTAGTTGTTTCTACTGGTACTCCAACAGCTCGCAACCTCAACATTCCTGGTCGTGAACTCAAGGGCGTTCACCTTGCTCTCGAAATGCTCGCTCAGCAGAACCGCGTGCTCGCAGGCATGGAGTTCTCGAAGGAAGAGCGTGTTACGGCAAAGGGTAAGAACGTGCTCGTAATCGGTGGTGGTGATACAGGTTCTGACTGTATTGGAACTTCTCATCGTCAGGGTTGCAAGAGTGTTACTCAGATAGAGATCATGCCAAAGCCAGTGGAAGGACCTGAAGATCCACAGAACCCATGGCCAAACTATCCACGCGTCTTGAAGACAACAACTTCACACGAGGAAGGTTGCGTTCGTCGTTGGAACATCAATACTCTTGAGTTCATCGGCAAGGATGGCAAGCTCACAGGCGTGAAGGTTCAGCCAATCGACTGGAAGCCAAATCCAGAAGGCGGTCGTCCAATAATGGTGGAAGCTGGCGAACCAGAGATCATCAAGGCAGAACTCGTACTTCTTGCTATGGGCTTCCTCAAGCCAGAACATCCACAGTATGCTGAGAATGTATTCGTATGCGGTGACGCTGCAAACGGTGCTTCCCTCGTAGTTCGTGCTATGGCAAGCGGTAGAAAGACAGCTTACGATGTAGATAAGTACTTGAAGAAATAAATTCTAACACCTATACATACTTTTTGAGTGAGTGATTTTTGTAAGTCAAAAGTCACTCACTCAAAATTTTATAATAACCTTAAAAAGTATAGGAACAAAAAAATACTCGCGCAAGAGTTGTACTACTTGCGCGAGTTTTGTGACTCCGACAGGATTCAAACCTGTAACCTTCTGATCCGTAGTCAGATGCTCTATTCAGTTGAGCTACGGAGCCATCCGTGAATATGTTAGCTAAAGATAAATTGTGACTCCGACAGGATTCAAACCTGTAACCTTCTGATCCGTAGTCAGATGCTCTATTCAGTTGAGCTACGGAGCCTTATTCTCGTTTAGCGGCTGCAAAGGTACAGCTATTTTGCCAAATGAGGAAATATTTACTTGCTTATTTTTGTTAAGTTTAATATGTTTTGACGAGTGTCAAATGCGAATGCTATTGCGGATCTACATCATAGTACATGATAAGTGATGCGTAGCGTCTGTCCTTCATCAGTTCGCCCTGGCAATAACGCAGATACTGTCGGACTTTCTGCATACTTATTCCGTTTTCTATCTTTATCATTATGCGGCGGATGTTCAGTGACTTCACCACCGATACAAACGGCGTTTCGGGACCAAGCACACGCTCGCCAAGACGATTCTTCAGACGGTATGTCATCTCCAAGGCTGCGCTGTTGACGGTGTTTTGGTTCTTGTGCTTCAGATAGACATAGACAATGTTGGCGAACGGTGGGTAAAGGAACATCTGTCTTTCCGTCATGAGGTCGCGGAAGAAGCCATGGAAGTCGTTGTTTACGATTTGTGGAATTATTGGGAGCTGCTTCTGCGTGGTCTGCAAATATACCGTTCCCCGCTTTCCATGGCGACCGGCACGCCCTGCAACTTGCGACAGCATCATGAAGGCGTGCTCGTAGGCGCGGAAGTCGGGATAGTTTAGAAGTGTGTCGGCATTGATGATTCCGACGACCGAAACATTCTTGAAGTCCAGTCCCTTGGTAATCATCTGCGTGCCTATGAGCACGTTTGTGTGACCTTTCGCAAAGTCGTCGATGATGCGCTCGTGGGCAGTACGGGTGCGAGTGGTGTCAAGGTCCATGCGTGCCACCTTTGCCTCTGGAATGTATTCCATGAGTTGCTCCTCAATCTTCTCTGTGCCCAAACCTTGATGGCGCAGATCGTTGCCTTCGCATGACGGGCATTTGTCAGGCAGACGATAGGTGAAACCGCAGTAGTGGCAGGTGAGTTGACTTGTTGTCTTGTGGTAAGACAGGCTTACATCGCAGCGTTCGCAACGTGGTGTCCATCCACATGTACGGCATTGCACCTGTTGGGAGAATCCGCGGCGGTTCTGGAAGAGAATGACTTGCTCCTTGTTTGCCAATGCTTGCTTCATAGCCTCAAGCAGGTCAGGCGAGAAAGAGGCATACATCATCTTGCGACGGCGATAGTCTTGTATGTCAACAACCTTGATTTCGGGTAGTTCTACGCCCTTGAAACGTTGCGTGAGCGAGACGAGCCCATATTTGTTTTCGGCATTTGCGAAGGTCTCTGCGCAAGGAGTGGCAGTGCCAAGAAGTGTCTTTGCACCTGCCCAATGGGCGAGCATGATGGCGGCAGAGCGTGCATGATAGCGAGGAGCCGGATCAGCTTGCTTGAAAGAAGTCTCGTGCTCCTCGTCAATTATGACAAGTCCGAGTTTCTGGAAAGGAAGGAATACGGCTGATCGAGCACCAAGAATAACGTCGTATGGTGCGCCCGAGAGTTGCTTTTGCCATATTTCGACACGTTCCTCGTCGCTGTATTTTGAATGGTAGATGCCAAGTCTATTGCCAAAGACAGCCTGCAAGCGCTGGCGCATCTGTATGGTCAAGGCTATCTCTGGCATGAGGTACAATACCTGTTCGTGGCGTTCTATGGCGCGTTGTATGAGATGGATGTATATTTCTGTCTTGCCGGAGGATGTCACGCCATGCAGCAGGACGACATTCTTCTGCATGAACTTCAGAAGAATCTGGTTGTATGCGTCTTGCTGCAAGATGTTCAGCTTGCTTATCTGCTTGTGAGGTTGGAGGGAGAGATTGTTGAGACGACCGATTTCCCGCTCATATTCCTCAAGGAAATCGCGCTTGATGAGCAGGCGCAGTGTGTTTGTATTGCCATGGGAAGCGTTGAGAAGCTCGTCGCGTGTAAGCTCAACTATGCCGGAGAAGCCCGATGCGGACGCATCAGGAACTGTAGATGGGGTATCGTTAGGATTATCGTTAAGGTTAGGGTTAAGGTTATCGTTAAAGTCAACCCTATCCCAGCCGCTGAGTTCAAGGAAGCAACAGAACATCTCTGCTTGCGCCTTGGCACGCTTCAGCACGTCAAGAGCTATGTGGAGATTGCGCGTTGTACCAAGCTTCGGATTCAGTCGGACACACGTTTCCGTCTTCATCTTATAGCGTCCTTCCTCCTTGAGACCTGCAGGAAGCGCCGCATTCATGACTTCCCCGATAGGCGAGAGGTAGTAATCGGCTATCCAATGCCACAATTGCAACTGCTGTTGCGTGACTATAGGCTCAACGTCCTTCAGTGCTTCTATCTCCTTGATGGCGAAACCGTTCCGTTCTTCTGTGGACTCGCTGATGCTGTCCACTACGGCAAGATACTTCTTTGTCTTGCCCCACGGCACCAATACACGACAGCCAGGCTTCACCTTGCCTGAAAGTGAAGCCGGTATGGCGTATGTGAATGTGCCTTCAAGAGGGAGCGGAACAATGACGTTTGCCGTGAGCATGGCTTAAGAGGCGTATAAAATAACCTAAAAACTATATTTCTTCTCTGTCCAATTGTTGTCTGCCTTGATGACAAAATTTATAGGCATCGAAGGTGACGGATAGTCATTCGTGTTGAATATCGTGCCCGTGAAACGGGTTATTTGTCCTTGAGTGACAGGAATGACATCAAATGTTTTCTCGTCGAGTTCGCTTTTCCCGTCAGCGGCAAGTGCCGAGATGGTCAACTTTAGCTCGTCGTTGGTAGAGTGGGGGATAGTGTATATCTCAAAGATGTTGTCGTAGGAAGTGTAGGCTGCTTCCGGCACTTCCCTGATTTCCGTTTGGCGAGAGTTTACGCGACCGAACCCAGTTGTTGCATCCAGCGTAGAACTACCACCGGTGTAGTAGAACTTCAGGTACTTGATATTTGCCGGAATGCGCTCCGTCAACTGTAGTCGGAACATTGCCACGCAGCGTTTCATGACGATCTCCTTCGTGAGATTTCCTGTGAGTGTGATATGTTCGTAGTAAGCGAATGTGTCGGAAACCTTGTTATCGGCAAATCGAATGGAGTCTGGTCGGGATATTGTAGCATTGCCTCCAGTGCTGTGGGCAACGATAACGATGCTGTACTCTCCGTCGTCCAAGGCTGCATTGAAAGTTCCGAAACCGTTCCCCGTATTGTTGTCTTGGTTTGTAGATGCCACCTTCTTTCCGTTACTGTCGAAGATGGCAAAGTTTATGCGGCTGCAGACCTCGTTGATGCCTACAATAGCCCTTGACGTTGGATTCACGTCAAAGTTGCTTTTCTCAAATGGAGAAATCCTGATGGTAAGCATATTCTTACCGTTTCCACTGACAACATCTTCCCCCAATTCATAGCGAGTGCAGGCGGTCATGATGACTGCAAGTAAGCAAAGAGTCGTTATGTAGGCAAGTTTTTTCATCATTCACTTTTCTTTTTTCATTTCTCACTTACCGGCGTAAGGCGATAAGAGACTACATCCCTTGCAGGTATATTGCTTTTGAGACCGTGCAAAGTTAAGGATAAAAAAGCAGAAACCAATGATTTTTGCCATAAAATACGGCTTGATTCCAGAAAAATCAGCGTATTAATAGCATTTTTCCTTGCATTCCTTCTTGTTTAGCCTCAAAATGTGTACCTTTGCAAATGTACATTGACAAAATAATAAGAATAATGTTAGGAACAATTATTAATACAGCTACCATTCTCGTAGGTGGCGCTTTCGGTGCCATCGTGCGATCTGGAATAGGTGAAAAATATAAGAAAATGCTTTTTGATGGCTTGGGGCTTTGCTGTCTTGTGCTCGGAATGAATGCTGCCCTGCCGAATATGGCAAAGAGCGAGTTTCCCGTAATGTTTATCCTGAGCATAGCCATTGGCGGAATAATAGGCACAAAACTGAATCTGGCAGGACGTATTGACCGAATGAATGCCAAACTAAATGCGAAGCAAGGCAAGGAAAACAATGCGCTTAATGGTTTGGTGACAGGAATTTTATTGTATACGATTGGCACTTTCAGTATAGTAGGACCAGTATTGTCGTACCTCTCTCCGAGTCACGGTTGGGCGTTCAATGAATCGGCAAACACATTCCTATATACAAATGCCACGCTTGATTTGGTAACATCAGCCGTTCTCGCCGCGTCTTATGGTTGGATAATGCTCTTGGCAGCACCAGTCCTTTTCTGTTGGCAAGGAATGTTCTACATGATAGCTTACCTATGCGGCGACGGAATGCCTGAGCCAATGCGCGTGGAACTGAGCATTGTCGGCGGCGTGCTTATCCTTAGCTCTGGTATCAGCATCCTTGGAATAAAGGATATCAAGACGGTAAATCTGCTGCCAAGCTTGTTAGTGCCGGTGGTGTTCTATTTGATTTTTTAGTGAAGATAAAGTCTTAAGTATAAAGTATGATTACATTTGTAAATAGAAATCCTCGCCCTACAAGTTTTCTGCCTACAAAGCTAATCATACTTTATACTTTTGACTTTATACTTTTATACTTCAGACTCCTCAAACGGCAGCATTGGCTCTTGCGTGCCAAGCTGGTTGAAACTCATGCGGTGGATAGGTGTAAGTCCGTGTTCCACAATGCCTTGGCGATGCTTCTTCGTTGGATAGCCTTTGTTCTTCTGCCAATCGTAATATGGATATTTCTCTGCCATCTCGTCCATGTAGTCGTCACGATAAGTCTTTGCGAGAATGGAAGCAGCGGCTATTGAGAGATATTTGCCATCGCCTTTCACGATAGTCTTGTGCGGAATGTCCTTGTAACGCTTGAACTTGTTGCCATCAACAATTATTCGCTCTGGGCGTGGAGAGAGTTGATCCAGGGCTCGGTGCATGGCAAGAATGGATGCGTTGAGGATGTTTATCTTGTCGATTTCCTCAGCCGTTACGATGCCAACAGCCCACGAAAGTGCGTCACGCTGGATAATCTCGCGCAACTGCTTTCGCTTCTTGTCGGTGAGTTGCTTGCTGTCATTGAGCAACTCGTTCTCGTAATCTTTCGGGAAAATGACCGCTGCTGCATATACGCTGCCAGCAAGACAACCGCGACCGGCTTCGTCACAGCCAGCCTCGAATTGGCAGTCTTCAAAATGGAAAGGCTTTAGCATTTACAATTTACGGATTTACAATTTACTGATTTAGCAGTTGCAAATATAAGATTTTCTGTTTTTATTATAGAAGATGTATTGCAATTAATTCAAGTTTTTATGCGTATATATAATATAAGGTGTGGTAAAATTTGTTTTTACGCTAATATTATACTAATTTTGCACGCGATGAAACGAATAATTTTAGCTATGACAGCACTCCTCGCCGTAGCTGGTGCAAAGGCAGACGAGGGTATGTGGACGTTGTACAACTTGCCTCAGGCAGTGTACGACCAAATGAAGTTGGAGGGCATAACAATGAGTTATGATGACCTCTACAACAGTGACAATGCATTGAAGAATGCGGTGGTTGACTTCTGCGACTACTGCTCTGGTGTCGTTGTGTCAGACGAAGGTCTGCTCTTCACAAACCACCACTGCGGTTTCGAGCACATCAACAAGGCTTCTTCCGTAGAGCATGACTACATGCGCGACGGTTTTGTGGCAAAGACACGCCAACAGGAAATCCCTACAGAGGCTTTCGTGAAGTTCATGATCAAGCAGGAAGACGTGACAAGCAAGATTGTTTCGCCAGCCTTCAATGCTATGAGCACAAACGACAAGAGTGAGTTTGTGGAGAAACTCCGTATGCTGCTTGAAGCAGAGGCACAGAGTATTGATCCTTCTTACACTGTTGAGATTGACCCATTCTACGAGGGCAACCAGTGGATTGCTTCTACTTACCAGAAGTTTACAGACGTTCGCCTAGTGTTCACTGCTCCAAAGTCTATGGGTAAGTTCGGCGGTGAGACTGACAACTGGATGTGGCCACGCCAGACTTGCGACTTCTCTGTGTTCCGTATTTATGCTGATCCAAAGACAAACGGTCCTGCTGCATATTCAGAGAACAACGTGCCTTACAAGCCAAAGCGCTACTCAAAGGTGTCTCTTGAAGGCTACAAGCCAGGTTCTTTCGCTATGATCATGGGTTACCCAGGCAGCACAAACCGCTACATATCTTCTTTCGGTATCCAGCAGCGTCGCGACATCATGAATGCAGCAATGATTGACTGCCGCAAGCCTTACCTCGACATTCTCCGTGAGAAGATGGCTTCTGATCAGGCTCTCCGTATCATGTATGAAGAGGATTTTGCACACGCAGCAAACTATTACAAGAACTCTATCGGTATGAACAAGTGCATTGACTCCATCGGTCTTATTGCACAAAAGCAGAAGTATGAGGCTGAGGTCCAGAACTTTGTGAATCGCACTGGTTATCTCCGTGGCAAGCTCGACCTTGACTATCTCAAGAACCTTTACGAGCAGGAGGCTAAGTCTTACAAGGCTTACTGGTATTTCCGTGAGTGTCTCTACTCAAATGCTGAGGTTGACTCTACAAAGGATGTTGCCACTGAGGTTGCTGTAAGCGAGACTATGATCCAGAAGTATAAGGATAATGTGGACGAGAAGTATCAGCCAGAATCCTTTGACCCGGTATCTTTATCAGCCCTCTTCATGTCAATCCGCGAGGATGTTCGTGACTACCAGCGTCGTATCGGCGAGCAGGAGCAGCTCCTTACAGCTGCCATCCTTCGCATGGAAGAAGACAAGCCACAGTATTCAGATGCTAACTTCACTCTCCGTCTCACTTACGGTCAGGTAGGCGAGTATCTTCTTGCTGGTCAGCCTTCAGGCTACTACACAGATGCAGAGAGTATGGTTGTGAAGATGAAGCAGGGTGATGTCATCGACGATTATAAGGCTGAGCCAGAACTTCTCAAGCTTATGAGCCAGAAGAACTTCGGTAGGTATGCCGACAAGCAGACAAAGAAGATGCAGCTCTGCTTCCTTACAAACAACGACATCACTGGCGGTAACTCTGGTTCTCCTGTATTCGGCGACAAGGGCCAGCTCCTCGGTCTCGCTTTCGACGGCAACTGGGACAGCCTTGCAAACGATATTTACTTCGATGCAACTCTCGGTCGCACTATCTGCGTTGACTCTCGCTACATGCTCTATCTCATTGACAAGTGGGGTGGTGCTAAGAACCTTGTAAAGGAGATTTTGAGATAAGTATAAAGTCTTAAGTTTTAAGTATAAAGTATGATTACCTTATGTTGACTGGGTTCTGCTCAGCGCTTAATAGTAATCATACTTTATACTTTATACTTTATACTTGAAACTTTATGTTATGACCACCCACGAGATACTCAAGAAATACTGGGGCTACGACAGTTTTCGTGGCATTCAGGAGGAGATTATCAGTCAGATAATGGCTGGTAACGATGTTCTTGGGCTTATGCCTACGGGTGGAGGCAAGAGCGTAACGTTCCAAGTGCCAGCCCTTGCCATGGAAGGGGTGTGCATTGTGGTGAGTCCGCTCATCGCCTTGATGAAAGACCAGGTACAGAACCTCAAGTCTCGTCATGTCAAGGCTGATGCAATATACAGCGGAATGAGTCACACCAAGATTCTCGAGACTCTTGAAAATGCTGTCTATGGCGGTGTGAAAATCCTTTATGTTTCGCCGGAACGACTTGAAAGTGAGCTCTTTCAGGCCAAGTTGCGACACATGAAGGTGAGCTTCTTCACTATTGACGAGAGCCATTGCATCTGTCAGTGGGGCTACGACTTCCGACCTTCTTACCTGAAGATTGCAGAGATAAGGAAGATACATCCGTCAAAGCCTGTTCTTGCTCTCACGGCTACTGCTACCCCTGCTGTCGTTGACGATATTCAGGACAAGCTTGGCTTCAAGCGAAAGAACTGTCTGAGCATGAGTTTCAAGCGCCCAAATCTTTCTTATATTGTAAGACGTACTGAAGACAAACTGCAAGATGTTCTGGAGATTCTGAATGAACGCCAAGGGTCTGCCATCGTTTATGTGTCAAGTAGAGACAAGACTGCTGAACTTGCAGACCTTCTTCGCAAGTGCGGAGTAACTGCAGAGGGGTACAATGCTGGACTTACAGCCCTTCATCGTGATGTTCGCCAACAGAAATGGACTGAAGATAGAACACGCGTTATCGTTGCCACTAACGCTTTTGGTATGGGCATCGACAAGCCGGATGTCAGGACTGTTATCCACCTTGACGTGCCAACTTCCCTTGAAGCTTATTTCCAGGAAGCGGGTAGGGCAGGGCGTGATGGCAATCCTGCGCAAGCCATTCTTCTTGTAAGCAATTCTGATACGCGTGTACTTAGGCAGAAGTTTGCTGCGCAATACCCGGAAGAAGAGTTCATAAAGCGCATCTATGAGTATGTGAGCTACTACTATGAGGTGGGTGTTGGCTGTGGCGAAGGCTACTCGCGAATCTTCCAGATGAACGACTTCTGCAAGGTTTACAAGTTCTTTCCGACATACGTTTCCTCTGCTCTCCATATTCTTACAAATGCCGGTTATATAAAATATGATGACGAACGCGATTCGCAAGCGCGCATTCGCTTTATCGTAAACCGTGACGAACTCTATGATATAGGTGATATTCCGCTGAGACTCAATGAGTTCATGCAAATTCTCCTGCGCCGTTACACTGGACTTTTTACCAGTTATGTACACATAGAAGAAGAGATTCTTGCAGAGCAATCGGGCATGGAAGTTCAGGAGGTCTATGACTCGTTGTTGGAATTGTCGCGCTATGGCATAATCCGTTACATTCCACGCAGCAAGGCTCCGCTGCTTACATTTACCATTGATCGCGTTGCTCCCGAAGATTTCTTCTTGCCGAAGGAATGCTACGAGATACTTAAGGATCGCTTCAAGGAGCGTCTTGACGCCGTTCTGAACTACATCCAGAGTGATGATGAATGCCGCACAAAGCTGCTTCTTGCATATTTTGGCGAGAAGACGACGGACGATTGCGGGCAGTGTGATGTGTGCATGAAGAATGCCAAGGCTGCACAATCTGCTTCGGGAACTTTCAGTACTGCTTCCGAAAACAATATCCGCCAGCACATACTCTCCGTGCTTTCGGATGGCAAGCAGCATCATGTCAGCGAACTTTACACCTCTGACTATACTTCGCCAGACATAATGGCAGAACTCAAGTATCTCTTGCAGGAGGAAATCGTTAAGGCAAAGGGTGTGTTGGTGAGTGCTGTTTGAAGGCTCTGTGCTTAGGCATTTCTACTTGAATGTATTGAAGTTCTTTTCAATCTTTATCTTGTAGCTCTCGCCGTTGCTCTTCAGAACGTATGTATTCTTTACGAACACGTTTCCTCCATTGACGATAACGCCTTTCTTGCCCTCGATGCCTTCTGCGCCTGGAGTGGAAGTGTTCACTGTCACATGTACTTCACCTTTACCGTTCCGTCAGCAAAAGCCGACAGCGATGCGTGGATGCCAAGAAGGAGTAATAATGCAAGTTTCAGTTTCATTTTGTTTGACTCTTTGTGATTTGAGTTGATTCTTTGTGATTTGAGATGATTCTTAGTGATTTGAAATGAAGTGGTTATTTCTCAAACAGGGAGATAGGGATTAAATGTATCAGTGTGCAAAGTTAGTGTTTTTCTATGTATAAAAATAATAAGCGGTCATATTTTATGAAAAATTAAGTAATGTAGTCCTATGGAATACGCTTCTTATTTCTATGAGTTTCACTCCGTATTCCTATGAGTTATAAAATTTTTCGTATACAAACTCACATCAGTTTCGTATACAAACTCGGTTGGAGTTTGTATACGAATTTTTGTATGCTCGGCATGAGCATTGTCTAACGGGTGTAAGTCCCTAACGAGCCCTGATAGTGGGAATCGTATAGCCAGAGAGACAAGGGTGTCCATCGCGAGGTGGAATCCGAAAGAAGTCAGCG
>JAZRXS010000130.1:0-10682 GCA_045600325.1 Prevotella sp.
TATAGTTTCACAAGTCTTATATGAGATTAGTGAAACTCGTGACACCCGTGTTTAAGAACCATGCACTAAGACTTGTGTTACTTGCGTCACTTGTGTTTTTATTTCATCCAATACAATTTGCGTTACGCATTATCCTATGAATACAATAAATATATCCCAAGGCGTTTGCCGCAAGCCGGAATGGCGAATGGCAGAACCTGTTGATTTCAACCTCTCTGCCGGCGAGCATATTGCCATTGTTGGTCCTAACGGCGCTGGCAAATCAATGCTTGTTGACATTATCACTTCCGCCCACCCTCTTCTGATGAAGGATGTGGAATACGGCTTCGACGGTCTCGCTTCCGACAATATCAAGTACATCTCCTTCAAGGATTCATACGGCGACAGCGACGGTGCCTACTACATTCAGCAGCGTTGGAACCAATATGACATTGACAAGGAAACGCCTACCGTAGGCGAACAAATAGATCTTGCCTACCAACTCACTGGCGCAGACACTCCAGAGCGCCGCGCTTTCAAGGAGCACCTGTTCGATCTTTTCCACCTTCAGCCACTTCTTGACAAGTATATCGTGATGATTTCCAGCGGTGAACTGCGCAAGCTCCAGCTCACAAAGGTTCTTCTCACCGACCCGAAGGTGCTCATTATGGACAATCCTTTCGTGGGACTTGATGCAAAAACGCGCGACCAACTCCGCGCTCTCCTGCTCACTCTCTCCGAGGAACGCCATTTGCAAATCATCCTCGTACTCTCACGCGAAGACGAGATACCGGACTTCATCACCCACGTGGTGCCTGTCCGCGATATGAAGGTGCTGCCAAAGGTTACAAGGGAAGAATTCCTTGGCGAATACGAATCCTCCCTTGGTGGTGGACTTTCTCCCCTCCATGTGGAGGGGGCGGGGGAGGTCGGTGGGGCCTTCCCTTTCACCGAAGAACGCTCCGCGACAATCGGACTTACCACAGAGGAGAAGCCGATTGCCATCGGCGAACCTGTCGTAAAACTCAACAATGTGAAGATTGCTTACGGCGAGCGCACCATCCTAAAGGAGCTTTCTCTCACTATAAACAAGGGCGAACGCTGGGCATTGTCTGGCGAGAACGGCGCCGGCAAGAGCACTTTGCTCAGTCTCATTTGTGCAGACAACCCTCAAGGCTATGCCTGCGACATCGAACTCTTTGGCCGCAAGCGTGGTTCCGGCGAGACTATCTGGGACATCAAGCGTCATATTGGCTATGTTTCTCCAGAGATGCACCGTGCTTACCATTACAATGCAGCGTCAATACGCATCGTTGCCAGTGGCTTGAAGGACTCTATTGGTCTCTATGTCAAGCCTACTGAGGAGGAATATGAGATTTGTCGCCAATGGATGAAGGTCTTTGGCGTGGAGGAGTTTGCCGATCGTCCTTTCCTTTCGCTCTCAAGTGGCGAACAGCGCCTCGTACTCCTTGCCCGTGCCTTCGTGAAGTCGCCAGATCTCCTTATCCTTGACGAACCGCTTCACGGTCTTGACACGCAGCGCCGTCGCATGGTTCGCAAGATTATCAATGACTTTTCGCTCATTCCTGGCAAGACACTTATCATGGTTACGCACTACGAAGAGGAGCTCCCCCACTCCATTACGCATAAGATATTCCTGAAAAGGAACTAACAATTAAAAACGCGAGTTGCATTGGAAGATATAAAAAAACGCGAGTTGCACGAGTTACACAAGTTTTTTTCATGCATGGATTTTATAGTTTCACAAGTTTTGGATGAGACTCGTGTTACTTGTGCATCCCGTGTTTTAAACCATGCACCAGAACTTGTGCCACTTGCGTCACTTGCGTTTTTATATATCCACTAAAGTCCACTTGTGTTTCAACAAATTGTTTTCATCCTCCAACGATAGATTGATATTTATCATTCTGCAATCTTTTTCTTTCTGTAATCTTTTGTCAGTTTCCGAAAAAGATGTACCTTTGCAGCCGCAAACAAAACCAAGGTGCGTTAGTTCAGCTGGTTAGAATACATGCCTGTCACGCATGGGGTCACGGGTTCGAGTCCCGTACGCACCGCCAGTTTACGTCTTGCAATCACTTCATAATTTTATATTAGGTGCGTTAGTTCAGCTGGTTAGAATACATGCCTGTCACGCATGGGGTCACGG
Source organism: Prevotella sp. (assembly GCA_045600325.1). GTDB lineage: Bacteria > Bacteroidota > Bacteroidia > Bacteroidales > Bacteroidaceae > Prevotella. The sequence goes on from JAZRXS010000130.1 coordinate 2,150, forward strand.
GTTCGAGTCCCGTACGCACCGCAAAAAAGAAGCCCAAAAGGCTTCTTTTTTTTGTTTACATACTTCATTTTCCCCGTTTTTTCTTGCGCGTTTCATTATATATTTTTAATTTTGTCGCATCAAAAAGATCCCAAAAGTCCAAGAAACAATATCCGGTTAACCTTCAAACTCCCTGTTTATGGCAAAAGGAAAGAACACATGTCGCATCTTGAAAGAGATTCGAAAGCAGATAGCGGAAGCTAATGACATTGAATTTGTAACGGAAGAATGTCGCTACAAGGGTGATTGTCTTGGTACTTGCCCTAAATGCGAAGCTGAAGTCAGATACCTTGAAGAGCAACTCCTGCAACGTAGAAAATTGGGCAAGGCAGTTGCTGTCGTTGGTGTTTCATTGGGCTTGTCGCTCGGTGCAAGCGCAATGCCGATGGCAAATGTGCAAGAGTTGCCGGAAGTAAATGATTCCACGCCATCTATTCAGCAAGTTGACACCACCACTACTCCTACTTGTGGGACTGACAAGAAAGCCATAAATGGTAAATACCGAATAAAAGGCAAGGTTATTGATAATGTCAACGAGCCCATTATATACATGGAGATAAGAGACAAGCAAGCAAAAACGGCAACCATATCAAATTTTGATGGTTACTTTGAGTTCTGTACAGATGAAGAAGAAGTAACTCTGACCTTTAGCTATGTAGGTTATAAAACGAAAGAAATAAAATTCAAAAGGGAAGACTACGACAAGATTCAAACGGTTGTATTTGAAGATGATGACGAGCTACTCATGGGCGAAGTCGTAGTAGTGAGCCATAAAAAAAGAGCTGAAAAGTCTGATTTTGCAAGATTCCTAACGTACAAAGAGTGCAAGAAACTCAAGAAGTACGAGAGGAAAGGTTATGTTATTCACAGCATAAAGGGGCAGGTTGTCTCAAAAGACGATGAAACCATAATTGGAGCAAACATTTCTGATAAGAAAGGCAATTGTGTCGGTGTAACTAACATAGATGGCGAGTTCAACCTTTATTATTATTACACAAATAAAATCAAAGAAGAAACACTAACCATAAGCTATTTCGGCTTCAAACCTCTGACAATCACCGTCAAGGAAGAAGACTTGGATAAGCCTTTGAAGATTGTCTTGGAGGATGATGAAGAGTCTATGGAAGAATTTCTAAAGAAACAGAACTGGGCTTATTAAGGGGTGTTGCCCCCAAGATGTAGGGCGAGGAAAGACGGAACTATATCACCTTCCCATCCCAAAGGTCTCTTAGGAACTCTTTAGCAGGCACGATATCAATACCATTCATTTTACGCTTGTATTTATCAAGCGAGACGATATACAGCTTAGCATCAGGATAATCCTCGCTGAACGCCTTAAGACCATGTGTGTGTCTTGACTTTACTTCTTCGGTTGACTTGAATTCTATTGCCACACGCCCATCGCCGATGATTGCATCCACCTCATAACCGCCTGATGTGCGCCAATATGTAAGCTTCTCCTCAGAATGAGTATATCCGAGGTATGCAATTATCTCTTGGATGATGAGATGCTCGAAAGCATGGCCATAGTCATCGGAACCCGGTTTAAGGTTAGAGCGATGACAGAGATAATTGGCAACACCAACGTCAAACAGATAGAATTTGGGAGCAGCTATTGCTCTGCGTTTGTTCGTTGCAGTGAATCCAGGAATGAAATAGCCAACAAGCGTATCTTCAAGAATAGAAAAATACTCCTTTACGGTACGCTGGTCGATACCGCAATCCTGTGCAACATTCTTATAGACAAGCATTTCTCCGTCACATTGAGCTGCCACCTCCAGAAAATGCGTAAAGGTGTTGAGATTTCTTGTCAATGCTTCTTGCTTAATCTCTTCATTGAGATAGACTCCGATGTAGCCACGAAGACGCTGTGTAGCATTCTGTACCATATAATGACGTGGTATCATACCATTGTTTATAGCACGGTCAAGATCAAAGTCTGGAATCTCGCCACTGACAAGCGGATACATCTGTTCTTTAGAAGCGCGACCTCCAAGCAAGTTCGTGCCAAGGCGTTTCATCTTTCTTGCGCTCGAACCACTAAGAATGAAACGAATACCTTTCCGCTGAATGAGATAATGCACCTCATCCAAGAGCTGTGGCAGTTTCTGTATCTCATCTATTACAACTGTATCTTCTGGTCCGAAGTCCTCCAATTCCTCAGAAAGCAATTCAGGATGACGTAGCAAGCGTTCAAACTCAGCAGGACGCAGGAGGTCATAGTATCTGCAATTAGGGAACTGCGACACCAGCCATGTTGTCTTACCAGTTTGGCGTGCGCCCCAAAGGAACACGCTGTCACCATTCTTATCTTCAAGGTTCAATTTGCGGATATACATACAATGAAATGTTATTTTATCAAGATATAATTACAATAAGATGTCGCAAAAGTAGTAATTTGTTTTTAATTGACAAAGTATTTGAGTGATAAAATAACAATCTTTAGTATTAAAGCCTACACAGAGCAAGGAATGAGAGATATTACACAAGAAAATCAGCTTCCTTTTTTTGTTTTCTCTTGGAAACGACGCCCTATGGCGTCGTTAAACCGCCCACCCCAAACTGTTATTTAACGAATATTAAGCAAATTTCTCTTAACTGCCAATGCCTTTCTCCCAATAAAACTTAAATCTTTTGCGATGATAGCGAAAGAAAGCAAAGTATTGTGTAACTTTGCAACTGTCATTAGCTATTACCCATTAGCCATTACCCTTCGCAAGCTCGCTTGCGAAACTTGAATATCATAACCAATGAAACCGTTTCTCATCACATTTGTTTTGCTTACAGTCCTGTGCATTCCCGTTCATGCACAGCGACAGATCATCGTGATGAGTTACGAGTCGCAGTTGCCTGTTCGTGATGTCCATATCCGAATAGACACTTGCAAAACGCCCATAATCACTAATTATCAGGGCATTGCAGTTCTTCCCGATTCTTTTGGCATAGCCACTTTCAGCAACAAGAACCATCTGCAAGCCAAGTTCCGATCAGACGAAATCACCGACAGCGTATGGCTTATTCCAAAGGCTCATACACTTGATGAGGTTGTTGTTTGGGGAGAGCGAAACGCACTCTCCAAGCAGTTTGCTCTGCCAAAAATCACCGATCCGCTACTGAAACAGAAAGGTCCATCGGGCAAGGACTACCTCCAAACCCTCTACGACATCTTCCATCATAGGCGAAAGAAGCTGAAAGAGAGGGCAAAGGAGATACTGAAGAATTATTGAGGAGGATAATATTGCAGTTGTCCCATTGCTCTGACTTGGGAGGTGTCCTGCCCTCAGGACACCATCAATATCGTAGAAGTAATATTACTTCGTTATGCTGGTGGTGCGTTGAGGCAACGCACCTCCCAAACCTAGCGGACAGTTGACAGGGACAACATCTATAAAATTTCCTTAGTGAATGGTATCCTTCACCAACTTCCTTGCAAAGAGCATCACGATAGTGTAGCCCACAAGCGGGATGATGAACGGAATGATCAATGAACCTGAAACGTCTGCAAGCCATGCCATCAGGAGGAAACCGCAGCCGCCGACAGGAGTCATCATCAGGACGGAAGAGGCACTCTTTGTGAGATTGCCAAGTCCACGGAGAGTAAGGGAGAAGATTGTCGGGAACATGATAGCCTCGCAGAAATAGTTTGCCATGATGAGCGCGATGCTAAGCCATACAGGAAGTACGCCGAATGTTGTGCCGCAAAGAAGAACTGCGATGCAAACGACACTGCCAATGCCACACCAGAGCAACATCCTCTCGGCAGCTATCTTTCGCATTATCCAGCTGCCCACGAATCTGCCGCCCATGAAGATGAAGAGAGAGAAACTGAGGATATAGCTCGCCTTGTCAGCCTCTATCCAGTTCATGCCCGTAGTGAAGTTTATGAAGTAGCTGTTGATGCTTATCTCTGCTACCTCGTAAGAAAGGAGAGCCGCAAGACCGAAAAGAAACAACTTGTTGTGCATCAGTAACTTAAGGTTCTGAATGCCATCAGCCTTTTCCGAATTATCCGCTAGAACATCAACTGCTTCCTCGCTCTTTATCTCAGGAAGACGACTGTTGTAGAAAATAAGTGCCACGACAAGAACCACCACGCCCATCACGATGTAAGGCATAGAGACGTCAGCGTCTGAGTTTGTGAAGAGGAAAGCGCCCACGATGGCTGGTGCCAATGCACTTCCCATACCGTTGAACGACTGCGCAAGGTTGAGGCGACTTGTTGCCGTTTCCTTCGGACCAAGCTCCGTTGCATATGGATTTGCAGATGTTTCGAGGAAGGTTAGTCCACAGGCAATGACGAAAAGTGCCACGAGATAACCGCCAAGAGCATTGTATGCGCTGCTCGGAATGAATAGGAAAGCACCTGCGGCATAAAGCAACAGACCTGTTACAACGCCTCGACGATAGCCAAAGCGGTTGATGTAAAGACCGGCAGGCAGTGCCATGATGAAGTAACCGAGATACGTGATCACCTGAATCATGGACGATTCGGTGAGCGAGATGTTCAGCTCGTTCTGGAAATGCTTGTTGAGAACATCAAGGATGGCGCGGGCAAATCCCCAGAGAAAGAAAAGGCTTGTGATGAGTACGAACGGAACAAGATACTGTTTCGATGTGAGCGATGTTGAATTTTTATGTTGCATTTCTTTGGTTGTTGTTTTTGATTCCGCAAAATTATATTTTTTTGCAGAAAATTTCAAGAAAAAAAGACATTTTATTGCTTTCTTGAATAAATATGTGGACAAAATGACTCAAAGCAGAAAATTAGGGTGTGTTTCAGTGATACTATTTTGTCATTTTTGACGATGTTTTTCGTAAGTCTATGAGTTACGGACAAAAACTCTGCGGAAAACGATCAAAAACTCTATGACTTTTTACCCAAAACTCTATGACTTTTTATGCAAAACTCATAGAGATTTTTTTCGCTTTTCCAACATGCACATTATCAAGTACTTACAAATATCCCCTCCAACCCATAAAAAGGGCTGGAGGGGACTGATACTATTTTGTCAGTTAGTTAGGTTGAATCTATGGTAAAACCCTATAAATTGGGGTTAAAAAGCATAGCCGAACGAGACGTATGGCCAAAAGACAATGAGATCTGGATCGTTCTTGTCGATGATGAACGAAGGACTAATACCACATCTGAATTGGAAACCATTCTTGGAAACGTGCCTATAACCGATGTTGCCGTACAGGAAATAGCCGAAAGCCGTTTCCGAGGTACGCTTTGCGTGAACATTTGTTTGCTCGTATATGCCATCACCTCTGTCTATGTAATCGCACTCAAGATCACCATCTCGCGACTCATGCATCATACCTAAAGACACACCTGCACCTAATTCAAGCTTACCTTTGCCTTCACCCTGAAGATAGTTAATTCCAATAGGCATCATTACAGCATACTGACGATCTGTGCCCCCCATCCAACCTACCGTTGAAAGATAGGCATAACCTACACCAGCTCTATAACCCCACTTTGAGTCTGGCTCAAAACGGGCATCGTATGTTGCACCTACCAATACAGAAGGGCCGAGAAGTTCAAGTGAAACAGACTTGTCACGAACGCGATCTTCTTCCTCCTGAGCCATGACATTCATACAAATTGTTAGAAGTAAAACTATTGAAAGTGAGATTCTGTGTACCATATTTTAGAAAATATAACCTAAGTTCAACGAAAGATTATGGGAATTGTTTGAAGAGTGATTACCATGGTTCACCATGTTGTAACCGACAGAAAGGCGTTAGTTCTTCTTGATGTCAACTCCAGCCTTTATGCTGAAGCCATGCTCCAAATTGAGGTGCGTATCAAAATACTTTCCTGTTCTAACTTCTGTCACTTTTTCGCCATTGATAATACCGCTCATTCTTGTTTTCGTATTGCCAAACAATCCATAGCCTATCATAGGGCCTGCGCCCACGAACAATGTTGTGTTATCAGAAACATTGAACTTCTTTGCCACATGGATAGGCAATTCAAGATAATGAGGATCAGACTCTATTTTATTATCGCCAGGTGCTATTTCCATCTTACTGTTCCTGCTGCTTAGTTTCAACGAACCGTCAAGCATCCAATTTTTATTGAAATGGTATTCACCAATGAGACCGAAGTTGTAGCTTGGACAAGCCTCATGATCAGAGCGCATGGAAAGTCCTGCACCTGCTTCTACTCCTACCTTAAATTCTCCTTGTGCGCTTGCTGAGCCAATAGCCAACACGCTAATAAACAATGTGATAAATAACTTTTTCATAATTCAGAACATTATAATATAATATAATATGAGATGAGATGTTAGATAATTTTAGAATCCCCACTTTACACCGATAGATATCGGATGCATTTCTGGTGCACCGCTGTATGCCGTATGATGTAAATAGTCATAATAATATGTAGCTTCTGTCAAACTTGTGAATGCCATTCTGACATAAATGCCTAAGCTCTCCCAAATGTTGATAGCGCCATACAGATCCAATGAGATTGGCACAAGTTGGTCTGGCTTTGCAACCTCTGTTATCGTCTTGTCATTCAAGTCATATCTTGTCTTCAATGATGAATAGTTGTTGAAGTTAAGCACCGGACCCAATTGGAACTTGTATGGGTTATTATTCTTGTCCTTCCTGTAAGTATGTTCCCAAAGGAGTGGCACAGAGATAGAGAAAACCTTGAAGCGAGAGAACCTTGGCTTGCAGCCTTCAGGATAGTTGCCAATATAGAATGACTCTTTGTCCGTACTACAGAATCGCCTGTCATCAGTGCGGCGGAAGTTTCGCCAGGTAAAGCCGAGTCCTATGCTGAGGGCATTGCGACGGCGCGGGAACTCCATCGTGTATGTCAAGGCGTTAAGCCAAGAGATTTCTGCTGACTGGAACGAGTTTATTTTGTTTGAACTTCCCGACTCGTTGCTTATAATGCCGAGATCAATCCCAAGATTGAACGAAAGGTGATAAGCTGGCTTCGTCTCATCTTGAGGAAATCTGTCATAAAGATGGAACTCGTTGATTGATGTTGAGTATTGCACATCCTGCTTATCGACGGACTTTGTCGGCTCATTCAGCAAGAACTCAGTATCCTCGCTATTCCTCGCACCCTTTATCATCACGCTAACCTGCTTGCCATTGTTGGAAATGACTACGGAATCGATGTTGCGAAAGCTCATTACGGAATCATATTTTTCGCCTTGTGCGAAAGAAGTAGTAGCCACAAGGGCAAGCATTATTGTAGAGAAAACCTGTAGTTTCATATTATATATCGTTTATCATCAATGATTTTGTTGAATGTTAAAAGTACACGCTTATACCAAAAGCAACCTCGCTGGTATTAGGCCCTTTTTTGTCCTTGAACATATTCTTTGGCATACACATTATATAATATTCACAGTTGCGCGTGCCCACGAAGAATTTCCAATCCACGGTAAAAGGCTTGTAGTTCAGGTGGTGGAGATCTTCAGTTATTTCCTCGCCTTTCAGCTTGTATTTGTTTGTCAGATTCATCTTAAAGTTCCAGTTTACGATAGCTCCCGCACCGATGAACCAACGGCGACCGATAGGCTGATAGATGTCCTGGCAGAATTGCAGCGACATTGTTTGCAATGTACTGCGGCTATTGTACATGCCATCTACGTATTCAACGCTGCTTAACAATGCATCATCAATGACGCCGTTCTCGTCTTTTCCGTAGTATCTATCTTTATGGCTAAACCATAACTTGGATGACAATCCAATACCAGAACGCAGCTGAGGACCGAACTTTATAGGAGCATAGTTAAAGCAAATCAGATTGTGGACGCCGGCTTCAATACCCACACCAAATCCATCGCCATCAAGGATACTTGCATGCAAACCTCCAAACGACCAGCGTGTCTTCGGTGTGTTGCCGAGATCCTTGTAAAGTCTCTTTTCCTCCTTCTTGAAGAAGTCGAGGTCGAAGTCGGCAGTGTCAACCTGCGCTTCCTGCGAAGCCTTGTAAGTATAGCGGAAGCTTTCGTCGCCTTCCTTGCCAAACACATTCAACTGAATATCACCGTTTTCCGAGCGTTTCACATCAATCTGCCTTACTTTGCGGATGATGAGAGAGTCACTGCCCTGCGCCATCGCGTTCAACGATGTTACGAAAAGTAATAGTATAAATATTTTTGTTCTCATATTTTTTAGTGTCATTAGTCATTACTCATTAGTCAGTAGTCATTAGTCAGTCCCTCCCCCCTGTGGGGGAGTTGGAGGGGGTTATTTCTTAAGCATCTTCCTAACCTGCTGCATGTTAGCCGCACCGTCCAGATAGATCACTACCACTTCCTTACCGCCTTTGAGCATCTTGTTGAGATAGAAGATGTAGCGGAAAGGATGTACCGTGCTTCCATTGAAACAATAGAACCCGTAGTAGAGTTTCTGCCCGATGTAAGAAACTTCCTTCTGGTCAGCCTTCTTCGCATCTTCAAGCACAAGTCGCTCTACTTCATCTACTTGTGAAGCGTCCGCAATAGCAAGACTATGGTAG
>JAZRXS010000131.1:0-4976 GCA_045600325.1 Prevotella sp.
CTTTGGCAAGCTAACAAATAAACCAGTGATTATCAATTCATCACGCGGAGAGGTTGTTGACAACAAGGCTCTCGTGGAAGCTTACGACAAGAACCTTGTTTCCGAGCTTATCATTGATGTTTGGGAGAACGAGCCAAACATTTCCCTTGAGCTGATGAGCCGATGCTTCATAGCCACTCCGCACATTGCCGGCTATTCGGCAAACGGCAAGGTTAATGCAGACAACATGGTGATAGAAGCCTTCTGCAAGTTCTTCGGCAAGCCAATTCCTGAGAAGATTCTCCCTCCTGTCATTGATTATCCAGGCTACAACCCTCTTGAAGATCACGAAAGATTGACTAACAACCCGGAACTTTTCGAGAAGCTCAGGGGTGACTATCCTATAAGGTTGGAATAAGAAAACGGTCAAAAGCACAATTTTACACCGAATACAGCACCACTATATCCCGTATATAGCACTACTGTATGCGGTGATACAGTAGCATAAAGCATAACATTAGCAAATGCACAAAACCGTTTTTACCGTCAACAAATCGTATTACCGTCAACAGATTCCGCAACTACCGTCAACAAACATTTTCGTAACATACTGATAATCAGCATTACCGTCAACAGAAAAAACTTTTTGTTGACTATTATACACTATTCTTCTTACCTCCGTTCTTCCAATTCACAAGATACACCTTGGAAGAGGCTCGGGTGATGGCGGTGTAGAGCCAACGATAGTAATCCATGCCAAGCATATCTTCCGTGAGATAGCCTTGTTCAATATAGACATGCTCCCACTGACCGCCCTGAGCCTTGTGGCAAGTGCTGGCGTAAGCATATTTTATCTGCAAGGCATTATAGTAAGGATCGTTCTTCAGAGCCTTGAAGCGGTCGGCTTTCAGCGGAATATCCTCAAACTCCTGCATTATCTCTTCAAAAAGATGTTGCTGCTGTTCGTATGTCAAAGACGGCGATTCCGACTGCAAAGTGTCCATAAGCACGGTGCAAGTCATCTCGTAATCATCGTAGTCAGGAAATTCCAACGTGCAGTCGCAGAAGTGGAAACCGTAATATTCCACCTCGTTGCGTATCTTCTTCACTCTGGCACGGTCGCCATTGGCAATGAAAGCCATTGGTGCCGACTTGTCTTTCTCTGTCCAATAATAGTTGTTCTTCACGATGGTTATCATATCATCGCGCTCCAGTTCGTCCTCACATTCAAGACATTGCTGACGAATACCGTTGTTGTAGCGCACAGCCATCTTGTTGCTTCTCGTGACGACCATCGTTTCATCCGCGCCCATGTCGTAGTAACTGTCGTCGAGAGTCTCCACGAGTTCGTTGCCAGGAAGTACTTCTATGTCCGAAAAGCCTTTCAGTTTCAAGTGCGGAATGTCGTAAACATTCTCTTCGGTTATCATCTTTCTGATAAGCTGTGCATTGTACAGAATGCCCGATTCCGACGCTTGTCTTACCACTTCATCAAGTTCAGCAGTGTATGTCTTGAGGTAACGGCTGCCGAGAACTTCTTGCGAGAGCGCTGGAGACTCCTCAAAACCCACTGGCGGAAGCTGGTAGCGGTCGCCTATAAGCAGCATTCGGCATGAGCCGTTATATACATAATTGATAAGGTCGTCCAGCAAACTGCCTGAGCCGAAACTGAAATCAGAGTCGTAATTAGCACTTGAATCCGCTATCATTGAAGCCTCGTCAACAAGGAACAGCGTATTTCGTGCCATGTTGTCGGCAAGTTGGAACTGTCCTCCAAGTCCGCCAGTATAAGCCTTCTGGCGATATATCTTGCGGTGAATAGTGAACGCCGGAGTGTCCGAATTGAGCGAAAAGACCTTTGCCGCACGACCGGTTGGCGCAAGCAATACAACCTTCTGCCCAAGACTTTTCATCGCCTTCACTATGGCAGAAGCCAATGTGGTCTTGCCCGTACCAGCAGATCCGCACAAAATCATCACCGAGTTCGTCTCGAAGTCGGCAGCAAACTGGCAGAAAGTGTCTATGGCATGAACCTGATCTGACGTTGGTTCATGCTCAAAGAGCTTGTGGATGCGCTGGTGTAAGGCTTCGGCTATCAAGGGGATTTACAGGTTTACGGATTTACAATTTACGGATTTTTTAAACACGGGGTTCACGAGTAACACGAGGCTCTTGTGCAATGAATAATAAAACGCAAGTGACGCAAGTAACACAAGTTCAAGAGTGATTTTTTTTTAAACACGGGGTTCACGAGTTTCACCAGTCTTTATAAACTTGTGTAACTTTAAATCAGCGCTTGCGGAAAAACTTGTGTAACTTGTGCAACTCGCGTTTTAAAATTCATCCTACTCAACTCGCGTTTCAAAATTCATCCTACTCAACTCGCGTTTGATTAGTGTTCATTTACGATTTCCTCTTCATCTGCAGCACGCAAGCACCGGCGAAGATTGCCACAACGACAGTGTTGAGTGCAAGTTTTGGAAGGAGCGTGAAACTATCGTTGATATACTCTATTGCATAATAACCTGCTACGGCAAGTATTACATAGAGGAAGACAGTCTTAAGCTGATAGTTTATCGGGAAATATTTCTGACCCAAGAAGTAGGATAGAACCATGCAGATGCCATAACCGGCAACCGCTCCCCAAGCGCATGCCATATAGCTGTATTGAGGGACGAAGATAATATTCACGGCAAGAAGCACCACGCAGCCAATGATTGAGATTATTGCGCCCCAGATGGTCTTGTCTGTCAGCTTGTACCAGATGGAAAGATTAAACGAGATGCCCATCATGATTTCCGCTATCATCACTATCGGCACGACCTTCAAGCCTTCCCAATAGCCTTCATCCTTAATAAGGAATTCCTTCAGAAGGTCCATATAGCCCATCACCATAAGGAAAGCAAGGAGCGTAAACAGGATGAAGTATTTCATGGCTTCGGAGTACATCACCTTCTGGTCCTTGTCCTTACTTCCTGCAAACACAAACGGTTCGTAAGCATAACGGAAAGCTTGGGTTATCATAGCCATGATCATTGCTATCTTTACGCAAGCACCATAGATGCCAAGTTGCACCTTTGCATCACTGCCAGGGTATATCTTCAGGAAGAACATCTTGTCGGCAGCCTGGTTAAGAATGCCCGCAATACCAAGCACGAGTATTGGCCAAGCATAGCCTAACATACTCTTAACCATCGTTTTATCAAACTTGCCCTTGAATCCGTCAAGGAGTTCTTTCCACATGAAGAAAGTAATGGCTGACGTACATATAATGTTTGCGTAGAAAGCATAGCCGGCAGTAGTTTTCTTCATCACTAAATAGAAGAGCAGGTTGAAGGCAATGCTGAAGCCGATGAACAACAGTTTCAGTGATGCGAACTTTATAGCCTTCTTCTGATAACGGAGATAAGCGAAAATAATGGCTTGGAAAGCATCCAGGGCAATGACTACAGCCATTACGCCAACGTACATCGGACGATCGGCATAGCCCATCCAAGAACTTATCGGATTAAGGAAAAAGAATACAAGAAGCACAAATAAGGTGCTCGTTGTGCCCACCATTGTCAGTACTGTTCTATAGACATTCTGCGGATTCTGACCTTCTTTGTTGATGAAGCGGAAGAAGGTTGTCTCCATGCCGTATGTGAGAATGACAAAAAGCAATGCTACATACGAGTAGATGTTTGTCATGATGCCATACTCGCCACTCGAACGTGGCATAGCATCAGTATGGACAATGACAAGCAGATAGTTGAGAAAACGCCCAACAATACTACTCAAGCCATAAATTGCCGTATCTTTTACAAGTGATTTTAATGATGCCATAAATATTGACCCCTCCGCCTCCCCATAGGGGAGAGAAAGCAAGTTATAAAGGGGTATTGTAAGTTAAATAATGAAACAAATATACTTAATTGTACTGGCTACAGCCCCTCCTCCCTTGTGGGGAGGCCGGGAGGGGTCGGTATTGACAGAATCTCTGCTCTGCCCTGTCTTACCACGACAGTGTGCTCAAAGTGTGCTGCTGGCTTTCGGTCTTTGGTATGTATCGCCCAACGGTCTTTTGCATTAAGGAATATTTGGCGACTTCCCATAGTGATCATCGGTTCTATGGCAAGGCACAATCCTTCCTGAAGAAGTATTCCAGTGTGACGTCTGCCATAGTTGTCCACCTGTGGATCTTCGTGCATCTTCTTGCCAATGCCGTGACCGGTCAGTTCGCGAACAATGCCATAGCCGCGTTTTTCGCAATAGTGCTGTATGGTATAGCCGATGTCTCCGAGCCTTGAACCTACGAAAGCCTTGTTTATCGCCTCATATAAAGCCTCTTCGGTTGTCTTGAGCAACGCCTTCACATCATCAGCAACCTCGCCTACGCAGTAAGTATAAGCCGAGTCGCCACAGAAGCCGTTGAGTGTTGTTCCGCAGTCGATAGAGATGATGTCGCCATCGCGGAGAATCTTGTTGGCAGAAGGCACTCCATGCACCACGCAATCGTTTACCGAAGTGCAAATGCTGCCCGGAAACGGCGAACCGTAAGGATTCGGGAAACCCTTGAAGGTAGGCACTGCACCATGGTCACGGATAAATTCATCGGCAATCTGGTCGAGCTTCAGCGTACTCACACCAGGCTTCACCCATTTTCCGAGTTCCGTAAGAGTCATGCCAACCAGTCGGTTTGCCTTCCTCATCAGTTCTATTTCGTCTTCCGTCTTTAGATAAATTTCCATTTTCAGAGCGCAAAGTTACATCTTTTTCGTCAATATCTTTCCTATTATAAAAAAAAGTATTAACTTTGCCCCAATTTATTGCCTATAATTCATATAGCCAAGCATTTTTCTTATGTCAGACAACGAATCACATAGCCATCATCATGGTAGTGAACACCATAGTCACCACCACGGTGAACACCATCACCACCACGACGGTGAACAGCATTACCACCATCACCACTACTTCTCAGATAAACTCAGAAGCTCTGAGAAGGAGCATGTCCT
>JAZRXS010000132.1:0-12113 GCA_045600325.1 Prevotella sp.
CGCGCGTTTTTCTGGAACGACGGGCAAGATTAACCATTATTAACTAAAAATCATAAGAAAATGGAGGAAAAACACCACTTTAGGGTGATTTTCTAAACTTTATTTAACATATAGGCTCGAAGCTTGCTGCAATGTGGGTTAGTTTCGCGTTGCAGCGTTGCAGTAAAATCCTCACTTTTATCCATAAAGTCCCACAACTAAAATATTTTTTGTATACAAACTCACTTCACTTTTGTATACAAAACTGATTCGGTTTTGTATACGAATTTTTCCATAACTCCCATGGAAATTTATAAGAAGCGTGGGAGATATGGAGAAAAAGTCTGGAATTGGCAATAAAAAAAACACTGCCGACATCATTGTCAGCAGTGCTTTTTTTTATTTATAATAAGGTGGTTCATGGAACGAAGCCACCGCAATCTTATTCTTCTTTGTGAGTTTAGAAGATCATTTTCTCTTTTTTGTGAACTTAGAACACCATCTTCTCTGCCCAGTAGCAGAGGATACCTGCGATGTAGCCTACGAAGGCAATCCATGTAACGTTCTTGAGGTACCAGCCGAATGAGATGTGCTCAAGGCCCATCACAACAACGCCTGCTGCAGAACCGATGATGAGCATAGAACCACCAACACCAGCACAGTAAGCGAGGAGCTGCCAGAAGATACCGTCAACCATGAGGTTTGGAGCTGAGTCGATAACATACATCTTCATAGAAGCTGCTACGAGAGGCACGTTGTCAACGATAGAAGAAAGGATACCGATAGCACCTGTGATGAGGTAGTCGTTACCGATTGTCTGGTCGAGCCACTGTCCCATAGCTGTAAGAACGCCAACCTCAGAGAGTGTAGCTACAGCCATGAGGATGCCAAGGAAGAACATTATTGTTGACATATCGATACGAGAGAGCATCTTTGTCACACGCTTTGCGAGTGGATCGTGCTCTTCCTTCTTGCGATAGATAAGTTCTGTTACTGTCCAGAGAATACCGAGTACGCCAAGGATTCCGATGAAAGCAGGAAGCTCAGTCACAGTGTGGAATACAGGTACAGAGCAGAGACCGCCTACACCAAGGCAGAAGATAAGGTTGCGCTGGAACTTAGTGAGTTCAGAAACAGTAGCCTCCTTCTTGTCAACAACCTCTGGAAGTTCACCCTTGAGGTGCATCTGGAGAACGAATGTAGGAACGATGAATGCGACGAAAGAAGGAACGATAATCTCAGAGATAACGCCTGCAGCAGTGATAGTCTTACCAGCCCAGAGCATGATTGTTGTAACGTCACCGATTGGAGAGAATGCACCACCGGCATTAGCTGCGATAATCACACAGACAGCATACCACATACGGTCTTTCTTGTCCTGAACGAGCTTACGGAGAATCATGATCATCACGATAGATGTGGTAAGGTTGTCAAGAACAGCAGAGAGAATCGCTGTCATGAAGGCAATCTTCCAGAGCAGAGAGCGCTTTGTCTTAGATTTGAGCGCACCACGAACCCAGTTGAAACCACCGTGCTGATCGACAATCTCAACGATTGTCATGGCACCCATGAGGAAGAAAAGTGTAGTACCAGCCTCACCGAGGTTCTTCTCGATAGCCTCGCCGAGCTCCCAATCTGTAAGAACTCCTGAAGCGATGAGACCCTCGTGACCAAGAGCGAGGAGAGTCCAGCAAACTACACACATCAAGACAGAGATAGCTGCCTTGTTGATTTTAGTTACGCTCTCAATGGCAATGAAGAAATAGCCAATGACGAAAGCGGTAACAAGAATTGTAATTGTTGACATTTTATTTAAGTTTTTGTTAAGTTTTTACTGCCTGAAAAAGCGAAAAAACCATTTTTTCGGGCGCAAAGTTACATTTTTTTCTCTCATTTATTTAATAATATGTAATTAATTGTTAAATTTGCAGTCAATATCTACTTACTAATCAAGTTTAATCAACCATGGACGAATGTAACTTAACCTCAAAGACTAAATATTTCTTCGCTGTTGACCTCGGCGCAACAAGCGGAAGAACTATTCTCGGAAAACTGAATGACGGTAAGCTCGAAACAGAAGAACTTACCCGATTCCCTAATGTAATAACACAGATTGGTGGACACTTCTATTGGAATGTCCTCTCGCTCTATGGTGAGATAATCCGCGGACTCAAGGCTACTGCTCAGCTCAACGTGAAGA
This sequence comes from Prevotella sp., assembly GCA_045600325.1. GTDB lineage: Bacteria > Bacteroidota > Bacteroidia > Bacteroidales > Bacteroidaceae > Prevotella. The sequence goes on from JAZRXS010000132.1 coordinate 2,180, forward strand.
TTGAAAGCATCGGCATCGACACTTGGGGCGTGGACTTTCTCTGCGTCGGCAAGGACGATGAGATGATTCACAGCGTGCGCTCTTACCGCGATCCTTGCACTTTCGCTGCAATGGAAGACTACTTCCAGAACGTGATGAGCAAGAAAGACCTCTACATGAAGACCGGTATTCAGGTGATGAACTTCAACTCCATCTTCCAACTTCATGCTATGCGCAAGGAAGGTAATGTGGCTTTCGAAAACGCAGAGACAATTCTTTTCCTCCCGGACGCTCTCTCTTGGATGCTCACCGGCGAGAAGATTTGCGAATATACTATCGCTTCAACAGCGGGACTTCTCAATCCTAACGCTCGTGATTTCGACGAAGAGCTACTTGCTTCCGTTGGCGTAAAGCGCTCGCAGTTCGGCAAGATGGTTATGCCGGGCGAGAAGATTGGTGTGCTCACAGAGGAGATCCAGAAGCTGACAGGCCTTGGCGAAGTGCCAGTAATTGCCGTTGCAGGTCATGACACTGGTAGTGCTGTTGCTGCTGTTCCAGCCACATCAGAGAACTTTGCTTACCTGAGCAGTGGCACTTGGAGCCTTATGGGCGTGGAACTTCCTGAGCCAGTCGTAAGCGAAGAGACTTACGCAATGAACTTCACGAACGAAGGTGGCGTGAACGGAAGCATCCGTTTCCTCAAGAACATCTGCGGCATGTGGCTTCTTGAAAGTTGCCGTCGCGAATGGGATGATACTGAAGAGAAAGGTCATCAGGGGCTTATCGCTGCTGCAAAGGCAGAAGAACCATTCCGCAGCATCATCTATCCAGACGACGAAATGTTTGCAAATCCGGCAAGTATGCTCGTGGCCATCAAGGAATATTGCGAGAAGACTGGTCAGCCAGTTCCAGAGACAACTGGACAGATTGCACGCTGCATCTTCGACTCTCTTGCTCTCCGCTACAAGGAAGTGTTTGAATATCTACGCACGATGAGCCCAGTTTCTCTCGACACACTTCACATCATCGGCGGCGGATCGCTCAACCAATACCTCAACCAGATCACGGCAGACGCTTGTGGCGTGGAGGTTCTCGCTGGTCCTCAGGAGTGTACAGCACTTGGAAACATCATGGTTCAGGCAATAGCCTCCGGCGATGTTGACGGACTCCTCGGCATGCGCAAGGTTATATCTAATAGCGTTACGCCAAAGGCTTTCCACCCACAGCCATCAGAAGCGTGGGAGAAGGCATACGAAAAGTACAAGGAGATTATTGAGAAGTGATGGCGGGATATGTCGATATAAACCGGGATATGTCGATATAAATCGGGATATAACGAAATAAATCGGGATACAACGAAATATGTCGAGATAAACCGAGATATGTCGAGATACAACGACACTCCTACCCCCCGAAAATCAACCCAAAATAAAAAATCAAAACTAACCCAACAATATGAAAGCAGAACTTATTTCTCAGGCTTACGCTACTGCAAAAGAGCGTTATGCAGCCCTCGGCATCGACACAGAAGCTGTGCTCGAAGCTCTCTCTAAGATTGAAATCTCTATGCACTGCTGGCAGACAGACGACGTTGTCGGTTTCGAGCCTAAGGCAGGTGCTCTCTCTGGCGGTATCCAGACTACTGGTAACTACCCAGGTCGCGCACGCAATATCGACGAAGTTCGTGCTGACCTTGAGAAGGTTATGAGCCTCCTCCCTGGTAAGCAGCGTATCAATCTCCACGAAATCTATGGCGACTTCGGTTCTCAGTTCGTTGACCGCGATCAGGTTGGCATCGAGCACTTCAAGTCTTGGATGGATTGGGCTGACGAGCAGAAGGTTAACCTCGACTTCAACTCTTCTTCATTCTCTCACCCAAAGAGCGGCAACCACTCTCTTTCTTCTACAGACGAAGGCATCCGCCAGTTCTGGATTGAGCACACAAAGCGCTGCCGTCACATCGCTAACGAATTCGGTAAGCACCAGGGCTCTCCTTGCTACATGAACCTCTGGATTCACGACGGAAGCAAGGATGTTACCGTAAACCGCATGAAGTATCGCGAGCTCTTTGCTGATTCTCTCGACCAGATCTTCGCTATCGACGAGCCAATGATGCGCACAGGTCTTGAGTCAAAGGTGTTCGGTATCGGTCTTGAAAGCTATACTGTAGGCTCTAACGAATTCTGCATGGGCTATGCTACTAAGCATCAGCAGTATCTTACTATCGACACTGGTCACTATCACCCAACAGAGGTTGCTGCCGACAAAGTTTCTTCAGCCCTTCTCTTCGTGCCAGGTCTTATCCTTCACGTTACTCGTCCTATCCGTTGGGACTCTGACCATGTTACTCTCATGGACGATGCTACAACAGAGCTCTTCCAGGAACTCGTTCGCTGCGAGGCTCTCGACCGCACAGCTATCGGTCTTGACTACTTCGACGCTTCTATCAACCGCATCGGTGCTTACGTTATCGGTACTCGTGCTGCACAGCGTTCTCTCCTCCGCGCTCTCCTCGAGCCACTCGCACAGCTCCGTCAGTATGAGGCAGAAGGCAAGTTCTTCCAGCGTCTCGCTCTCCTCGAAGAGGCTAAGTCACTCCCATGGCAGGCTGTTTACGACGAGTTCTGCGTACGCAACAACGTACCAGTAGGCGAAGACTACATTGCTGACATCGAGAAGTACGAAGCTGACGTGCTCTCAAAGAGATAATCTCTATTCAAGTTTTTGCAAACTTGAGGCTAAAGGCTAAAGGGTAAAGGCTAAAGGTTAATTCCGCATGGCCGCCTTTAGCTTTTAGCCTTAAGCTTTTACCCTCGTTGCTTGCAACGAACAATAACATCCTCATGAAACAACTATTCCTAACTTTTTCCTTGATTTTCATCGCACTCTCTTCTTGCGCCAATCCTGAGACGGATGCAAGCAAGGGGGGCAAGTCTCCAAAGTATGTGTTCTACTTCATCAGCGATGGTACTGGCCTTAACATCGTACAGGCTGCTGAACATTACCGCGCTGACATAAAGGGCTACACAAAGACGGGACTCAACAACGAAGTTTGCGCCTACGCCAACGAGCCATTCCTCTTCTCACAGTTCCCTGTTGTGGGCATGGCTACCACTTATAGCGCAAGCTCTCGCGTGACAGACTCTGCCGCTTCCGGCACAGCTCTCGCCACTGGCCACAAGACCACTAACGGCTTCATCGGCGTACTCCCAGACAAGACAACAGAAGTTTACAGCATAGCAAAGAATGCAAAGGATCTTGGCATGGCTGTCGGCGTTGCTACAAGCGTCACTATCAACCACGCTACCCCTGCCGCTTTCTTTGGTCATTATCCAGACCGCAACATGTATCATGCACTTGGCCATCAGCTCATTGACTGCGACTATGTGGATTTCTTCGGCGGTGCTGCCATCGGCAACCACTATGACGAGAAATGCGACTGCAAGAGCGACCTTTATGACCTCGCAGAGCAGAAGGGCATCGCAGTTTGCCGTGGCGTTGCAGAATACGACAAGCGTGCAAAGAGCGCTAAGAAGATGATTCTCATCCAGAACGCTGAGTTCGGCGAGAACATCAACTACGCTATGGACCGCAAGCCGGGCGAGCTTACCATCGAGCAGGTTCTTGAGAAGGAAATCGACTTCCTCATGAAGAAGAACAACGGCAAGGGTTTCTTCCTTATGAACGAGATTGGCGGTCGTGTTGACTGGGCAGACCACTCAGACGATGCTGGCGGTGCTTTCGCAGAACTTGAAGCAGTAAACCGCTGCGTGCAGATTGCCTACGAATTCTACAAGAAGCATCCAAACGAGACTCTCATCGTGATGACTGCAGACCACGACACAGGTGGTCCTAATCTCGGCATCGGCAAATATGAGATGAACCTAAAAGCCCTTCAGAGCCAGAAGATTACAAAAGATTCTTACACAGACTATCTCGCAAAGCTTCGCAAGGAGAACAACAACCGCGTCACTTGGGAGCAGATTGAGCAGAGCCTCAAGGACCTTTGGGGACTTGGTTCTGTCCACCAGCTCACAATGAAGCAGAAAGCTGAGCTCATGACTGTCTATGAAGAGACTTTCGGCGAAGGCAGCAGACAGGTAATGGAAAGATCACTCTACAAGAGCAACGAACGTCTCGCTACCGTAGCTTGCAACATGCTCGGCCAGATTGCACAGATTGGCTATGCTCACGGTGCTCACACAGCTGACTACGTACCAGTTTACGCAATCGGCGTCGGTGCAGACGAGTTCAAGGGAATGAATGACAACGCTGAAATTCCTCAGAAGATTGCCAAGCTCATGGGCACAAAATTGAAGTAACTCCACTACTTTTGGATAAAAACTTCGGTACTTTTGCTTAAGAAAATGCATATTTTGAAGCAAAAGTACCGAAGTTTTTTTATGCATGTTTGCAAGTGTATATTCAAAAAAGGTATCGGAGTTATGAAAAATAACAATTCGGAAGTTTATGCGCAATATTATTTATTTTTATTACCAAAACAGCAATTTTAGTTTAAAATCAATATTATAAATTAAAAAAAATTAAGGTTTATTCACATTCATATTCATTTTTGTCCGAAATATACATAACTTTGCACAATAATTTGAATAAATGCACCAGCATTTCTCATAACTCCGATACTATAGATAATGTGTAAAAGAGCATTCAAAAAGGACGAAAAATTGAAGAAACTAAACCGCAGAGACTCTAATTAAGGAAACAAATAACAAATAATATCTCTAATTTTAACTTTATGAAACAAAGACTAACTATGATTCTTGTGTCATTGTTCTGCTTCGTTGGCATGGCTATGGCACAGGTTGAGGCAAATGGCCTTGTCGTTTCAAGCGACGATGGCTCGCCTGTAGTCGGAGCTACCGTGAAGGTTGTTGGTAGTAGCCAGGGCGTTATTACCGACGTTGACGGTCGTTTCGCAATCTCTGTTCCTTCAAAGAACTCTAACCTTGAGTTCTCTTACGTTGGTATGGAGACAAAGACAGTTAAGGCTGCGCAGAACATGCGCGTTACTCTCGAACCAGACGACGCTCTTCTGGACGAGGTTATGGTAATCGGTTACGGTACTTCCAAGCGTTCTGCTTTCACCGGTGCTGCTGCCGAGGTTAAGTCGGAAGACATCTCTAAGCACGTTTCTTCATCAGCTACATCTGCTGTCGTTGGTAAGATGGCTGGTGTAACTGCAACATCTTCATCAGGCGCTCCTGGTTCTTCACCAATTATCCGCGTTCGTGGTATTGGTTCCATGAGTGCAAGCTCAGCACCTCTCTACATCGTTGACGGTGCTCCACTTGATGGTGCTGTTGCTGATATCAACCCTGGCGATATTGAATCAATCTCTGTCCTCAAGGACGCTTCTGCTTCTGCCATCTACGGTGCTCGTGGTGGTAACGGTGTTGTCATCATCACTACAAAGCAGGCTAAGGCTGGTCGCGAACCTGAAATCAAGGTTGACGCTAAGTGGGGTTCAAACTCTCGTCTCGTTCCTAACTACGACGTAATCACTTCTCCAGAAGAATATTACGAGCAGGTTTACAAGGGACTTTGGGGTTCAAAGTACTACCACGGCTCAACAGCTGAGGCTGCTCACGACTTCGCAAACGCAAACCTTCTCGACCGCAACAACGGCGGTGTGGGTTACCAGGTATTCACAGTTCCTGCAGGCCAGCGCCTTGTAGGTACAAACTTCAGGTTCAACCCTAACGCAACAATAGGTTACACAGACGGTCAGTACTACTATCAGCCAGACAACTGGTATGACGAAGCTTTCCACAACTCTTTCCGTCAGGAATACAACGCTTCTGTAAGCGGCGCAAGCGGTCGTCTTACTTACTACGCAGGTCTTGGCTATCTCGATGACGGCGGTACAGTAACCAACTCTCAGTTCCAGCGTTACAATGGTCGTACAAACGTGACTTACCAGGTTCGTGATTGGTTCAAGTTCACTTCCAACATGAACTACACTCACACTGACGCTAAGACTCCTGCAATATCTTCTCAGTACGGTTCTTCAGGCAACATCTTCTACATTGCAAACTCAATGGGTCCTATCTACCCTCTCTATGTTCGTGATGCTGAAGGCAACATCATGGAGAAGAACGGTCTCACTGTTTACGACCGCAACCAGACTAACCAGAAGCGTCCTTCTATCGTAGGTAACGCTATTGGTGACAACGAAATCGACCTCAAGAACAATGTTCGCGACTACTTCATGGGCAAGTGGCAGGCAGACATCATGCCATTCAAGGGTATGACTCTTTCTGCAGCACTCACAGCTCAGTCGCTCAACTCTCGCTACAATGCTCTCTACAGCCCATTCGGAAGCAGCTCTTCTTACGATGGTATCGTTTATGTAGAAGGCAACCGCTATTTCTCTACCAACCAACTTTACACAGCAAACTACCAGACAACAATTGCTGAGAAGCACAACATCAATGTTATTGCCGGTTACGAGCAGTACAACCTTAAGGAGCAGTCACTCTACGGTCAGAACTCTCACCTCTTCAACCCATTCATCGCAGAACTTGAGAACGCTCTCGGCAAGGCTGACATGCAGGTTGGTTCTGCTACTGGTACTTACATGACAGAAGGTTTCCTCGCACGTGCTTCTTACGACTACGACGAGCGTTACTTCCTCAGTGCTTCTATCCGTCGTGAGGCCTCTTCACGCTTCGCTCCTGGACATCGCTGGGGTACATTCGGTTCTATCGGTGCTGCTTGGCAGATGAACAAGGAAGCTTTCCTTGAGGATGTAAGCTGGATCAACCTCTTGAAGTTCAAGGCTTCTTGGGGTTCTAACGGTAACGACGACCTCTACACAGGCTCTGCATTCCCAAACAACAACTACATGTGGGCTGACCGCTACGGTTCAACTTACAACGAAGATACTGGCGAATACACTGTAGAACTCGTTCAGAAGGGTAACGAAGACCTCACTTGGGAAAAGATCAAGTCTTGGAACACAGGTTTCGACTTCTCTTTCTTCAACTATCGCCTGAACGGTAGCATCGACTTCTATCGTCGTACTACTGACGACATGCTCTACTCTCGTCGTATTCCTCTTTCTTCAGGTCTCCCCGTATCAAGCTACCGTCTCAACATTGGTAACATGTACAACCAGGGTGTTGAATTGACTCTCGAATATATTCCTATCAAGACTAAGAACCTCGAGTGGTCTATCAACCTCAATGCTACTTCAAACAAGAACAAGATCACTGCTCTCGACTCTACAGTTCCAGAAGAAGGTCTTACTTACTCTGACCAGATCATCCGCGTAGGTGGTACTATCTACGACGCTTATCTTCTCAAGTATGCTGGCGTATTCACTAACCCAACAAACGATCCTAAATTGGAAGCGGACAAGGGTAAGGCACAGTACTACATGTATGAGCGTGACGAGGAAACAGGCGAGAAGACAGGCAACATTGTAACTACTACAAACTACGAAGAGGCAGACCAGTTCGACTGCGGTTCTACTCTCCCTAAGCTCACTGGTGGTTTCGGTACTACTCTCAGCCTCTACGGCTTCGACATCTCTGCTCAGTTCACTTACTCTCTCGGCGGCAAGATCTATGATGGTTCTTATCAGCGTACTATGGGCTATACTCCTGGCTCTAACATGCACAAGGATCTCCGCAACTGCTGGACAGAGGACAATCAGGATGCTCCTCTCCCACGTTGGAGCTCATCAGCAACTGATGACGGTCTGCTCGTTGGTTCACAGACACCAATCGACTACTTCCTCACAAGCTCCAACTACCTCTGCATGAGCAACCTCACAGTAGGTTACACTGTTCCTAAGAACATTCTCCGCGCTCTCGACATCAAGAGTCTCCGCGTTTACTTCTCAGGCGAGAACCTCTTCCTCCTTACTGCTCGTAAGGGTCTTGACCCTCGTTACAACTACGGTATCGGTTCTATGACATCTGGTGCAGGTATGATCTCTGACGCTTACGCTGCAGGTCGTTCTGTAACAGCAGGTATCACTGTGACATTCTAATATATATAAGAAAGGAATAAAAGATGAAACTAAATAAAATTCTCACTCTTGCCGCAGGTGCTCTTCTCGTTGCTTCATGTAGCGACATCGATGATCAGTTCCCACAAGACAACAACATCACGGAAAGTCAGCTGCAGGAGACTATTCAAGCAAATCCTGATCGTATCAATGCTACTTTCAGCGGCATGTTCTCTATGATGATGAAGCCTTTCGCCGTGAACGGTTCAAGCCAACGAGCAGACGACTTCGGCTACGGCTCTATGGCTCTCAGCCAGGACGCTGAAGGTGCCGACCTCGTAATGATGGACAACGACTACAACTGGTTCTCGACTTGTGGCGAGATGTCTTCACGCGATGCTTCTTACGCTAACCCATACCAGCGTTACAAGCACCCTTACACTCAGGTTGGTATCTGCAACCAGATTATCGCTTCTTACCCAGAAAATACAGACGATCAGGCTGCCATCTACAATATGGCTCAGGCTCATGCTATGCGTGCATTCGCTTACATGCAGCTTGCTCCTTACTTCGCATTCGACTGTGTAAGTCATCCAGACGACCTCTGTATTCCTATACTTCGTGACGGCGTTGACTTTGCCAACAACCCTCGTGCTACAAACAAGGAGGTTTGGGAGTATATCATCGAAGACCTCAACTATGCTGTTGAGAAACTCGCTGGTTTTGAGCGTCCTAACAAGATGCAGATTGACCAGAACGTAGCTTACGGTCTTCGTGCTCGCGCCAACCTCGCTATGGGTAACTGGGCTGCTGCTGCCAAGGATGCCGAAGAGGCCATGAAGGGTTATGAGCCTGCTTCTATTGAAGAGGTTAGCCATCCTTCTTTCTGCAAGATCGATGAGCACAACTGGATGTGGGGCTACATCATGACTGAGAACATGGTTATCGGTGATTATGGTTACGCAACAGTCTCTTCATGGCTTTCTGCTTTCTCTTGGGATGGTTATGCAGCTGCTACAGAGAATGTTCCAATGATTAACATTCTGCTCTACAACAAGATTCCTGCTTCTGACGTTCGCAAGTACTGGTGGCTTGACGCCAACAAGACTTCTCCTCTTCTCGAGGGTCTTGAGTGGGGTAAGACAGGCGTAAAGGGTCAGGATATCGCTACTTGGGAAGACCCAGACGGAAACAAGGTTGCTTTCCCTGCATACGGAAACGTTAAGTTCGGTATGAAGTCTGGCATTGGTTCTACTGTCAACAGCAACGACTGGCCATTCATGCGTGTTGAGGAAATGTATCTCATCAGAGCTGAAGGTCTTGCAAAGAGTGGCAATGAGAAGGAAGCTCGCGATGTTCTCGAACTTTTCGTAAAGAACTACCGCGATCCTAACTACAGCTCTTCTATGAGCAGCCGCTCACTTGCTGACGAAATCTGGCTCCAGCGCCGTATTGAGCTTTGGGGTGAAGGCTTCTTCACTGCCGACATGAAGCGTCTTGGCAAGCCTCTCGTTCGTTTCCATGCTGACGTTGAAACCAACGTGCCTGACGCATTCAAGTTCAACATGCAGGCTAACGACCCATGGCTCAACATGCGTTTCTCTAAGTACGAGTACGAGTACAACAAGGGTATCGTTGATAACAAGGGTGGCAATCTTCCAGAACCAGATCAGGAGCCTGCTCTCAGAGACGGTGTAACTGACTAACGGAGCCACGCCTGCTAATGGTTTCTACGCCACAGAGCAGGCTAATCGCCACCGTTCCCGACGAGTCATCGTCGGGATTTCCCCAAAACCAAAAATAAAAACCGTATATGAAATACATTAATAAAATATACAAACTTGCACTTATGGCAGTGGCAGCCTTCGGCTTCTCAGCTTGTTCTGACAGCGAAGACTACACTCCTGCCGATAAGGTTGCAGGTATGGAGGTTTACTTCTCTGGCATTGATGCCATAACAAAGAAGGACCTCAGCAGCAA
>JAZRXS010000133.1:0-10972 GCA_045600325.1 Prevotella sp.
AGAGTGTAGAACACCTTATCCTGGTTCATGTACTTGCCGTTTACGTCCTCGAGCTTCACGTTGCAAGAGAGCATGTTGTAGCCGTAGTCGTCAAACCAGTCAGAGAAACCAAGGAACTCAGGGTCAGAAGGAGTTGCTGGAACTTCCTCGAAGTAGTTGAAGCGAGGGTTGTTAGCCTGAGTGATGTAGAGGATTTCATCAGCACCCTTGCCTGCGTTTACGATGAAGGCAATATCCTCAGCAGACTTCATGGTCTTCTCCGCAGCATCGTAAGTGAAGCTGTATTCTGGGATATATTCGAAGCTCTTCTCTTCGTACTCTTCATCGTAGTATTCGTCATACTTCAGTTCCGTAGATGTCTTTGAGAACACGCCGTAAGCGATGAATCCTGAGCTGAGACCTACATACTGGTCGCTGGCGAATGTAACCTTGCCGTCAGAGATTGTACCAACCATTGCAGCCTCTGGATCGTCCTCAGCCATGCCTGCCACGTACATCTTGTTGCCGTCGATAGCCACATTGACCATGCGTGCAGAAGAGTAGTTGTTCTCGTCCTGGTACATCATAGCCCAAGTCTCAGTAGTGAGAGATTCCGGTATAGTGGCATATTCTTCGTTGAATTCCTTATATACAGAGTTGTAGTCGCCAAGCTGTGCCCACTCATGGTTGTCAGTATAGGCAAGACCATAGATCCAGTCAGCGATGTTTGTCTCCTCATCAACATTGGAAACCTTGTCGAGAGTGATTGTGCCAGCCGCGTCGTCGATAGTGAATGTTATCTCCTCATCGTCTGCCATGACGTATGTCATAACTTCCTCGTCGTTCCACTCATCATAAACCATTTCTGGACGGAAGGCTGCTGTGTAATAGCCATAGCCTTCATCTTCGAAGAATACGACACACTGCTTGAGAGGCATGTGGATCTTGTTGCCTTCTACAGTACCCTTCACCCATGTGCCACCTTCTACCATAGCCTGAGAGATTGGGTTCTCCATGTAGATATCGTTGCCGTTTCTAACAATCTTGATGCTTGTGCCACCCTGGGTAGTATTGATGAGGTAGCCCCAGAATGAGTAGTAAGCGCCACCGGAACGAGTGTAAGTCTTGAGTTCGCCTTCTGGCTGCTTATAGATTACATCTGTGCTGATTTCGTCATCACCGCCAGTGCTGCCCTCGCTGTTTAGAACAACATTGTGGATAATCTCGATTGCATCAGTGCATTCTGGTTCTACGGAGAATGAGATGAATGTGTTCTTCTCGTTGCAAGTATAGACGTCATTCTCTGCGTCATACTTGAAAGTAAAGCTGTCGTAGATTTCCGCAGGTACTTCCTCTGTCTCATCTGAGCAAGGCACAACGTAAGTGTCGTAGCCCTGAACAGTTCCGAGATACTGGTTCTTGACAAATGTGAGGCTGCCGTCAGCGTTGCGAGTACCCTTTATCCAAGCTGAAGGAGCAAAGAAGAGGAGTCCCTGCATGTAGGCATCATCACCGTCGAAGCCGATGCTCACCTTGTAAGTATCCTTTGCGTAGCTATAGTTGCCGAGCGAATTTACCTTGGCTTCATAGCTCTTTGTCTGAAGGTCGGCAGGAGGAAGCACAATCTGACGGTCAGAACTCATTGGAGACACGAAAGTTTCGCTGAAAACATCAAGATAGAGGAGCTTTCTTGCGTCTGCATTCTCTACAATCCAAAAGTCTTTTCCAAATTCCAAAGTGCGCTCTGCAGGATCCCAAGTGGCAGTAACGTCGCCAATAGCTGCAGAATATGGGTTAACGCCCATGAACCAGATGTCATAACCACTAAGATTGCCAATATACTGTCCCTTAGGGAATGTAACCACGTTGTCAGCGCCGATAGTACCCTTTACCCATCCAGAGATGTCAGGGCAGATGCCGAGCACGTAAATGTCGTTGCCGTCCTTAGCCATGATACCCGTGTTTGCAAGTTTCTTTCCGTCAGAGAATCTTGTGGCTGTAATATCCACGCCCCACTGCTCAACACCAGCAGGAGGTGTGACGAGAGTCTTGTCAACATTCTCCAAGAGAGAGGTAGGAGTAAGGTTCAGGTAGCCGAGAGCGTCCACGGCTTCATTTACACCATTTACAGTAAACAATACGAGACCTTCTTCAGCTGCATCCATTACGCCTTCTTCGTCGATAGTGAGAACAAGGTCTTTACACTCCTGCATGTCAACAGTGAAGCCCAGGTATATAGGCATCATCTCGTCTTCGCCAGTCACAGAGTTCTTGACAAGAGTCTCGCCGAGATACTGTTCGTTGGCAAAGGTAACCATGTTGCCGCTCTTCACGCCCTTTATCCAAGCGTCAGGAGTGCCGCGGAACAAGCCCTGTACATAGACGTCATTGCCGTCAACGCCCACTTTCACGTCGTATTCTACCTGCCCCATGTCGCTGTAGCTGAAAGCGCTGGCTTTATAGTCGTCAGTTTCCAAGCCGGCAGGTGCTGTCACGAGAGTAGTGCTTGCAGCCTTGCGAGGTGCCTTCTGAACCTTCTTGCCAGAAGCCTGGGCTGCCTTGAGCTGTGCAATGTTCTTTGGAACCTTCACCGCAAAATCGTTTCTAAGCTGAACCTTTGAAGGAGAAGCCAACTGCTTGCTAACCTTAATGTTCTTCTGTTGCGCCTTCATCATGTGGCGAGAGGCTGTAGCAGGAATGTTAAGCTTGGTCTTTCTGCCATCCACTTTGCCGATGATGTTCTTTCTCTGTGTGTCGCTCATGTGAATAGAAGCTGGTTTCTGTGCAGCAACCGAGTGCTGGTTCAGCTTCAGCGGAGCTTGAGCGAATGCTACTGTTGCCATAATTGCGGCAACAAGGAAGAGAGTAAATTTCTTCTTCATAAGCTTTAGTGTTAATTAAGTGTTTTGGTAATAAAATGTTAATTATAATTGTTTCTAACTGCAAAATTACCAAAAAATGTATTCATATTATAATAAATAGAAAGAGGAAGCGGTATTTGGCTTGTTTTTTTGAGTTGTGTTAATTGGTTCTGTACACTTGTATTTCATCAATAAATCTATAACGTGTAATATTTTTCGGAAAAAGACTTCTTATTTAAATATTAATGTGTACCTTTGCAGAAATTTTATCCTAAATACCAAATACATGAAAAAAATGCTCTTCTCTGCTGTTATGCTGTTTGTCGGCATAACATCTGCTAACGCTCAACTGAAATTGCAACCAAACAACGTGGACGAAATCCTTAAGGCTATGACTCTTGAGGAGAAAGCTACGCTCGTAGTAGGTACCAGTCGACAGGGTTCTACTGGTGGAAATCAGACTGGAAACGGTATGGTTGGCGCTCATGCTGATCTCGTTCCTGGTGCTGCTGGCACAACACAGCCTATACCACGTCTCGGAATTCCTGCATCCATTCTTACCGACGGTCCTGCTGGTGTTCGCATCAATCCTACAAGACCTAATGACAGCAATACCTACTACTGCACTGGTTTCCCTGTAGGCACTGCGCTTGCCTGCACATGGAATCAGGAACTTGTGGAGGAAGTTGGCAAGGCTATCGGTAATGAGGTTCTTGAATACGGCTGCGACGTTCTCCTTGCTCCGGGCATGAACATCCATCGCTCTCCTCTCTGCGGCCGCAACTTCGAGTATTATTCTGAGGATCCTTTCGTAACAGGAAAGATTGCCGCTGCTTACGTTCGTGGTATTCAGAGCCAAGGCGTAGGCACTTCCATCAAGCACTATGCCGGCAATTCGCAGGAAACAAGAAGAACGGAAGTTGATGAGGTCATCTCTCAGCGCGCGCTTCGCGAGATTTACCTCAAGGGCTTCGAGATTGCCGTAAAGGAATCCAACCCATGGACAGTAATGTCATCATACAACCGTCTGAATGGTCCTTTCACTCAGGAAAGTCGCGACCTTCTCACCACTATCCTTCGTGACGAGTGGGGATTCAAGGGCATCGTAATGACCGACTGGACAGGACAGCGCAACACAGCTGCACAGATCATGGCTGGCAACGACCTCATGGAACCTGGTACTACGGCTCAGACTCAGGAGGTAATCGACAAGGTAAGGAGCGGCGAGCTCAAGGAAGCTGACCTCGACATCTGCGTAAGGCGAATCCTGGAATACCTCCTCAAGACTCCTAAGTACCGCAACTACCAGTACACCAACAAGCCTGACCTCAAGGCTCATGCCGCAGTGACACGCCAGAGCGCTAACGAAGGTATGGTACTTCTCAAGAACGAGTCTAACACTCTTCCTATGAAGGACGTGAAAAAAGTTTCTGTTTTCGGCATCACTTCATACGATTTCATCGCTGGTGGCACTGGTTCTGGCGACGTGAACAAGGCTTACACGATAGACATGATGACTGGTCTCAACGAAGCTGGCTTCATGGTAAACGAGAAGCTCGCCAACGTTTATAAGAGCTACAAGAGCTATCAGGACAACCTTTCTGCTGCCGTCACTCGCCGCGGATGGTTCTGGGGCAAGGCTGTATTGCCTGAACTTGCACTTTCTCGCGACATCATCAATTCTCAGGCAGATGAGTCGGAGATGGCTATCATTACCATCGGTCGTCAGGCAGGAGAGGGTAGTGACCGCAAGGAAGCGGATGATTTCAACCTCACTGAAGTAGAACAGCAGCTCATAGGTAATGTTTGCTCCGCTTTCCACCTGAAGAACAAGAAGGTGGTTGTGATCCTCAATATGGGTAATGTTCTTGAAACTGCTTCTTGGAAGGGTAAGCCAGACGCAATCCTTCTCGCATGGCAGCCAGGTCAGGAAGGTGGTTATTCCGTAGCGGATGTGCTTACTGGCAAGGCAACTCCTTCCGGCAAGCTCAGCATGACATGGCCTATCGCGCTCACAGACGTTCCTTCTTCTGCCAATTTCCCTAACGTACGCAACGGCGCACGCATCAACGGCAAGCAGGAGTTCAATGATTTCACACTCCACAAGGAAGACCTCAACGTAGGTTATCGCTACTTCAACACCGTTGGCAAGGAGGTTTCTTATCCATTCGGCTACGGCTTGAGCTACACAACATTCTCATACAGCAAGCCAACAGTGAAGGCTACAAAGGACGGTTTCGTGGCATCAATCACAGTGACAAACACTGGCTCTGTGGCTGGTAAGGAGGCTGTTCAGCTCTACGTTTCAGCTCCATCAGGCGGTCTTGTGAAGCCTGCCAACGAGTTGCGTTCATTCGCCAAGACTCGCGAACTGAAGCCAAACGAGAGCCAGACGCTCACGATGAGTGTTTCAGCTTACGACCTTGCTTCCTTCAACGAGGCAACACAGTGCTGGGAAACTGCTGCCGGACGCTACACAGTGAAGTTCGGAGCCAACGTGGAGGACATTCGTGCCACAGCTACATACACACAGTCAAAACAGGAAAAGGTGCAGTGTCACGACGTGCTTAAGCCAAGCATGGGATTGTAGTATCAACGGAATATAAGAAAAACGGATTGTAAGCAAAATCGTTTGTTTTGCTTACAATCCGCTTTTTTATTCCCTCTCCAGAATGAAACAAAATCATTCAACGGAAACTTGTCTGAAAATGTCGCTGTTCTTGCGACGATACTATCTGTCTGATAGCCAGAGTCTTGACTTTTTGGGCCGTAAAAATCGCCTCGTTTTTAGCTGATTTTTGCCCATTTTCTCTATGCTTTTTGAGGTTAAAGTCCCACAGTTTTGAAAATATCTCCCACGGATTTTGACCAAAACTCCCACGGTTTTTCATCAACACCCCGAAAAACGCCTTCATTCCCCACATTTTCCGCTTCAGAATCTCCTGGTTGATGCAAAATCTTGCAGAAACTTCAACTTACACTTTGTAAGCATTTTCGTCAATTTTGCTTACAATCTACATTCTGCTGCGCATTGAAAGCATCATGAAAAATCATGGCTCATTTGTGGAAATTCGCCTTCGAAAAACAAAAAATCAAATCAAGTCTTGCCATTTCTCAAATATTTTCCTAACTTTGCGCACATAATTATTGCAGCGGTTCGTCCGTTATATATAAAATAAAGCCCGATGCTCATCATGGCTTAAACCGACGACAAACCGAGAGCAATATCTAAGCTTGCTTGACTTGCTGAGTATTTAATTAAGGAACGTACATAATGGCAAAGAGATTTGAAATACGAAACAGCACAGCAGAGTTCTTGACCTTTATTACAGAAGGGAAGGAGGAGGGTGTGCAGGTCTTTTACAAGGACGAAAATATTTGGGCAACACAGCTTGCTATTGCCACCCTTTTTGACAAGAATAAATCTACCATTAGCCGTCATATCGCCAATATTTATAACGAAGGTGAATTGCAACGTGAAGCGACGGTTGCAAAATTTGCAACCGTCGTGAACAGGGGTATCCGAGGAGAGGTTGAGGATGACTTGGAATACTATAATCTTGACATGATTATCAGCGTAGGTTATCGTACAAATTCGCGACGTGCCACCCAATTTCGCCAATGGGCAACTTTCATTCTTCGCCAGTATGCTATCCGTGGCTATGTGATTGACAAAAAGCGCATGGAGAACGGGCGATACATTGGTGTTGACTACTTTGAGCAACTCTTGGAGGAGATACGTGAGATTAGACTCTCCGAACGTAATTTCTACCAGAAACTCACAGACATTTATGCTACCTCTATTGACTACAACCGTGATGCACCCACAACTCGTGCGTTTTTCAAGAAAGTGCAGAACAAGATGCACTATGCTGTACATGGACACACAGCAGCAGAATTGATTGTAGAACGTGCCGATTCCGAAAAGGAATACATGGGATTGACCACCTGGGCAAAGGCACCCAATGGAAAAATCATCAAATCTGACGTATCGAAAGCAAAAAATTACCT
Source organism: Prevotella sp. (assembly GCA_045600325.1). GTDB lineage: Bacteria > Bacteroidota > Bacteroidia > Bacteroidales > Bacteroidaceae > Prevotella. The sequence goes on from JAZRXS010000133.1 coordinate 6,852, forward strand.
GAAGGAGAATGAGCTGCAAGCCCTCGGACGCCTTGTCAATGCCTATCTCGACATTGCCAAGGACATGGCTGAACGTCACATCCCGATGACCATGGAAGATTGGGCAAAGCGAATAGACAAATTCCTTGATGCTACCGACCGCGAAGTTCTACAAGATGCCGGACGCATTACGTCAGAATACGCCAAGGAATACGCCGAGACTGAGTTTGAGAAGTATCGCGTCATTCAGGACCGCCTCTTCCAGAGCGACTTCGACAAACTGAACGACAAAGGCAACCTTTCCGAACTACCATTTGAAGGAGATAACGCCCCTAATCCTACAGAGAAATAAAAGCAAAAACAATAAAACGGCGGTTCGTCCGTTATATATATTGAGGTCTCCTCAATAGTTCCCTCACTTTTCGGGGAGGACGAAAGGAGAGGCCTAGCCCGATGCTCATCATGGCTTAAACCGACGACAAACCGAGAGCAATATCTAAGCTTGCTTAAGTGTTGCCGAGGTGCGAAGGAGGAAGACCAAAGGTCAAACTGATTGAGCGGACATATTGGATTTCTATACAGAAATTCCTACCTTTGCACGCGTAACCTAATGCGTACGTATGTAAAGAAATTTATATCTGACAAAAGACTTTACAAAAGGAGTCTTTCTGTATTAAAACTGCAAAACAATGACAAGCGATGAATTTGTAGAACTCTGCAAATGCGGCGAGACAACTACAGTACAATACAAAGAGTGTTTCACTTCTCAAACGAAGATAGCACAGGAGATGGTGGCTTTCGCCAATACACATGGCGGAGTCATCCTTTTCGGTGTGCAGGACAAGACAGGTGAGATGCTCGGTCTTACCTTCAAGCAGCTACAAGATACAGGTTTGGAGTTGGGAAACACAGCAAATGAACAAGTGAAGCCAGCCATCTACATCGAGACAGAAGTCGTAAAAGTAGATGAGAAGCGCTTCCTCGTATGTCAGATCAAAGAAGGTAAGGGAAAGCCTTACAAAACCAATGATGGTTCTATATGGGTTAAGCAAGGGCAGGATAAGCGAAGAGTAACAGACAATGCCGAGATATTGTCGCTTTTCCAAGGTGTTGGTGCTTACAAAGCAGACAATGAAACAGTTCCGAACACAAGCATCAAAGACCTTGAAATGGCATATATCAATGACTTCTTTGATCGTCAGTATGGGCAGACAAAAGAGAGCTTTGGCAAGCCTGTAAAGAGCCTTTTGCAAAGTCTTAGCATACTTGGAGACAATGAAAACGTTACTCGTGCCGGACTTCTGTTCTTTGGTCAGAAGCCTCAGCAATACGAGCATACATTTGTTATTAAGGCAGTCAGCTTCGTTGGCAATGAGATAAGCGGTAGCGAATACCGAGACAGCCGTGACATCACGGGCACTATACCACAAATGTTTCGTGATGGAATGTCATTTCTCAAAGCAAACCTGCATCACCTTCAGAATGGGCAGAACTTCAACCGCCCAGGCATACTGGAGATTCCGGAGGTTGTATTAGAGGAACTATTGCAAAACGCCCTTGTGCATATTGACCTTCTGGTACCTGCATACATCAGAATACTCGTTTTTGATAACCGTGTAGAAATCATAAACCCTGGTTCTCTGTACGGCGGTCTTACCATAGACGAGATGCTAATGGGCATATCCAAGCAACGCAATCCGCTGTTGGCTGATTTCTGCGCAAAGACTATGATATACAGAGGTCTTGGCAGCGGCATCCGTCGCGCATTGAAAGAAAATGTAAAGATTGACTTTGAATGTGTGGGCGGTCAATTCAAGGCTATTGTATGGAGAACTGAAAAAGACGCAGATGGGTTGGTTATAAATGACTCAGGGTTGGTTATAAATGACCAAAAGTTGGGTGTAAACGAGGAAAACTTGACTGTAAAGTTGGTTGTAAATGGCAAAAAGTTGACTGTAAAGGTTGGTAATAACGATGAAAAGTTGGGTGTAAAACTCAAAAAGTTGGGTGTAAATGCAGAAAAGTTGGGTGTAAATTTGACTGTAAATCGTCTTGAGATGTTAAAGATGATCCTTCAAGATCCAACAATCACGAGATTAGAGATGGCACAAGCCATAGGCATCAGTTCAACCGCCATTGACAATAACCTTGAGGTCATGCGCGACAAACTCATCCGTAGAGTAGGCTCCGATAAGTCAGGCATTTGGGATGTAATCCTTGAATAGTATTAATAAAACCACAAAACAATAAACCCGCGGTTCATCCGTTATATATAAAATAACAAAACGATATGCGTTACAGCATAGAAACCAGAAGAGTTCCTCTCCAAACGTGGAGCAAGGCATCGGAGAACTCCAGCAACTACTGCTGGGGAGTATCTCTCACGCCCGATAACAAGGAACTCCGTAAAACAAGAATATACGTAACTACTCAACAGATAATTATATAACAAAGATTCAACCAAATTCTACCAAAATCATCTGTCCATCAAATCTCATTCATGTTTCAGTATATACCTCTTTCAATTAGGTCGAATTTGGTAGAATCATTGTTTATTAGATACAATCAATTGATAGTTTACAGATAAAATAAGGCCGCAGTTCCTATAAACTGCAAGGCTCGTGCCAACGAATACAATGAAACTTGTTTCAATTGTTGAGTGCCGCCGAGGCAAGGCAGAGCCAAATTCGACAGAGTGTAAGACGTCATACTTCGCCGTTCAGATCTGACCAATCAAAAACAAGCTTGGAAGATGATGCAATGATGTCCCGTTGTGAAAAGAATTATTAATCACAGCGTGGAGGTCTATTGCATTAAACAAGCAAGAGTTTGGTCAGAACTCGAACGGCTTTTTTGCTTTAGCCTCCACGCTATACTTAAAGATATAGAGTGGCTAAAAAGAAGTTTACATTTATTGACCTTTTTGCTGGTATTGGAGGTTTCCATCAGGCTATGCATTCTGTTGGAGGCAAATGTGTGTTCGCCAGTGAGTGGGATAAATATGCAAGAATCTCTTACGAAGTTAATTATAATGAGATTGAACCTAAACTTTTCGAGAAAGACGAAGAAGGAAAATACAAGTTTTTCAATGAAGATATCAACGATGCCAATCCACAAGACATTCCTGACTTTGATGTCTGCTGTGGAGGATTTCCTTGTCAGGCTTTCTCTATAGCAGGGTTAAAGAGAGGATTTGAAGATACTAGGGGAACTCTCTTCTTCAATATTGCTAATATTGTAAAATACAAAAAAGAGCAAGGTCATGCTCCAAGAGTCTTGTTTCTGGAAAATGTTAAAGGATTGAAAATGCATGACAAAGGAAACACTCTAAAAGTGATTCTTGCAACCCTTTCCGAACTGAATTATGGCTACAAGGTTGAGGTCTTGAATGCTAAATACTTTGGCGTTCCACAGAATAGAGAACGACTTTTTATCATAGCTTGGGACTTAGACCAACTTCCTAATGAGGATTTTAAATTTCCATACGGTATTGACAAGAACGGAAAAACAATTTTTGATAAGGAACTGGCTAAAACCGATTGTAAAGAAACACATGTAAGCGATATTTTTGAACCTCGTGACAGTCTTGACAATCCAGAAGACAGATTCACAGTTGTTACTATATCTGACAGAATGTGGATAGGACATCAAGAACGAAAAAAGAGGAATAGAGAAAATGGCAAAGGCTTTGGTTATTCTCTATTCAGGCCAGAAGCCACATATTGCAGCACAATTTCTGCTAGATATTGGAAAGACGGAAGTGAGATTCTTATAGACCAATCTGAATATGGTTTAAATCCTCGCAAACTTACTCCTACTGAAGCCGGTAGACTACAGGGCTATAATATTGCTGGCAATGGTTGGGAGAATCCTAATACCCCTGCTACAGTCCATGAACAAATGCCTTTCAAAATAGTAGTATCAAAGAAAGAAGCATTTCATCAGTTCGGCAATAGTGTTGCAGTACCAGTAATAAAAAGAATATCACAAGAGATTGTAAAACAGCTACTCAAATAGTTATGGAAGAATTAAGAGACCTAAATCAAATGGCACAAAATGCCAGTAACCGTTTTAGCGAATATGACGGATTGGATTTTGTATTGCCACAATTATTCAAAGATAAGGTTAAGGAAATCAACAGC
>JAZRXS010000134.1:0-16373 GCA_045600325.1 Prevotella sp.
AAGCAGACAAACTCTCCGCTCGTGAAGAACCTTCGCCCAGGATGGACAGACTTCAATCCTGCGCAGCCAGACGATTGGAACACCTTCCATTGGACACCATCACCTATGACAGAATTCATTAAACCAGACGGAAATTAAGAATTTATGAAAAAGCAAATTATAACCATCCTATCATTTCTCTTCGCTTCTCTTTGTGCCAATGCGCAGAGGGAAACGATATTGTTCAACTTCGACTGGCAGTTCTCTTACGACAAGCAGTCATGGACAGCAGTGAACCTCCCTCACGACTATCAGATTGGCGAGCCATGGATAGCTCCTTCTGCCGACGAACAGGCTGACCTGAACAACGATGCCGCCAACTTCAAGAGCCTTCTTTCCGCTCGTGCCTTCAAGAAGCTTGGCAAGGGCTACTACAAGAAGACCTTCACGCCTGACGAAGCTTGGAAGAACAGCCGCGTGGTGATAGACTTCGAGGGTATGCTCCTCGTTGGCGACGCCTATCTCAACGGCAAGCATATCGGCAATACCGACTACGGCTATCTTGGTTTCGAGAGCGACATAACAAGTCTCCTGAAATGGGGTGAGGACAACACTGTGGAAGTGGTTTGCGACACGCAGAATCCGAAAAGTTCACGTTGGTACACGGGTGGCGGTCTTTTCCGCGATGTGAACCTCATCGTAACCCCAAAGCAGTTCTACTTCACTCGCCATCCGCTTTACATCACAACAAACGTGGAGGGTAACGAAGCTTGGGTGAAGGTTCAGGCGGAGTTTGCCAATCAGTCGCGAGACAAGATCGAGACGCTCACCTTCGCTTGCAAGATCATGGACCAGAAGGGAAACGTCGTGGCAGACACGAAATGCGAGAAGAAATACTACGGTCGCCAACGCGTGAACGAATACAAGCTTGACAGCATAAGGATTCAGAACCCTGTGCTTTGGGATTTGGAGAATCCACATCTTTATACGATAGAGGTTGCCGTGCTTGACAAGGACGGAAATGCTTACGACCAGGTGACAGAGGAATTTGGCGTTCGCACGATAGAATACGGTGCTGACTATGGCTTCAAGCTCAACGGCAAGAAGGTGCTGCTCAAGGGTATAGCAAACCATCACACACTCGGAGCACTTGGTGCTGCTGCCTATCCTGCCGCCCTTGAGAAGAGAGTGAAGCTGCTCAAGGAGTTTGGCATAAACCATATCCGCACATCACATAATCCTTATTCAGAAAGCCTCCTGAAACTTTGCGACAAGTACGGAATACTCGTTGTGGATGAGCTTTACGACAAGTGGCTCAAGCAGTTCTCAGGCGATAGAGTTGATTTTTCAGCGCAATGGCAGCACGACATCCCAGAGTTCATCAAGCGCGACCGCAACCACCCTTCTGTTGTGATGTGGAGCCTTGGCAACGAACTCCAGCAGGAATGGGGATTGCCATACGCCGACTGGGGAGTTACGCAATATCGCTCGATGAAGCCTGTTCTGCATCGTTACGACAACTCTCGTCCGATAACAGTTGCCATGCACCCACGTTTCCGTGATGTTGACACGGATTCTCTCCCTGCGCCACTTGTACATGAAACCGACATTGCATCTTACAACTATCGCTACATGTACTTCCCAGGCGACGGCAAGCGTTTCCCTAACATGAAGTTCTATCAGAGTGAGGCTAACACGCAAGGACTCGGAAAGAACTTCTTCGAGATGGACCTTGACAAGGTGGTAGGTCTTGCTTATTGGGGCGCGATAGATTACCTTGGCGAGAGTCATGGATGGCCACGCAAGGGTTGGCATCTTGGTGTGTTCGACATCTCGTTATTGCCAAAGCCAACGGCATTCTTCCTGAAGAGTTACTTCGACGACAAGCCTATGGTTCACCTCTCTGTCTATCAAGGGGCAGAGCGCACGGATTGGAACGGCGTGAACCTTGGCAACATCAATCTCTCGGAGAACTTTGCCCTTCCTACAGCAGCAAAGGACGGAAAGATTACTCTCTATGCGTTCTCAAACTGCGATGAGGTGGAACTTAAGATTAACGGCAAGAGCAAGGCTAAGCTTCAAAACAATCGCAAGGATGCCGGCGCTCGCAACAAGTTCATATTCACAGGCATAGACTACATAGCAGGCAAGGCAGAAGCCGTGGCTTACAACAACGGCAAGCCTGTGGCTACATACACTATCGAGACTCCAGGGGAAGCTGTTGCGCTAAACCTTGAAGCGGACAACGCAAACTGGCTTGCTGACGGCATCGACCTCCAGCATGTGCGCATCTTCGCCGTTGACAAGAAGGGTAGGAGAGTGTACGGCAAGAATGGTGTGATAAAGATGTCGCTTGAAGGTGACGCTACCATCGAGGCAATGAGCAATGGTGACCAGACTTGCGACTACGTGAATGTGCCAGCATCAGCCGACAAGAAGTCTGGCGAATACGCACTCTATGACGGAGCCGCCATGGTAATCCTCCGCTCATCACGTTCAGCAAATACGACAGACAAGGTCAAGAATGTCAAGCTGACAGTTACTTTCGAAGACGGAAAACAACTGAAGAAAACGATTGCTTTTGGTCAGGCAAAGGGTCGCGGAGCGAAGTAAGTCTTTATTTTACCTTAACCTAAACCTTAACCAATTAGAATGCATAATTGAAACGACGCCCCATGTTGTCGTTAAGTTGCCACAAGAGAATGTATATTGCCATTCTCCCTGTGCTTCCTAACGACGCCATGGGGCGTCGTTTCCATTTATGCTTGTTGCGTTTACTTCCTTTCGCTTTCTTCTCCGAAGAGGAATTGCTTCTGATAGCCACCGTAATCGATAACAATCTTCTCAAAGACTATCGCAGGATCAAGTGGAGAAATCGTTACTGTGTGCATTCCTGCAGATGCCTTCTTGAGAGCGAAAGGCACGATGCTTTCTACCACACGACGCGCAACGGTAGGATAGTAGATTGAGTAGCAGTTCTCTGGCTTCTCGTTAAGGTTGCCGTTGAAGTTCACTTCCACAGCTTCACCATCGTTAAGGCTAACCGCGTATTTGTGGCCTTCTGGATTCTTGAATGCGAGAGTTGACTTCACAACGACGTGAATCTTTACTGAATCGATGTTTGCAGGAAGCTCAAACTTGTATGTCAGGGACTCTCCGTTAGGTTCCTTGGTGTAAGGACGAAGAGCTATACCAGAAAGCGTTCTTCCCATGTAAGGGATTGTCTCCCAATGAGTATCGTCGTTTGCGTTTGCAGAGAAATAGTGTTCAGCCTCGATGCTTGTATAACCGCGCTTGTCAAGGGCGAATGCGATGCCAGAAGATGCAGGCTGCTCAAGTCGATACACCTTAGGAAGTCTGTCAGCAGGGAAGTTGTCGTTCCACTGAGTATAGCCGATGTGCTTCTGCGTCATCATGCCATTCCACTTGCCTCCAGCCATCACTTCATTGTAATCCTTCTGAAGTTCAGCGTCACGCTTGAAAGCCTTCTCCGTCTTTTCTGCCCACTCGTTGCAAGCCATGTCACCCTGCTTGTAGAGCTTGTGGTTCATAGCCTGTGAGTAATACATGTCGTAGATGTTGGCAACAGCCTGAACAGGGAAAAGGATAAGCTGCTTGTAGGCATCGCGGGAAGTTTCAGGAAGCCTCATGTACTGGCGAAGAGCCTCTGCCTCAAGGGTGATGAACTCGTTGCGCACCTTCAGCCACTCGCCGCTTTCGAGGTTGTATGTGTTGCAGTCGAGCATCTCCACTGTAGTACGTCCGCTGTATTTGCTGAAGAGGTTCAGTATGCGTGCAGCTTCATCGGCTTCATCCTCGCCGAAACATTCTGCGCAGAACTCGCGTGGATGCTCCATGAGCTTGGCAGCAGTATCATATTTCTTAGGATTCCATGCAAGGTCAAGGAACAATGTTATAGGGTATTCCATTGGCTTGAGGTCGCCAACGTTGAGCACCCAAAGCTTATCCACGCCGTAGTCGTATGTTAGAGTCATCTGCTCCCAAAGGTTCTGGATAGGTGTGACGTTCATCCACTTTGAGTTGCGTGGTGCCCCTACATAGTCCACGTGATAGTACATGCCGAAGCCGCCCTTACGGCTTGCAAGTTCCTCTTTTGTAGGGAGTTTGCGCACGTCGCCCCAGTTGTCGTCAGAAAGAAGGATGGTAACGTCAGAAGGCACCTTCAGTCCCATCTCGTAGTATTTCTGAACCTCCTTGTAGAGCGCCCATACCTGTGGTCGCTTTTCAGCAGGCTTTCCTGTCTCTTCCTTTATGATACGACGCTGGGCAGCAATGACATTCTCAAGTGAACGCATGATGAGTTCGTCCTGCGAAACATACTCGTCGTCATGACCTTCCTTGCCACCAAGCGGCGCGTCGCCATCGCCACGCATACCAATAGTGATGAGGTCCTCGTTGTTCTTTGAACGTGCCACGCCCTCACGGAAGAACTTCTCTATAACCTTTGGGTTTGTGTCGTAGTCCCAAGCGCCATATTCCTGACGATTACGTGCCCATTCCTGATGGTTTCGCGCCATAGGCTCATGGTGGGAAGTACCCATGATAACGCCCATTTCATCAGCTGTCCTGCTGTTTTCAGGGTCGTCGGCATAGAACGCCCAGCCCCACATTGCAGGCCACATGAAGTTGCCGCGAAGACGAAGTATCAACTCGAAGCAGCGAGCATAGAAGCGATGGTCGCCATATTCCGTGCCGTAAGTGTTCTTTACCCAGCTTGTAAGGCATGGAGCCTCGTCGTTAAGGAATATGCCACGGTAGCGAACAGCTGGCTCTCCTGCTGTGTAGTTGCCCTTCTGGATGGAGATGTTTGAAGCCTTCTCTACAGGAACATCTGCCCAATCATACCAAGGCGAAACACCTATCTGCTCTGAAATCTCGTAGATGCCGTAGATGGCTCCGCGCTTGTCGGAACCAACGATTACGAGGGCGTTCTCTGAGTCAACAAAAGTGATGAGATACTTCTCTACTTTGTCCTTGAGTTCCTTTGTGTCTATCTTCTTCTGCTTGATGAGCTGCTTGATGATGCTGCTCTGAAGCGTACCAACGATAATCTGCTGAACATTGGCATCAGATAGGTTCGTGATCAGTGCCTTTGTGCCACAAACTCTCTGGAAGTCTTCTGCAAGGTTGTTCGCAGCTATCTGCACGCCCTTGTCCTCATCAGCCGCAATAGTGATTTGTGCAGGCTTGTTGTTTTGGATAAGCGTGAAGCGGTCGGAAGACAGCTGCTTGAAAGTTATGCCATGGTGATCCTTGGCGGTAGCATTCGTCAAGCAAACGAACGCAGTCAACAATGATAGTATTAGTTTTTTCATAGGTTATAATATTGGGTTATTTTTGCGCTTGTGTAGTTAGTCTATTTCTTCGTAATCCACATACTCTCCTTGGTTCTCCTTGAAGATCTTCTTGTGATTGCCGCCTGACGACTGTCGCTGCTCGCTGCGTGAAGAGCTGCTATAGCCTGACTGCTGCTCGTTACCAGAGGAAGTTTGTCCGTAAGCGCCTGTGCGATACGAATAGCCATTCCTGTTGGAGTATTTGGAGTTGTTGCCCTTGAGCATTCTCCAGATAGTGCCAATGATACCACCTAAGAAGAGGATTGGAACTATTAAGAGTAAGAGAAGTATTATAAATATGAAATGAAGCATGATGGATGTGTTCTGTTTATGTTTGTGATTCTAATGCTATTCTTGTGAGAGATCGTGTACCATCTGGCGATAGACGCGATACACATGATACCTGCTTATATATCCAACAAGCGTGCCATCAGGGGTACAAACAGGCAATTGATGTGCGTGAGTTTCGTCTAATCTTGACATAACTGAAGCCATTGGGTCGTTTACGCCTATGATGGAAGCTGGTTGCGACATGAGTTGGCGCACCGTGAAATGATGGTAAAGTTCTGTGCGGAAAACTATGTGACGCAGCTTCATCAGGTCGATTTCGCCTAGAAGGTGACCAGCATCGTCAAGCACAGGAAGCACGTTGCGATTTGAACGAGAAAGGTGCTTCACGAGTTGTCCGAGTTCCACGTCTGGCTTTACGCTTTCGTTGTTCTTCTCTATGACATTCTCGATGTTCATAAGCGTGAGCACAGCCTTGTCGGTATGGTGCGTAAGGAGCTTTCCTTCACGGGCAAGACGACCAGCATATATGGAATGAGGCTCGAAGATGTTTATAGTAAGGTATGAGACGATGGCAACGATGATGAGCGGAATGAACATGCTGTAGCCGCCCGTGATGTCAGCGATGAGGAAGATTCCCGTCAAAGGAGCGTGCATGACGCCAGCCATGACGGCAGCCATTCCCAACAGCGCGAAGTTCTTTTCAGGCACTTCTATGCCCAGGTCGCAGATGTTCCAAATCCTTGCAAAGAGGAAACCCGCAAAGGCTCCGATGAAAAGGGAAGGAGCGAAAGTACCACCACAACCGCCACCGCCGTTGGTTGCTGATGTGGCAAAGACCTTCGTGAGCAGAACCATTGCCACGTAAAGGATGAGAAGGTCTGACTTCCCTGCGAATATGGAGGTGTCGAGAATCTTGTTCCAGTCAGCTTGGCTTGTGCCGTTCAGAAGGATGTTTATGCTGTTGTAGCCTTCGCCATAGAGTGAAGGGAAGAGAATGATAAGCGTGGAAAGCATCAATGCGCCCACACCCCATTTCAAGTAAAAGTGCTCCTTTAGCTTCGAGAATATGCCTTCCGTGAATGCCATCGTGCGCATGAAATAAAGGCTTACGATACCGCAGAAAACGCCAAGAAGCACGTTTGCAGGAATGCGCCTTACTGTCCAATCGGCATCAAGGGTAAAGGTGAACAGCGAGTCGCTTCCCATGAAGATGTATGTGAAGCAAGTGGCAGTAACGCTGGCGATGAGGATTGGCAGCAAAGAGGCCATGGTAAGGTCTATCATCAGCACTTCAAGCGTGAAGACGAGACCTGCCATCGGTGCCTTGAATACACCGGCAATAGCAGCGGATGCACCGCAACCTACGAGCACCATAAGCGTTTTGTTGTCAAGTCCAAAGGCACGACCGAGGTTACTACCTATGGCAGAACCAGTAAGCACGATAGGCGCCTCTGCTCCCACGGAACCACCGCAACCGATGGTTATGGCGGAAGCAACAACCGACGACCAGCAGTTATGTGCTTTCAGGAAACTTCTCTTTCGGCTTATTGCATAAAGAATTCGTGTAATACCGTGCGAGATATTGTCCCTAACCACATAGCGCACAAACAACGCCGTGACAAGAATACCTATCGCAGGGTATAGCATGTAAAGCCAGTTGAATGTAGTAGGGTCGAAATTATGCGTGAGGAATTGTTGCACCTGATGGATTATCCAGTGCAATACATAGCCTGCCACTGCCGCAAAGAAGCCCACGAAAAGGCTCAGCAGCATCAGCAATTGGCGCTCAGATATCTTTTCCTTTATGACTGTAATGTTCACTTTGTTCTATTTTAGTCACTCCCCCGCTCGGGGGAGTTGGAGGGGGCTTCTATCGAATTATTTCCACCTCGCCGTCCTGCTTCAAACGTATGATGCTTGAAGGCTGTGCCTTTGTCTTGTCTCCGCGACGGAATGAGCATACATAGTCAACAGCATCGATAATCTCTTGGTCAATCTCCTTGAAAATTGCAGCAGAAGGCATTCCGCTGATGTTGGCACTTGTAGAAACGATAGGCTTCTGGAAACGATAGCAGAGCTGCTTTGAGAACTCCTCGCGAGTGACGCGAATAGCCACGCTGCCGTCTTCAGCAAGGAGGTTTGGCGCAAGACCCGAAGCACCGTCAAGGATAACGGTAGTAGGCTTTGTGGCAAGTTCTATGATGTCCCAAGCTACGTCAGGCACATTGCGTACATAACGCTGCACGCGAGCTTCGCTGTCAACGAGGCATATCAGCGCCTTCGAATCCTCACGCTGCTTAATCTTGTAAACCTTCTCCACCGCCTTTGGGTTTGTAGCGTCACAACCGATGCCCCAGATAGTATCGGTAGGGTAGAGTATTACTCCACCTTCACGCAGCACTTTCACTGCATTTTCTATGTCAATAGTACAATTCATTGTATATTTTCTATAAGCAGAAAAACGCAAGAGTGTTTTATTCCCCTTGCGTTCTTCGTGGTATGGTGATTTCTTTCTTATTCTTCAGTCTCGTTTGAATCGTCTATGATTTGCTTCTTCTGCTTTACGTAGTCATAGTAGCCGTCGTCATAGCGGTTGTCTGTAAGCTTGAGGAGATTGATGTAACCCATTGTCCAACCATTGCGAACTTGCTGCAGGCGACCGATAAGCGACTTCTGTCCGTAGCGTGTTACCAAGTCGTATTCAGCAATGACTACATGAGAGCCATCGTCGTAGTCAAGGTAAACATTGCCATTCTCCACGCTCCAGTTGAACTCTGCGTATGTGCCACGACCATAGCCATGTACAGGTTCGTCAAACTCATAGCCATGACCATGTCTTGAGAAGCCTGACTGATAGAAACGAATGTCTACATAGTAAACTTCCCTGTCCGTATCTACGGTACCGCGCCATGTTCCGTCAAGTTCAAGGGCTATCTGATGGTCTTCGTCACATGAAGTGAGCGAGAATGACATTATTGCAAGTAGTGCAAATGTTAAAATTGTGGTTAATTTCTTCATAATTGTTGCTATATATTTAATGATTTTCGTTTTTTCGAGGGCAAAAGTAATACTTTTTTACTCTTTTTACAAATATTTACATAAGATTTTTTAACTTTGCAGCAAATTATAACTTTATTTAACCATAAGCAATAACTTAACTAATTAAGTAACTAATATAATGGAGCACACTAAATGTCTCATTATCGGTAGCGGACCTGCGGGTTATACGGCTGCCATATACGCTTCAAGAGCAAACCTCAAACCAATAGAATATTGCGGCCTACAGATGGGTGGACAGCTTACCCAAACCACAACCGTCGAGAACTTCCCTGGCTATCCTGACGGCGTTGACGCCAACATGATGATGATGGACATCCGTCAGCAGGCAGAGAATTTCGGTGCGGACATTCGTGATGGCATCGTTACGAAGGTTGATTTCTCAAAGCGCCCTTACATTATTACTATAGATAATGGCGACCAGATTGAGGCTGAGACCGTGATCATCGCTACTGGAGCTTCCGCTAAATACCTTGGTCTTCCTGACGAAGAGCGTTTCAAGGGCATGGGCGTGAGTGCTTGTGCTACATGCGACGGTTTCTTCTATCGCAAGAAGACTGTAGCCGTTGTTGGTGGTGGCGATACAGCTTGCGAGGATGCTCTCTATCTCTCAGGACTTGCAAAGAAGGTATATCTCGTAGTTCGTAAGCCATATCTCCGTGCATCGAAGGTTATGCAGGATCGCGTCATGAACACAGAGAACATTGAAGTTCTCTTTGAGCACAACACTCTCGGACTCAATGGCGATGGAAAGGTTGGCGTTCAGGGCGCACGACTCGTAAAGCGCAAGGGCGAGGCAGACGAAGAGGAAGTGAACATCGACATCGACGGATTCTTCCTTGCCATCGGTCATAATCCAAACACGGAGATCTTCCGCGAATGGCTTGACGTTGACAACATGGGCTATTTCAAGACCATCGACGGCACTCCAAAGACAAAGATTCCTGGAGTATATGTTGCTGGCGACTGCGCAGATCCTGTCTATCGCCAAGCTATCGTAGCAGCCGGTTCTGGTTGCAAGGCTGCTCTTGAAGCAGAACGTTTCCTCTTGGAAGACCCCCTCTAAATCTCCCCCACAAGGGGAGACTTAATAAAAATGTATTGCAAATATTAACTTAAATAATAACTAACTCCTCATCCTTAGAGTCTAATATAATCTCCCTCCCCTTGAGGGAGGGTTGGGGTGGGGCTAAACTAACAAAATTATGTCACCTGTACAAACATCTAAAATGACAAACTGGCGTTGGTGGATCTGTGGCCTTCTCTTCGTGGCTACAACAGTAAACTACCTCGACCGTCAGGTACTTTCGCTCACAGCGAAGGAGTTTATCTATCCAGACTTCCACTGGACAGATGAAGACTATGGTAACATTACCGCTTATTTCTCTATTTTCTACGCAATCTGTATGCTCTTCGCAGGCAAGTTCGTTGACTGGATGGGCACAAAGAAAGGTTATCTCTGGGCTATCGGCGTATGGAGCTTCGGCGCTTGTATCCACGCTGGTACAGCCATTGCCACTCAGTATATCCAGGGATTGGACAGCATCGAGGCTATGCGTGCTCTCGAGAAGGGCTCTTCTGCTGCTATCGCAGTAGCTTCTACTGGCGTTTGGCTCTTCCTCGTTTGCCGTGCAATCCTCGGTCTTGGTGAAGCTGGTAACTTCCCTGCGGCCATCAAGGTAACAGCAGAATACTTCCCTAAGAAGGACCGCGCTTACGCTACTTCCATCTTCAATGCAGGTGCTTCCGTAGGTGCTCTCGCAGCTCCACTCATGATTCCTCCATTGGCAAAGGCTTTCGGTTGGGAGATGTCATTCATAATCATCGGTGTACTCGGTTTCATCTGGATGGGCTTCTACGTAGCATGGTATGAGAAACCAGAGAAGTCTTCTCACGTTAACGAGGCAGAGCTCACGTACATCAATCAGGACGAAGAAGAGGACGCAGCTGCTGCTAAGGCTGCTGCTGAAGCAAAGGAAGAGAAGCAGATGTCTTTCGCACAGGCATTCGGCTATCGTCAGACATGGGCTTTCATCACCGGCAAGTTCTTCACAGACGGTGTTTGGTGGTTCTTCCTCTTCTGGGCACCAGGCTACTTCCAGGACGTTTACGGCTACAAGGCATCATCAGGCACAGGTATGCTTCTCATCATGACTCTCTACGCAATCGTAACATTCCTCTCTATCTACGTTTGTAAGCTCCCAACTTACTTCGTTGAGAAGAAGGGTATGAACCCTTACGCTGGTCGTATGCTTGCCATGATGCTCATCGCCTTCATGCCACTCGTATGTCTTGCAGCACAGCCAATGGGAGCTTATTCAGCATGGTGGCCAGCAGTCATCATCGGTCTTGTAGGCGCAGGCCATCAGGCTTGGTCAGCAAACCTCTTCTCTACAATCGGCGACATGTTCCCTAAGTCAGCTATCGCTACCATCACAGGTATCGGCGGTATGGCAGGTGGTGTAGGTTCGTTCCTCATCAACAAGGGTTCTGGTAAGCTCTTCACATACGCTGAGGAGCAGGGTGAGGCATTCCAGTTCCTCGGCTTCGACGGTAACCCTGGTGCTTATATGATTGTCTTCTGCATCTGCGCCGTAGCTTACCTCCTCGCTTGGGTTATCATGAAGACTCTCGTACCAAAGTACAAGCCAATCATCCTCGACTAATTGAATACACTCTTTAAACAAGAATTATCAACAATTTTCAAGAATTAATTCAAAAAAATCATTATTTGTTATTTCTGTCTATTGTTGGATATTGTTTGTTATAATAAAAACTCCTTGCACAGCATTCCGCTTTTGCAAGGAGTTTTTTGTTGTATTTGCCAGAGAAGAGAAACAAATCTGATAGAGTTGCAAAAAAGTTCGTATACAAAACTGGTTCGAGTTTGTATACAAACTTGCATTGAGTTTGTATACAAACTTTTTCAGAACTCATAGAGTTATAGATAATAATCCACAAAAAACATCTATTTTTCCTTGATTTTTCTTTGCTATTTGCCAACAATTGTTTACCTTTGCACCGTCTTACGGTATAAAGGGTAAAAGGCGATGCTGAAGCCCCTTAGAAAGTATGACATACATATTTCATAAAAAGAGCGGACCTAGATCTATAAGATCACTTGTATTCAAACAAGAAAATCGCTTGTGCTTGACTAACTGAAAACTTCGCAAACTTTCATAATCCTGTCAGGAACAATGCAATGGGACGTCCTTTCTGTATGGTTTTAACCAATCAGCATAGGCTATTGGTTATGATCTTTGGCTACCATTATCAGTTGGTCAAAGTCATAATCATGGTCATAGTCACTGTTTGATTAATCATATCAGTGGGGCTTCGGCATTGCTCGTTCGTCAGGATTGGGTAATGCGAAGACCTTCAGTTAGTGGAACGAGCAGACGAGTTCCACTTTTTTTGTGCATGTATGTTTAGATAATTACATGAAATCCATGTTTACCATGTTCCCAAAATGGGTATAAAGTTATAAAACTTTATTTGTCCATCACACTATGACACCTATAATATTCAAAAACCGCGATGACCTTGTCAAGATAGACCTTGACAAGATGGTTTATGCGGAAGCTGACGGCAATTATCTGTATATCACAATGCAGAACGGACTGCGCGTAATGGTTACGATGTCGCTCATTCAGTTTGAGAAGCTGATAGAGAGTGCCGTGACAGACACCAATCGTGGTATGTACATCCGTATTGGCAGGAAATATATTGTTGATAGGCGTTATATTGTGCAAATTAGTATGCCACGCCAGAAGCTTATCCTCAGCAACATGGCAACAGACAAGCCTGTTACTCTATCTGTGCCAAAGGAGGCTCTGAAAGCGTTGAAACAAACAATGACGGAATAATGTTTATAGAACGCTATCTATACATCAAGAGAAATTTGAAACACGGGTTTCACGAGTGACACGAGTCTCTATTGCAAATGAGAATAAAACGCAAGTGACACAAGTTCAAGTGCGGTAGTTACTTTTAGTTATGCAAGTTCTTGAAGACGAAATAAAACTTGTGTCACTATGAAACCTATTCGCGAGAAAAACTTGTGCAACTCGTGCAACTTGTGTTTTAGATTTCTTCCAATACAACTCGCGTTTGGAAATAAAATATAGAGTGGAAAATTGAAATATTAATAGTTTCTTATGGAAATAATAATAGGACGTAAAGGCAATCAGCCTTTTGCGATAACAGAGAAATCGGTTAGTGGCAAGCATCTGAAAGTGACGAAACTTGCTGACGGTAAAGTGGAAATTGAAGATCTTGGCTCAACGAACGGAACTTTCGTTGATGGCGCACGAATCATAAAGAAGATTATAACAGAAGACACTGTCGTAACTCTTGGACCAACATTTCAGATTAGGATTGGCGATGTGTTTGTAGCGACAAGAAGCATGCCGTCAAGCAGTCAGCAGAATAGCGGCAATCAGCAAACTGCAGATTATGCAACAGAGTTCGCGAAGCTAAAGGATGTGTATGACAACTACCAAGCAGAAAAGATAAAACTTCAGCAGGAAAATGCGAAGAAGCAGTTCATGCGCTCGCTGCCAGGCGTTGCTTCTACCGTACTGTTCGCCCTTACGTTCCTTCTTGGCGATTCTGTAAATGCCATAAAGCCTTTCATGGGTGTGATCATGATTGGTGGTATTGTATTCAGCCTTAGAACAGCCTATAAGGGACAGCAAGATATGCCTGTAAAGATGGAAGGACTAAACAAGCAATTCATGGTAGATTATGTTTGCCCGAAATGTAAGAGCTTCCTTGGCTTCCTTCCTTTTGAGAACCTGAAGAACAGAGGATATTGTACAGCATGTAAGACAAAATGGTAATATCCTGTAATGTGGGGCAATTTCAACAATATGATGCCTATCGTAGTTTGGCAGAAATGATTTCGTCAGCCAAACTGGCGGTTTCGTCCGTTATGCAACGAATCACGATGGATGATTAGAAAGAAAAGAATACCTTTGCACCAAGAAAATTATAATTATCAAGAATTTGAGAATTAAAGAATTATATGATACCAGCGAGTTAAAAATTCTCTAATTCACTAATTCTTGATTATAAAAATTGTTCACTAACTAAAACTCGAAATAATCATGGCAAACGACGACACTTTGTACAGAAACGTTGAGAACGAGGAAGTACAGGAAAAGAACGAAAAGAAATCTACAGTAAGTGATAACCTCAAGATGGCTGGTGCAGCTGCCGTTGGTGCAGCTGCTTCCGTGGGAGCTCAGGCGGCTTTCAATCATTATAATGTAAATGAAGCGCCTGAAACAGCAGAGGCTGAAAGCACAGAAGAAGGCGATGTTGATGTTCTAGCTGCAGAGACTCCGGCAGAACCTCAGCCACAGGTGGTAGAACATACTACGCATGTTCATCATTATCACAATACAGAGGTTCATCACCACCATCAGGCCGCTGCACCACAGCAGACAGAAGCTCCACAGCAGACAGAAGCTCCACAACAGCAGGATGAGCAGATTGCACAGAACAATACCCCAGAAGATTCTCAGAATATTGAAGATCCAAACATTCAGCAAACAGGAGATAACGGTGGAGAAGATGTTGACATTCGCGTTATTGGCGTAGAGCATGATGTGAACATGAACGGTGAGACTGTTGACGTGGCAGTTATCAACGTTGAAGGTCACCAGGGAATTCTCGTAGATGTTGACCAGGAAGGCACCGCTGATGTGGCAGTCATCGACGTTGACGATAGCGGCACTATCTCGGAGAATGAGGTTCAGGATATCTCTGACTACGACGTACCAATGCCACAACAGACTTCAGGCGATGAGTTCATGCAGGCAAGCGACGATATGCCTGACTATACTAACGATGCTGTAATGGTATAATCTATGGCAAATACCATCAAAGTAACCTGTCTTACCTGCAAGGCTGTATTGACTATACCATATTATGCCGGTATTGAGGACAGAATGCTCAAATGCCCTGAATGCGGACATCGATCTAAGGTGTCCGTATTCATAGAAGCAGCAATGCCTAAGAATACGGCTCCAATAGCAGATGACGATACTGAGACTGCACTCAACTTCGAGAAGGAAGACCGCACAATAGGTTCGCTCTATGTGGGCAGAACGGAATATCCGCTATTGAAAGGTGTCAATACCATAGGTCGAAACGCCCCTACCTGCGAAGCAAGCATAAAACTGGATGTGACAGACAAGTATATGAGTCGCGTGCAGACACGCATCACAGTGAAGGAAGGCGGTAGCGGACTGGAACACCATATAGAAAGTCTGAACAACAGAAACCTCGTTAAGGTAAATGGCAATGATGTTGGCATAGGCGAGGTGCTTTGCCTTTCATGGGGCGACAAACTGCTTATGGGGTCAACGGAAGTGCTCTTCCAGCGTCCACGATACTTCGAGGATGCTACAGAATATGTGGAATAGTTTCGCAAGCCGACTGCTAGCGAAGGCTAATGGCTAATAGCTAATGGGTAATGGCCATTAGACTCAAGTAAACTTGAACAATAATGAAATTTAAACTAAGAAAGCCGATAGGCTACTCTCATATAGGTCGCAAGGATCAGCAGGAAGATGCTGTTTGGCCATTGTTTGAGGATGTCACAGCAGAACAGCGTTGCATCGTGCTTTGTGATGGCGTTGGCGGTAGTGAGCATGGTGAGGTGGCAAGTCAGAACTCCTCTCGCATCATTGGCGAACATCTCTCTGCGGCAATTGCTGCGAAAGGTGTTGTGGAAGAAAGTGACGTGCAGACGGCTGTAGAAAAGGCTTATACCGTTCTTGAAAGCATTGACAAGGACGGCAGTGAGGATAGATGCACAATGGCAACTACCCTCACTTGTGTTTGTCTTCACGGCAATGGCGTACTTGCAGCCCACATGGGTGACAGTCGTATATACCATGTTCGCCCTGGCGTTGGCATTCTCTATCGTAGTGCCGACCATTCTCTGGTTCAGGCATTGCTACAGGCTGGCGAACTGACACCAGAAGAAGCAAAGACATTTCCTCGAAAGAATGTCATTACCAAGGCTATTCAGCCTCATGCCGCGCATCTTTCGGCTGAGGTACACAACCTTACGGATGTGAAGTCTGGTGATTATCTCTTCCTCTGTTGCGACGGAGTACTGGAGAACCTTACGGACGAACGTCTTACTGAGGTTATTTCCATGCCGTGTTCCGATACAGAGAAACTCAAACTCATTGAGGCAGAGAGCATCGACAAGACTCGCGATAACTACACAGCCTATCTCATTCCGATTGAAAAGGTCGAAGGAGATGTCACAGAAAACTATGTTGACCAAACGGAATATGTAGAAATAACCCATGTGGAGAAAAGCATTGCGCCAGAAATCCCAGAGTCTGCAACCGTTCCACTCAGCCCGACTCATCACGTGCCGGCAAAGAAAGAAATAAAGAAGAAACCTTACTGGCAGTATCTGATTGCTGCTCTCATCATCATAACTATTATAGTATTTGTCATCAAGAATTTAGGATAGTATAAAAACAACTCAAGTTTCTCATGCAAAATTTAGATTTTTATAAAGATTTTCGTTTGGATTTCGAGGAGCTTGCGACGATCCCCTTAAAAGCCTTCCCCAAAGCGAGGTATTCGAGCGCATTTTCAGTCGAGATTTTCGTTTAGATTTTTCTTTATCATAGTTCAAAAGAATAAAATCTTAAACTA
>JAZRXS010000135.1:0-32540 GCA_045600325.1 Prevotella sp.
AATTGGTGTGCTGTCACCATTGTAGAGAGTAGCTGTGTAGCCCTGTGGCTCTGGCTCAGGGATAGTGAAGTATGCCAAAACTACATTGCCATTACGAGTGTAGTCTTCATTTACATCACATACAATGATAGTGTAATCGCCTGGCTCATCAATGTACCAATCGTCCTCGTATGACTGAGTCTGAACACCTTCAAAGTATTCAAGACCTTCGCCCATCTCTTCAAGGATCATATCGAAATAGCCAGTCATAGTCTCTGCATCATACTTGCCAGGGAGGACTTCAATATAATACTGATATTCTTGGCTTGAAGGAGTAACTGTGAATGTAGTTTCGCCAGTCTGGATTTCGAATGTCATAGGGTCACGAGCTGGCTGTGGCTCTGGCTGTGGCTCTGGAACGTAAAAAGTAACCATAGCCTGCTTCTCGCCGTCTTCTGTAGTTACGACAACTGCTGCCTGACCAGGCTTGAGAGCTTTTACCACACCGTTCTCGAACTCAACAACCTCGTCATTCTGCATAACTTCCCAAGAGACATTCTGGTTAGTAGCGTTTGCAGGGTAAACCTTAGCAGCGAGATTTGCTGTCTGACCAACCTCAAGAGTGATATAGCTGTTGTCGAGAGCTTTGCCTGTAACGTCCATGATGGAAACGCTTTCTACATTAACTGTAGCTGGAGCCTGCTCTTTTGTAGTCACAACGAGAGAAGTGATGAAGAGGTTTGTGTCTGTAGAACCGCGAGTAATTGAGAAAGATGTAAAGCCTGCCATTTCCTTTGTAACAGTGAAAGTAATGGTTTCTGGGTCGCCACCGCCATTAATGTCAGGGAATTCAGGGCTCTTTCCAATCTCTCCTGTTACTTTATCGCTGAAGACAAGCCACGCTGTTGACTTCTTGCTTTCGTCGCCCTTGTTGCGGAAAGCAGTCATGGAGATAACGTCACCTTCCTTGAGAGCCTGGGTAGGAGTGACCTTGATGTAAGTTCCGGCAGCAGAGCCGTTACCAAAGTTGCCTTTCTTACCATTGAGACTAATGGTAAAAAAGTCAAGCTGCTTGTAATTGATGCGATCGTTCTTGTCGCCTCCGAGACACTCGGCAGATCCCACTTCAGCAACATAATCGGCAGAATTCTCAGCATTATGCCACTTGAAGATTTCCTTAGTGTCTGCATTTGCTCCAATGAACACCGTCAGAAGAGCAATCAAAGATAATAGTTTCTTCATTTTGATTGAGATTTTTGGTTAGTAATTAATATTAATAAATAAAATAGTTTAAATTTGTCTTATCATCGCAAATGAACACTATAATATATTTTTCAAACGCGAGTTTCACGAGAGACACGAGTTTTAATAGTTTTCAAAAGTAACACAAGTTTAAAACGTAAAATTGCCGTAAAATGACTCGTAAAATTTTATGATTAATTTTATGGTGATTTTACGTTTAAAGAATGAAACTCTTGAAACTTTTAAAACCTATTCTCCAAAAGCTCGTGTATCTCGTGCAACCCGTGTTTTAATATAATAGTTCATTTTTATTATTGCCTACGACCTTGAACGTCGAACTTGCTGCCGTTCTTCTCCACGATGATCTTGCCATTCTTGAGTAGTTTGCGAACCTTGAGTCCTTCTGGAGCAAGCATTTCGTTGATGGCGGTTTTGTATTCCTCAGTAATCTTTATGAACTCGCCTTCCTGATCAATGCAGAGAAGGTAGTTCTCACCTTCGCCAGAATAGATCACGCCGTTCTCTCCAAGGAGCTTGAAGTTGATCTTATAGAGGTTGGTATCTATCTTCTGGCCAAAGACATACAGGGTTTGAGCCTTGAGAGCCTCGAGTTCAAGAGTGGCGGCAACTGTTCCCACACGAACTTCACAGCCGTTCTCATAGAACATCTGTGTCTGTCCTTCTGCGAGTGTTCCTTCAGAGAGTCCGTACTTGCCGGCAACGCCATCGCCTTCATGAGCGAAGTAGAAAGAGAACAGGTAGCCGTCGCCAACGATCATGTCGTCATCATCGTACTCAAGGTTCTGAAGTTGCATCGTGTATTCTGCATAGCCGTTCTCATTGCCCATCTGGAGAGCAATCATTGTCGTCGCACTTTCCGTGTCTATAGGATAAACGGCGTCTTCCTTCATGCACTTCAGGGCGTCGATATACATCGTGCCATGGTAAAGAACATCGTCTATGCCGTACATGTCAACAGTCAACTTCGTAACGCCCTCTTCCTTTTCCGCATGTACTTTCATGTATTTCGCGTCATGGAAGACGTATGTATTGCCCGTAACAACCATCACGTCGCAGGCATCCATGTAGAAGTCGTCGTTGTTGAAATCGCCTTCAAGGTCATGAGCGTACATGTAGAAACGCATCTGGTACTCGCCAGGCTTGACAGCACCTACGCCTACAAGTCCGAGACCTTGCGAATAGTCGAGCATTGAGACGTGTCCGAAGTCGATGTTCACGGTTTCCGAAGGCTCTGGCATATAGCCGCCTTGCTCGTATCTCATCGTGATATGATATAGGATGCCGTCCATGCTCGTCAGGTCTGCATAGATCATTGCGATTTTGCCCTCCACTTCCATTCTCACTTTCGCGTCGAAGATCTCAACGAAACGTTCTTCTGCCGTGATGAGAAGGTTGGTGTATTGCATCATGAGGTCGTCCTTCTTCCATTCCGTCTTGCCCGAAGTGATGGCGTCTGAACGTATTGCCAAGGACATCTGATATTCGTCGTTCATGGCTCCAAACTGGAAACAGCCATACATGTCTGAGAGGTCTTGCAGAACGACGTTTGTGAAGGTGATGTTCTTCTCTTCCTTTATTTCCAAGTCGTAAGGACCATTGAACATCGTGAGCTGATACATTATCAGGTCTTCGCTAAGCACATCGATGGTCATTATGGTGTTGTCGCCTTCCTTAGTGTGGACAGCAGAGGCGGTAAGCACCTTGATGTCCTTGCCTTCCTTCTTGTCATAGAGTTCAGGCATGAGAAGGTCTGCACGATAGAACTTGCCGAGAAGTTCGGTGCCGGTAGTGCCGTAAGCGAGCTTGTAGTTGTCGTTCTCGGCATGAATGACGTAGGTTCCAAAGAAAGGATTCTGCTCGACACGGGCATAGCCAAGGTTGTCTGTGCGGGTTTCCTTAGCCTGAGGAGCGGCGATGACAGCCTCAACCTTGAAGCGCATCTTGTTGTTTGTCAGACAGTTGGCCTTCACGCGATAGCAAGTGCCTTCGTCGGTAACGGTGACATTCATATCCACAAAGGAATAGAACACCATATCGTTCTTCGGATTGCGAACGTAGTTGTAGTTCTTTCCGTTGCCATCCATTCGGAACTCCTTGTTTCCGAAGGTTCCGAACATGCTGTCAGAGTCGTAGTTCAGCTGCATCTTCCACTGACCGTCAGGCGAGAAGATGGTTATGTTGTAGTTGTTCTGCTTCGGATTGTCCTCCATCGTGGCGTTCTCCGAATAGAACTCAATGAGCTTTTCGTCAGAATCCTGCGCCATCATGCTTGCAGGTAGCAGGAAGAGCAGTGAGAACAAAAGGTTAAGATGTTTGTACATTAACGGTAATTATTAACTTTCAATTATTAGTTATTATCAAAACAAGGATTTTATTTTGAAAACAGGGATTCTACCAAATTCAACCAAAATCGAGGTTTCTGATACGCAAATTCTTCTTAAAACTTCATAAAGCGAATTTGGAATTTGGTTGAATTTGGTTGAATTTGGTTGAATCTTTGTTTTATTCCGCCTCACGATATTTGTTGTCATCTTCGTCTTCCATCATTGAAAGATATGACTTGTAGCGCGATTCGGCAATGTAATGGTTCTCTATCGCCTTCAGCACTGCACAACCCGGTTCGTGGGTGTGGGTGCAATCGCTGAAGCGGCAGTCTTTTGAGAAATGGAATATTTCCTTGAAATAGGAACTCATCTCCTCCGGCTTCATGTCAAAAGAGCCGAAGCCCTTCACGCCAGGAGTGTCAATAAGCCAAGTATTGACCTCCCCCGCCCCCTCCACAAGGAGGGGTGTATTGCCTTCCGGTTGGCCCTTCTCCTCCTTTGTGGGGAGGTTGGGAGGGGTCGGAAAAGGAATCATTTCCGAGAAAGTGGTGGTGTGCTGACCGAGGTTGTAAGCGTCAGAGATGGCGGATGTCTTCAAGTTGAGTCCAGGAATGAGCGAGTTGAGGAGTGTTGATTTGCCCACGCCTGAATTGCCTGAGAACAGCGTAATCTTTCCTCTCAGTATCTCTTTCAGTTTGTCTATGCCGTAACCTGTCTGGGCAGAAAGCTGGAGACATTGGTAGCCGATAGTCTCATAAAGGTGTACCATCATGTCCTGATAGTGTTGTAACTCCTCATCGAGAAGGTCGGTCTTGTTAAAAAGGAGCACCACAGGCACTGAATAAGCCTCTGCGGAGGCAAGGAAACGGTCGATGAAAGTGGTGGAAGTCTCGGGATTTGCCACGGTAACAACAAGACAAGCCTGGTCAACATTAGCTGCCAGGATATGAAGTTGCTTCGAAAGATTGATGGATTTTCTCACGATATAGTTCTTCCTATCGTGAATCTTGTTGATGAAAGCCGTGCCTTCCTGATTGCGGATTATCTCCACATGGTCGCCAACAGCCACCGGGTTAGTACTCTTTATCCCTTTCAGTCGGAAATTCCCTTTTATCTTACACTCCACGGTCTCACCGCTCTCAGTGAGAACGGTGTACCAGGAGCCTGTATTCTTTATAACTATGTTCATCTTTCTAAAGTATCAAGTAATAAGTAGTAAGTATGGTTAAGAACCATACAAAACTAATCTTATCATTATCAAGAATTAGAGAATTTGAGAATTTTGATCCGCATGGTTCTCTTATTCGTTTGAATTCAAGAGAAATAGAGAATAACTCGCGGTGAAAAATTCTCTAATTCACTAATTCTTGATTATAAAGATAAATTTGATCACCTATTTAATTATATTACTTGTTACTTATTACCTATTTCTTATTTAGATAGTCATAATCTCCTTATGCTTGTTGGCAAGCATTTCTTCGAGCTTCTTGATGAACTTGTCGTGAAGTTTCTGGAGGTCTGCCTCAGCATCTTTCTCAAGGTCTTCAGAAAGTCCGTCCTTGATAGCCTTCTTGAGCTTGTCCTTGATGTCTGCACGAACGTTGCGCACTTCTACCTTTGCCTTCTCAGCAATCTGGTTACACTGCTTTGCAAGTTCCTTACGGCGCTCCTCTGTAGGCTGTGGGATGCCAAGGCGAATGATCTCACCGTTGTTCTCAGGAGTGATACCTACGTTTGAATCCATGATTGCCTTCTCGATGTCGCGGATAGCCTTCTTGTCGAAAGGCTTGATGGCGATAGTGCGAGCGTCAGGACAAGACACGTTTGCCACTTGGTTGAGAGGCATCATCATGCCGTATTGTTCTACGCGTACACCAGCGAGGATTGCCACATTTGCACGACCTGCACGGATGCGAGAGAGCTGTTCGTCGAGGAACATAGCGGCCATTTCCATTCTTTCGGAAGCGTCCGCGAGAGTTTCTTTAACGTCTATCATTTGTGATTTTTGATTTATGATTTTTGATTTATGATTCTATGAAGATTGCCATAAAAGGCAAAATACCTTTGCAAAATTAACATTTTTTTCGTTAAAACAAATGATTATCAAAAAAAAAGGTTACTTTTGCAGTGATTATTTCAAGAAAACGGCTTATTAAAGCTAAGGTAATCATACTAATTACTTAATACTTATAACATATTACCTCAGAATGCGACCACTTGTTTCATTCATATTAACATATTACAACGAGCCTGTTGAGTATCTTAAGAAGGCTGTCGAGAGCATCTGCGAACTGTCTCTCCCTGCAAAGGAGCGCGAGATAATCATCATCGATGATGGTTCTCAGAAGTGTCCTCTCGTGGCTTTGGAAGACATACAGGACGACATCATCTATCTTCGCCAGAAGAACGCAGGACTTTCCATGGCTCGCAACCGTGGCATTCATCTTGCGGAAGGTCAGTACATCCAGTTTGTTGATGCCGACGACGCTCTCATTCCTTCCGTCTATGAGCACTGTCTCGACATGGTGCGCTATCATGACCCAGACCTTGTGATGTTTGATTTCACGGAAAAGGAGAACTATGTCATGCAGGTTACGAAGGCAAAGACCGAAGGACCTGTTGACGGCAGCGTATGGATGAAGAACAACAATGTCCGCGCAGCTGCCTGCACATACATTTTCAAGAAGGACATCCTGCTCAATCTTCGTTTCGAGAAAGGTCTTCTTCAGGAGGACGAAGCGTTCACGCCACAACTTATTCTTCGTGCGGAACGTGTATTCTACACAGATGCAAAGGCATACTTCTACCGTCAGCGTGAAGGTTCCATCCAGCACACGAAGGACGAGAAGCATACGCAGAAGAGCCTCAACGATGTGGAGAAGATCATCTTCCAGCTTCAGGACGTTGCTACTTCACAGAGTCACACCAATCGTCAGGCTCTCGAACGCCGCGTAAATCAGCTCACTATGGACTATCTTTACAACATCATCAAGAAGACTCACAACCGCAGTGAACTGGAAAACCGCATCGAACGCCTTCGCGACCGCGGACTCTTCCCTCTACCTGACAAGGACTACACTTGGAAGTACAAATATTTCCGCAAGCTCATCAATACGAAGTTCGGTAGGATAATACTTTGCAAGACATTATAGAACGTAAGTTAAGATTGGAACGAAATAAAAACGCAAATTTGATTGTGGAACAGAAAACAAAACGCAAGTGACGCAAGTAACACAAGTTCTGGGTGCAATGATAATTCAAAACACGGGTTTCACGAGTGACACGAGTTTTTGAATCATAGGGGTTAAAAAGTCTCACGAGAAAACTTGTGTAACTTTAATCCTCTCTTGAAAAAAAACTTGCGTAACTTTAATCCACTCTTGAAAAAAACTTGTGCAACTTTATCAACTCATAAAAAAACTTGCGTAACTTTAATCCACTCTTGAAAAAAAACTTGTGTAACTCGTGCAACTTGCGTTTTAAAATCCATACACACCTTGCGTTAAATTAATGATTCAATATGACACAAGACGAGAAATACATAAGACGCTGCCTGCAACTGGCAGAGAACGGTCGTCAGAACGCACGTCCTAACCCAATGGTTGGCGCCGTAATCATTGACGCTCAGGGCAATATCATCGGCGAAGGCTACCACATTCGTTGCGGCGAAGCTCACGCAGAAGTGAATGCTTTTGCCGATTGCGAGCGTCGTGGCAACAATCATCTGCTGCCAGAGGCCACGATATTTGTCAGCCTTGAGCCTTGCGCCCACTTTGGAAAGACACCTCCTTGCGCCGACCTGATAGTAAGGAAAGGCGTGAAGCGTTGTGTCGTTGGCTGCGTAGATTCGTTTTCCGAGGTTTCAGGCCGTGGCATTCAGCGCATAAAGGACGCTGGCATAGAGGTCACCGTTGGCGTTCTGGAAGAGGAATGCAAGGAACTAAACCGCGTGTTCTTCACATATCACACAAAGCATCGCCCGTTCATCACATTGAAGTGGGCACAATCTGCCGATGGCTTCATCGACAAGGACTTCAAGCCTGTGCGAATCTCCAACGAGAAGACCACTATGCTTGCCCATAAACTCCGTGCCGAGAACGACGCCATTCTCGTTGGCAGAACAACCCTTGAGCGTGACAATCCGTCGCTAAATGTCCGTGAATGGTACGGCAAGAACCCAAAACGCTTCGTCCTCACGTCAAAATATGGAGGTGTGGTGCCCTCACCACACCATTTACCAGAAAAGGCTATTCTTGAAGGTTGGCACATTCTCACCACCGCTGGCTCTTCTCCCCTCCCTGTGGAGGGGTTGGGGGAGGTACAATCCCTCCTCGTCGAAGGCGGAGCTGCCACTCACAAGTATTTCATTGACAACGACCTTTGGGATATCATTCGCATAGAGACCTCCCCTGCCCTACTCCACAACGGCACAAAGGCAGCCGAGATTCCAGCAAATGCTGTGCTCGTATGCGAAAGAAACTACGACGGGAACGTCATTCGGGAATACAGAAACAAGAAAAACATATAGCACCATAAGCAAACCATGCAAGAAATAAAGATTACTGACTTCGAGAACGTAGCTATCGGACAGGCTGAAGATCCTGTCGGAAAGACTGGCGTAACTGTTTTCCTTTTTGGCAAGGACGGAATGCCTGCGGGCATTGATGTGCGCGGCGGAGGACCAGCCTCTCGCGAGATTCAGTTGCTCTATCCGCTATCGTCTGCGCAGGTTGTCCACGCCATCGTCATCGCTGGTGGCAGTGCTTTCGGCTTGGATGCTGCGGGCGGTGTAATGGAATACCTTGAGGAACAAGGCGTTGGCTTTGATGTTGGTGTAACGAAAGTGCCACTCGTCTGCCAGTCGGACATCTTCGATCTCACCGTTGGCGACTGCAAGGCGAGACCGACAAAGCAGATGGCTCGCGAAGCTTGCGAGAATGCTGGCAACTATCAGGACAGACTTCACGGTGCTGGCACTGGAGCTACCGTCGGAAAACTCCTTGGAATGGAAGGTTCCATGCCAAGCGGCATAGGCAGCTATGCCGTTCAAATAGGCGAATTAAAGGTCGGAGCAGTCGTTGTAGTGAATGCTCTTGGCGACATCTATGACCATCGCACGAACCAGAAGATTGCCGGACTTCACGACCCGAAGACTGGCGAATGGATAGACAGCTGCGAAGTGCTCTACAACAAGGCTGAGCGCGAAGACAACAAGTTCGTTGGCAACACCACTCTCGCCGTCGTTCTCACGAACGGAAAGTTCACGAAGACCGAGCTCAGCAAGATTGCTTCCGTATCCCACAACGGCTACGCACGCGCCATCCGTCCTGTCCACACCTCAGCCGACGGCGACAGCATCTACGCTGTTTCCACTGGCAACATCAATGCCGACATGGACACCGTCAGCGAACTTGCTGCAATGGTTGTGGCAGAAGCCATAAAACGAGTCTTTATAACCCGATAAATAACTAACCCTTACAATGAAGAAATCCATTATCACTGCGTTGTGTCTTTTGCTAAGCATCTGCACATACGCCCAACAACCACAAACACAAGGAACACGTCCTTCCGGCAATCAAACCGACAGGAACGACCGCAATTTCCAACGCCCACGCAACAATTGGCGCTTCATCTCACAAACTGAAGATGCAGATTTCCTCCGCTCTGACGAGGCAAAGCGCGTGGCAGAGCAAGTAATACTCTATCAACGCGTCACTGGCGGATGGCCAAAGAATACGGATTTTGCAAAGCAACTCTCTGACGAAGAGCGCGAAAAAGTCATTGCAGACAAGCAGAACACCTTCGATTCCACCACCGACAACAATGCCACAACGACAGAAATGGACTTCCTCGCCCGAATGTACCAAGCAAATGGCGACGAGATCTACAAGGAAACTGTGGTGCGAGGCATAAACTATCTTCTTGACGGACAGTACGACAACGGCGGATGGCCACAGTTCTGGCCTACAATGCGTGACTACCAGATTCACATAACGTACAACGACGGCGCAATGATAAACACTTTGCGCCTACTTGAAAAGATAGACAAAAAGCAGGCTCCATACGACAACATTGCCGACAAAAGCCTTCAGATGCGCATAAAGAAGTCCATTGAAAAGGCTATTGACTGCATTCTTAAGACACAAATAAAGTACAAGGGCGAACTCACCGTCTGGTGCCAGCAGCACGATCGTGAAACACTTCTCCCAGCTCCTGCTCGCGCTTTTGAGTTGCCTTCGTTCTGTTCTTCGGAGAGTGCTGGCATCGTAAGCTTCCTTATGGACATGGAGAATCCGGACAAAAACGTAAAGAAAGCCATTCATGCGGCTATGAAATGGTTTGACAAATACAAGCTCACAGGCTTGGAAATCAAGCGTTCGTTCGATCCAAAGATAGGTCCTGACGTACAGCTGATAAACAACCCGAACGCAGACCATCCTATCTGGGCTCGCTATTACGACCTTGAATTCTGCGAACCTTTCGTCTGCGACCGTGACGGTGTGCCTCGCAAGCATCTTTGGCAGATTGGTTCCGAGCGCAGAAACGGCTACGGCTGGTATCAGGACAGACCTGTTGTATTGTATGAACAGTACAACAAATGGGCAGACAAATACGACAAGAAGCACAAGCTCAACATTTCTCTCAACAGCAAGGGAGCCAATGAGTTAGGCACTATCCAGCTCGATCGCAAGCCTATTGTCAGCATAAAGGATTTTGATGCCGTGGTCAAGGCTGGCGAATCAATACAAGCAGCCATAGAGAAGGCACCGGCAAATCCAGAGAAGCCTTACAAGATCTTCATCAGCAAGGGCACTTACAACGAGAAAGTCATCATCGACCGTCCTAACATTGTGCTCGTTGGTGAAAGCAAGGACAGCACCATTCTCATTCTCGCCGAAACAGCAAAGACGAACCAAATCCCAGAATACAAGGGCAAGCCTACGGGCAATGGAGTCATCGTGCTACAGGAAGGTGCTGACGATTGCGTAATTTCCGGAATTACCGTTTACAATAATTACGGCACTGTCGTTGAGCCAGGCAACACAACTCACCAGATGGCGATATTCGGTCGTGCTACCCGAACCATCATCATCAACTCCAACATCTACGCCGACGGCAACGATGCTCTATCGCTTTGGGCTAAGGATGGCGGAATGTACTATCACGCCGACCTCAACTTACGCTGTCCAGGCGTTGATTTCCTTTGCCCTCGCGGCTGGTGTTATGCTACTCGTTGCAATTTCTATGGAGATGGACGCGCCATCATCTGGCACGACGGACGTGGCGACAAGTCACAGAAACTGGTCATAACAAACTCCACTTTCGATGCGGCTCGTCCTACTATACTTGGTCGCTATCATCATGACCACCAGTTCTACCTTGCCAATTGCAAGATGTCGAAGAACATTCTTGACACAAACATATCATACGCTTACACGGACAAGGTGCTCGATCCATGTCCATGGGGCTTCCGCGTTTACTACTGGGGATGCATTCGTGAAGGTGGCGACAGCGGTTGGCTTGACAACAATCTCAACCAAGCGCCTGGCAATCCGCAATACCACACCCTTACCGCTCGCTGGACATTCGACGACAAATGGAATCCGGAAGCGCGTATCCGCGACCTTTGGAATGTATTGGCTTACTAATGAAGCCAACGGCTTGCATCCCTCCTTACCGCTTATTGAATAAAAGAAACATGCGAAAAATCCTATTCATCTTATCGCTCGTAGCCAGTTGCAATGTCTTTTCACAAACAGACATCCAACTGGCTGTGGGCAGCACAAACATCCTCGACACATATCTTTCGCCAGAGGACTACACTGGTACGGAACTCCGCTTCATGGTTTCTTCACGGAAGCAGAAAGCCGATTGGAGCAATCTTTACCAGCATGAGGTAAACTTTGCCAACGTGGAAAACCGCGCTGGCAACAGCACCGAACTTGCCGGCACATATCGTTTCCGCTACGGTCGCCTGAAGGACATCAGCGTGCCAGTGGAGAATCTCACGGTAAGAGTTGGTGGACAGGCTACGGCAAACGTTGGTTTCCTCTACAACCTTCGCAATTCAAACAATCCGGCGCAAGGCAGAGGAGGACTTCAGCTCGGTCCAATAGCACAAGCCGACTACGATTTCCAGCTTCTCAAGCTTCCGTTCACCTTGCGTTACCAAGCGTCAGTGCCACTGCTCGGCGCCATGTTCTCGCCAAACTACGGGCAATCTTATTACGAGATTTTCGCTACCGGCAACTATGACCATAACATCGTGCCAACGACAATCATCGCTACCCCATCGCTGCGCCAGACGCTAACATTGGATTTCACGATAGCCAAACAGACTTTCAGCATCGGTTATCTCGGCGACTACGACCAGTACAAGGTTAACAATCTGAAATACCACAACTACACACACGGCTTTGTTATTGGATACAAGTATTAAGTGAAGAGTGAAGAGTGAAGAGAGAAGAATCTGAATTACCATTATTGCTCAGAAGGTAACTTAAATTCTTCTCTCTTCACTCTTCACCCTTCACTTTTTTCTATCTTCACTTTTTTCATAGATTCCCTTAAGCAATTCCACGGCATCGCCAACGGTTGGAAGATTCTTTATCACGAACATTCGCTTGCCTTTCTGCACAATCTCACAGCGGCGAGTGTTCATTGCAACAAAGTTCAGCAACTTCATGAAGATGTCCGACTGATAGAACGGACTACTGTCATTGGCTATGAACTGCATTCGCATCTGACCGTTCTTCAGGATAAGCTTCTCGCAGCCGAACCTCTTTCCATACCTGCGCAAAGGCACTACCTTCAGCAACTCCTCCGCCTCGCGTGGCAAAGCACCAAAACGGTCTTCCAGTCGCTTGCGATAGTTGTCGAGGTCGCGGTCATTCTTCAGTTGGTCAAGCTCACGATAAAGCAGCATACGCTCCGACGCACCAGGTACATAAAGCTCAGGAAAGAACATCTCGTAGTCACTTTCTATCGTACAGTCGTCCACGAAATCCTCACCTTTCACAACACCCTTCGCCTTCAGTTCCTCTTCAAAGAGGTCGCTGAACTCTTCGTTCTTCAGTTCATTGACAGCCTGGTTCAGAATCTTCTGGTATGTCTCATAGCCAAGGTCCTCCATGAATCCACTCTGCTCTGCACCAAGAAGATTGCCGGCACCACGGATGTCAAGGTCCTGCATCGAGATGTTGAAACCGCTGCCGAGGTCGGAGAATGTCTCAAGAGCCTCAAGACGACGGCGCGCATCGATGTTCAAGGCTGCAAGTGGCGGTGCTATGAGATAGCAGAACGCCTTCTTGTTGCTTCGTCCCACACGACCGCGCATCTGGTGGAGGTCAGAAAGTCCGAAGTGGTTTGCGCCATCGATGATGATGGTGTTCGCATTGCCCACGTCGATTCCGTTCTCAACGATTGTCGTTGACACCAGCACATCGTAGTCGTAATTGATGAAACCGAGGATGATCTTCTCCAGTTCCTGTGGACTCATCTGACCGTGACCGATAGCCACACGACAATCCGGAATATACTTCTCAATGAGAATCTTCACCTCATCGAGTCGGTTTATGCGATTGCAGACATAATAAACCTGACCGTTTCGCGACATCTCATAGTTAATAGCATCCACGATAACGTCCTTGTCAAACGTGTGAATCTCTGTGGTTACAGGGTAACGGTTTGGCGGAGGAGTCTGGATAATGCTCATATCCCTTGCGCCCATAAGCGAGAATTGCAGCGTACGAGGAATAGGAGTAGCCGACATTGTGAGAGTGTCTATGTTCACCTTCATCTGCTTCAGCTTCTCCTTAGTGCTAACGCCAAACTTTTGCTCTTCATCGATGATAAGCAATCCCAAATCCTTGAATTTCACGCTCTTGGAGATGAGCTTATGCGTACCGATGATTATATCCACCTTTCCTTCTGCAAGGTCGGCAAGAATCTCCTTCGTCTGCTTTGCTGTTCGCGCACGAGAGAGATATTCCACCTTCACCGGCATGTCCTTCATTCGCTTCGAGAACGACTGATAATGCTGGTAGGCAAGCACTGTTGTAGGCACGAGAACGGCAGTCTGTTTCCCGTCCGTAGCAGCCTTGAAAGCGGCACGCATCGCCACCTCCGTCTTTCCGAAGCCCACGTCTCCGCAGACAAGTCTGTCCATTGGCTTAACGCTTTCCATGTCTGCCTTCACATCGTTCGTAGCCTTGAGCTGGTCCGGCGTATCTTCGTAGAGGAAGGAAGCTTCGAGTTCGTGCTGCATATAGCCGTCAGGACTGAAGGCAAAGCCCTTCTTGTGGCGACGAGCGGCATAGAGTCGGATAAGGTCACGCGCAATATCCTTGATGCGCTTCTTCGCCTTTTCCTTCAAGCGGTCCCAAGCGCCAGTGCCAAGAGTGCTCAGTCGAGGTGCCTGCTCTGCATCTCCACGCTTGTATTTAGATATCTTGTAAAGACTGTGAATGCTCACATCCACCTTGTCGTTGTGCTGATAGACAATGCGGATAACCTCCTTGTAGCTATCGCCTTGCGGTATTCTGACGAGTCCTGCAAACTTACCGATACCAAGGTCCACATGGATGATGTAGTCGCCAATCTCGAGTTCCTGAAGTTCCTTCATCGTCATTGCCACCTTTCCGCGATGGGCAGTGTCGGATTTCAGGCTATACTTATGGAAACGGTCGAATATCTGATGGTCGGTAAAGCAGCAGATCTTTGCCTTGTTGTCGATGAAACCGGCGTGAATGGTCTTGTCTATCGGTTGGAAAGTTACGACCCCCTCCGACTCCCCCACAGGGGGGAGAGAAGAACCACCAGCAGAATTATCATAACTGTGAGGAGCTTCCAATATCTCCTTCAGTCGCTCCTGCTGCTTTGGGCTATCGGCAAGGATATAAAGCTTGAAACCTGCGTCCTTGTATCTTTTCAACTCAGAATAAAGCAGGTCAAAGTTCTTGTGGAATATAGGCTGTGGCGTAAAGCTTGTCTTGAGAGTGGAATAGCCTTGCTTCCTTGATTTCCTTGAAGCAGCGGCAGGAACATCCTCACTGCCTGTTGATGGCGAGAACTCAAAGATGCGGAAATTCTGTGCAAGATTAGTGAATACGGCGGGCTGCGTAAGTGTCTGCTGCGCACTGAGTTCCTTCATTATCTCGTCGCGCTCCACCTCCGTTGCCGTTTCAAGTCGTTCGTTTAGAGCCTTGTCTGCAAAACCTTCATTATATATCAATGTGATGCTGTCGATGACGCTCACGAAATCCTTCATCACAATGATAGAATCCTGTGGGAAGAACGTCAGCAGATTAATCTTCTCTGCCTGCATTTCCGACATCTCTGGCACGATCTCTGCCTGCTGAATCTTCTCTTTTGAAAGCTGGTTCTCTACCTCAAAGGTTCGGATTGAGTCTATGTCATCGCCGAAGAAGTCCAAGCGGAAAGGGAATTCCGAGCTGTAGGAATAGACATCGACAATGCTTCCGCGAAGGGCAAACTGTCCTGGTTCATAGACATAATCCACCTCCTTGAAGCCGAACTCTCTCAACTGCTTTGCAAGAACGCTTATCTGCACCGTTTCATCCTGGCGCAACACTATCGTTCTCTCATCAAGTTTCTGCTTCGAAACAACCATCTCGGCAATGGCTTCCGGGTAGGTAATGACCCCCACCCAACCTCCCCCACTATGGGAGGCTTTCATATCCACGGATGCTTTTCCTTCTTCATTTCGAGGAGTTCTCCCCCTTGTGGGGGAGTTAGAGGGGGTCGGCATTGCTGCAAGTTTCGCCAGCACTTCCGTTCTAAGTATCTCGTTTCCGGCATCTTTCTGTCCGTACTTCACCTTCCTTTTATATGATGAAGGGAAGAACAGCACCTGCTTTGTGCCGAGCATCTGCGTGAGGTCATGGTAAAAGTAGCCAGCCTCGTCAGCATCGCTCAATATGAATAATGTGCAAGGAGTTCCACCCCATAGCCCCCCTCCGTCTCCCCCCGAACGGGGGAGGTTTTCTTTATTAGTCTTACTGACTGAAGAGTCATTTTTAAGAACTCCCTCCCTACTGGGGAGGGTTGGGGTGGGGCTTTGGAACTGAAGCGCACTCCACGCCATCGCCAACGCTGATTGTACCGAAATTCCTTCTATAGAAGCGCGTCTTACTTCACTATCGGACACGAGTTTTCGCAATCCCCTGACCGTAGGAGATTGTGAATATAATGTTGTCAAATCGTTTATCTTCATATAATCTTGCTTTTCAGCGAATGCAAAGTTAGTAAAAAAAAATGACCGTAGAGCTCGGCAGCCGCTCCCTATTCATATTTCTTATCCCAAATCAACCCTACTCCACTTTCCTTAAAAAAATACACAAAAATATTTGGTAGTTTCTGGAATAGCTCTACCTTTGCAGTGTACTAAGCAACTAATACACTAAGATTATGATACAAATAAGCAACTTAAACTACGGCTATTTCACTACTAAAAAGGTACTTAGCGAAATCTCTCTCGACATTAAGGAAGGTCACATCTATGGACTTCTCGGTAAAAACGGAGTTGGAAAATCAACGTTTCTCAAACTTGTCTGCGGAATTCTCAACCCGCAGCAGCAGATGAAAGAAGGAAAAGACGTTGTTCTGGTAGATGGCGTAAACTCATACGGCAGACCAACTGAAATGCTCAAGCTCATCCGTTTCGTTGGCGAGAATGAGGCTGTTCCTGAGCTTACCATCAACGAATGGGCAAGCATCGTCGCTCCTTTCTACGAGAATTTCAGCTTCGACATTCTCAACAAGGCGATGGAAGCCTTCGAGGTTCCACAAGGTCAGAAGCTCACCCAGATGTCTCACGGTCAGCAGAAGAAGTCCATCATCTCCCTCGCCCTCGCTTGCAATACCAAGTATCTCTTCATGGACGAGCCAACAAACGGCATGGACATTCCTTCAAAAGCAACTTTCCGCCAGATCATTGCTGAGTGCATGACAGAGGAAAAGACCATCATCATCTCCACTCATCAGGTTGACGACATAGAGAAAATCCTCGACGCAGTAATCATTCTCGACAACTCCGCAGTGCTCCTCAACGACACAATCGAGGAAATCGGCAAGCAATACGCCTTCGGAAAGGCAGAGGAAGGCGACGAAATTCTATACACCGAACCTTCTATCCTCGGCAATATCTCCGTCATCAAGAACAAGTCCGGCATAGAGTCTCCAGTCGATTTGAAGCTACTTTTCACTGCTATTGTCAAGGGACACAAACAATAACTCTAAGGGACATAAAATTTTTCGTATACAAAACCACTTCGAGTTTGTATACAAAACTGGTTGGAGTTTGTATACGAATTTTTTCAAAACTCATAGAGTTATTTTTCAAGACTCCCACAGTTTCACTCCAAAACTCATAAAGATATACACAAAAACTCCCACAAATCGTAAATGGTAAATCCGTAAATTGCAAATCATTATGGCAACTTTCAATATAGACAACTATAAATCTCTCCTCAGATACTCAATGGTAGAGAACAAGAGAAACTACATGATGGCCTTTGGCATTGGTATTCTCGCCTACACTCTCATCGGTCTTTTCTTCTTCAACATCCTGCCAAGCGGCGGACTCTTCCTCAATTACAAAGGCGCAGACATGCAAGGTGAACTTGAAGCAATGACCATCATAGCTACTATTATCTTCGGAACCGTCATGACGTTTGTGATAACACAGTTCGAACTCGTCAACCGCTACTGTCTCCAGCGCGAAGCAATGCAGTACAACCTCCTGCCAGCCACATACAAGGAAAAGGGTTGGGCTATCCTGACAATGTTCTTCGGCTTCGTACTCATCGGCAGTTTGATCTACTACCTGCTGGTTTACGCCATCACTTTCATCTATTTTCTGGTATTCAATGCCTCTGTTTATTTCCAGCCATTCTGCATATTCGGACAAGGCATCAACGAATTCATAAATTCTTTCCCTCGTGACATTCCTAACGGCGTGACCTTCAGTCTCATACTCTTCATCTGCATGATTCCTGTTTCTGTAGTTGGCCAGACTCTCTGCTATTTCGTTGCAGTTACATATTTCAAGACCAAGGCACAGATAAAGGCACTCATCATCCTCCAGGTCATCAGCAATATCATCGCTTGGGTATTCCTTATCGTAGGTTCTGCCATTGCACAATTGATGGATGTGGAGTTCTTGAATGAATATTTCGACAATATCGACGAGCAGACTGCTCTCGGCTATCTCTATGCGCTTGATGCGTTCATCGTAATCATTTCCGTTGCATTCACCGTCGGTTTCGGCTACTGGTTTTTCCGCCGTCTCCACTATAAAGAGATTAGATAAAAGCCTATGAAATTCCAAGAATCACAACCAATCTTCATGCAGATAGTGGACTATCTCAAGGAAGAAATACTACAGGAAAACCTCAAGGTGGACGAGCAGGTGCCGTCCGTTCGCGAACTTGCCGTCCGCCTTGGAGTGAATCCGAACACTGCCATGCGAGCCTTCGAGCGTCTCACTACGGCAGAACTCATCTACATGCAGCGTGGCAAAGGCTACTTCGTACAGCAAGGCGCAAAGAAGAAGATCCTCAACGAGCGCAAGAAGAAGCTCATGAACGAAATGCTGCCAGCTCTCATCTCCGAAGTAAAGCTTCTCGGAATAGAAAAAGAGGAAATTCTGAAACTTTTTTCCGAAAGCTTGTAGCAAAACGACGGCGCCTTCGTCTAATAATATAAAAGGCTATTAACCACAGTTTAGATAAATAAGATTATACAGACTATTCACCGCCGTTATCGGCGGTGTCCAAAACCAAACAACTATGAAAATGCAATCTATCGCATCCACTGTCGCCATCGCAGCTCTCTGCGCTTCATGTTTCCTCACCTCATGTTCTAAGTTCACAAACCTCATCATCCACTCCGTTGCTGAAGCAGAAGACCTCTCAAACGTAGCTCCTGAAGACACCGTCACCATCGAGAAGAAGATGGCTTTCACTGGTTCTTTCTCCCACATTCACACGGAAGGTGGCTATGAGATAAAGCTCGTACAGGGCGGCAACGCTATCAATTTCAATGGCAGAAAAGTATATGCAGATAATGCTATCATCAAGGTAAGCGGCGACACTCTCTACATCTCAAGCAAGGAAGATCGCTTCAGTCGTGGCTCATACAGCATCTCCGTTCCTGCTATCAAGTCAATCTTTACTGCCGGTTCTGCCGAAATCAAGACAGAAAACTTCCAACAGCAAGCCAATCTTGACATCACTACTGCCGGTGCTGCCGACATTGATCTCAAAAGTTCAAGCTTCAACGACATCAAGATAGCCACATCTGGCGCTGGAGACATAAAGGTGAGGTCCGTTCTTATGCGCAACATGCATCTGAGTACAGCCGGTGCTGGAGAAGTCGCCCTTGAACGCATCACAGCAGACACCATAAAGGCGGACATGAACGGAGCGGGCGAACTCGTGGCTTCCGGCCATTGCAAGGACTTCATTTGTAACCTCAACGGCGCTGGCGACATCAATATCGACAAGCTCAACATCGCCAACAAGAACGCAAAGAAGGTGGAAAATGCCATTAATTAATAAGCAAAAAACGCGACATATCTCAAATTATGTCGCGTTTTTCTTGCTATTTCACTCACTTATTCGTAATTTTGCGCCATACAAATACACATCACTATGAAAAAACTACTCTACGTTGCCCTCACCGCTGCTGCCATCTGCAGCTGTCACAACGGCAACAACACGGCAAACGAACAGAAGGCAAGCAAGGACATCGTCATTGACGACAGCACATACTATGGAGACTACTTCGGCAATCCATACAGCGACAAGGACGACACGTTCAGAATAACACAGGCTTCCGATACTACCCATCCTCTAAGCATCTACATCCCAAACCCTCTCAGGGACTCCCTGACCGAATCTCAAGATATAGTCTTCGGCAACATTGTTCCTGGCAGTAAGTTTGCGGTCATCGGTGTAAAGGACGAATTGGGCGAATACGACCTCGTAGCAAAGAAGGTCATCAATCTCACCACCCTTATGGGAAAATGGATAGACAAGGACACTGGCGACACCCTTACCCTCGACGACGAGAACTCTTGGATAAAGAACGGCCAGATCATTGCCACAGGCGAACCTATGGACATCACTTTCCTCAACATTGACACCCTTGAACTCGAAAGCAAGGACTATATCCGCAGCTATCGTCGCATCAAGAAATAATGTTCGTTGCAAGCAACAGCGAAAGTTGAACAAAATCATCATGAAAGTAACCATCATCGGCTGCGGCTCTGCCCTTCCTACCATGCATCATAACAATGCTGCGCAGGTTGTGGAAGTCGAAGGCCACCTCTATCTCATAGATTGCGGCGAAGGCACTCAGGTCTGGCTCCGTCGTTCAAAGCTCGCATTCTCCAGGATATCAGCGATTTTCATCTCGCATATCCATGGCGACCACTGCTTCGGGCTCATCGGACTAATCTCTTCCTTCAACCTTCTCGACCGCGACAAGCCCCTGCACATCTACGCACCAAAGGAACTCGAAGAAATACTCTTCACCCAGATCCGCATGTTCTGCCGCGACATGGGCTATGAGGTAATCTTCCATGCCGTTGACACCACGAAGAAACAAGTAATCTTCGAGGACGAGAAAGTCACTGTTCAGTCTCTCCCACTCAACCACCGCATGCCTTGCTCTGGCTTCATTTTCAGTGAGAAGCAGAAACTTCCGCACATCAAACGCGAGATGGTCGATTTCTACAAGGTGCCAAACTACAAGCTCAACGCCATAAAGAACGGCGAGGATTTCATCACGGAAGACGGCGAGGTCGTGCCATACACACGCCTAACCACACCTGCCGAAAAGTCTCGAAGCTACGCCTACTGCTCCGACACTAAGTATATGCCTGAACTCCACGAGAACCTGAAGGAAGTTGACATACTCTATCATGAGGCAACTTACGCAAACGACCGTGCAGAACAGGCAGCAAAATACCATCATTCCACAGCCGAGGAAGCGGCAAAAGTGGCAAAGGCAGCAGAAGTGGAGAAGCTCTACATCGGACATTATTCGCAACGTTACAACAGCGAGGAAATCCTTTTGAAAGAAGCTCAAGCGGTCTTTCCTGAGACCTATCTCACGAAGGAAAACATGGAAATTCGGATCTAATTGGCATTATTTTTGACAATATTAGGCACATATAGCAATAAAAATCCACTTTTTTCTCATTTTTTTTGCATCTTTACACAATAAATCGTAACTTTGCAAAAAATAAGAAGCGTGGTTTCGATTGCGCAAAAAGCGATAAGCCTATGAAGAAATATATACTCTCACTCTCTATACTTGCTCTCACAGCAGCCGTAGTTCCTACTACAGCAATGGCAGCCATTGACATCGTTGAGTTGACTTCCGTAGAACCAACCATCGAGTATAGTGGCAAGACACTCCACATAGAGAACGCACAGGGCGAGACTCTCCGCATATACGATGTCACAGGAATAGCAGTAATGACTATCAAGGTGACAAGTGCATCACAGCGCATAGATCTTTCCAACCTGCCTAAGAGCTGCTACATTGTAAAGGTAGGCAAGATTGTACGCAAGATTTCAATAAAGTAAATACATTCTTAAATAAATATGAAGAGGGTGTGTCAAAATATTTGACACACCCTCTTCATATTATAAAGGTGGAGTTCAAGCCCAACCACGTTTAGTTATTCACCTCATCCGTCAATGTTATCGAGAGGGTTTTCTCGTTAACAGCCGCCATTTCGTCAAAGAGCTTTATGAAGTTCGTATTTCCTTTCGTGCGGATCATGAAGTTTATTGTCGTGGCAGGAAGTGAAAAGTCGTAGCGGATATAGTTCTCGCGAAGGTGAACATCGTGCTTATTGAAAAGTTCCTTGTACGGATTCAGGTCATCTTCCATAGTGCCAAGCTTCAGTCGGATAATCTTTGTTTCCCAATTCAAGCGAAGCAGTTTCTCGTACTTCTCAAGAATTGCAAGAACAAATATCACAAGACAAGTAGTGATGGCAGCGACAACATACATTCCCGCACCAACAGCAAGACCTATCATGGCTGTCACCCAAATTACGGCAGCCGTCGTAAGTCCACGCACACTACCCTTGCTCTGTATGATTGCACCGGCACCAAGAAAACCAATACCACTAACCACTTGCGCCGCTATTCGTCCCGGATCTCCATTCTTAAGTCCCATATAAACCTGGGGAATGTAGATGGAAACGAGCATTGCAAGCGTTGCTCCCATGGAGATGAGGGCAATCGTTCGCATACCGGCATGTTGTCCCTTATGCTTACGCTCTATGCCAATAGCGGCACCAAGAACGCCAGAAAGCAGAAGTTTGTAGAAGGCACCAATAAGGTTTACCTCTGGACTGTTTATTTGAGAGAAGATGTATGAGAAATCCATTATACTTTTACGATTCCCGAACTACTTCAACGGAGCGTTTTCGAGGGTTGCCACGATGAGGTTCCAGAATGGTTCTACGGTATCAATCTTCAGCTGCTCTGATGGTGTATGAGGGTACTGGAGTGTAGGACCGAAGGAAACAACATCCATGCCTGGGTACTTAGCCATGATGATTGAGCACTCGAGACCTGCGTGAACGACGCTGACGATTGGTTCTTCGTTGAAGAGTTTCTTGTATTGCTCTACCATAGCCTTGAGAACAGGACTTTCTGGGTTTGGATTCCAACCGCCATAGCCACCAGTTTGCGCAACCTTCATGCCTGCCATAGAGAAGCAGCTTTCGAGTGATGTGCAGAGTTCGTCCTTCTTTGTATCAGAAGAAGAGCGTGCGAGAATGGCTATCATTGCCTTACCGCCCTCGATGTCGATAATTGCAAGGTTAGAAGAAGTCTCAACCTTCTCAGGCATGCTTGGGATGTAACGCCATACGCCGTCGTGACAAGCGTAGATAGCATCAACGAGGTTATCCTGAATCTCGTCTGGTGTCTGCATGGCAGGAAGGGCAACTTCCTCTACTGCGACCTTGATTTCCTCAGTCTCGATGTACTTGTATTCTTCGTTGAAAGTCTCAGCGTAAGTAGCACAAAGTTCCTTGATGTCAGCAAGGTTCTCCTTTGGAAGAGTGACAACAACAGAAGCTTCACGAGGAATAGCGTTACGCATATTACCACCATGCCATGAAACGAGACGAGCATCATCGTCTGCAATAGCCTCACGTAGAATGCGAACCATCATCTTGTTTGCATTACCGCGACCGAGAGGAATCTGAATACCAGAGTGACCGCCAAGGAGACCAGTGATAGTAATCTTTACGGCTACGTCATCAGCAGATGTTTCCTCTTCCTTATAATCGAGAGTGGCAGTAACGTCCATACCACCGGCAGAACCGATAATGAGTTCGCCCCAATCCTCTGTGTCGAGGTTGAGAAGGATATTGCCCTGCATCTGACCAGCAGGAAGATTCTCTGCACCATAGAGACCGGTCTCTTCGTCAGCAGTGATAAGACCTTCCACAGGACCGTGCTTCAAGTCCTTTGACTCCATGATAGCCATGATGGCAGCAACGCCGATACCATCATCAGAGCCAAGAGTTGTGTTGTTGGCACGAATCCAACCGTCTTCGCAAACACGAGCTTCGATAGGATCTGTTTCGAAATTATGGTTTGAAGATGATTCCTTCTGTGGTACCATGTCCATGTGAGCCTGGAGGATAACGCCCTGACGATCTTCCATGCCAGGAGTAGCAGGCTTGCGCATAACGACATTGCCGGCAGGATCAAGGAATGTTTCTACGCCGCAGTTCTTACCGAATTCGAGAAGGTACTGCTGGATTTTCTCAAGATGACCAGAAGGTCTTGGAACTTGTGTGAGCGCCTTGAAGTTCTTGAAGACGCATTTAGGATTAAGGTTTTCCATAAGAGCGACCCCCTCTAACTCCCCCACAAGGGGAGGACCTTCAATTAGACTTGCTAATTGGGGGCTAAAGGTCTATGTTATTTATTAGATTATTTAATACTTAGCTATTGTTTCTAAGCCCTCCCTTGCGGGGAGGGTTTGGGTG
Organism: Prevotella sp.; assembly: GCA_045600325.1. GTDB lineage: Bacteria > Bacteroidota > Bacteroidia > Bacteroidales > Bacteroidaceae > Prevotella. Next base: position 23,620 of record JAZRXS010000135.1, read on the forward strand.
GGGTATTTCATCTTTTCAGGCTCAGATGCACCAAAGCATAGAGTCCGAGGGCAATGACAAGCATTGTCTGAACGGTATGAACGACGAGTACAAAGCCGAGAGCATTGGCTTCTGCCACGCCATAGAGCACGAGCATTGTCTTCACGGCAAAGTGCCAAGGACCAGCGCCATTAGGAGTAGGCACGATGACGGCAACCGTTCCAACTATGAATGTCACGAGAGCGGCATCAAGACCGAGCTGCGCAGTGAAGTCGAAACAGAAGAATGTGAGGTAGTAATGGAGGAAATAGCTCACCCATATGCCAAGGCTATAGAAGATGAACAGCGGCACATTCTTCACTTTCTTCAGCGACATCACACCTTCGAGAATGCCATCCACGGAGGTCTTCACCTTATCGTAGAACACAAGGTGCTTGCGGAACACCCAGAGTCCGACGATTGCAGCAACGCCACAGATGGCAGTCACCAACCAGCCAGTAGTCGTGAACATCGTGAATATGGTGTCAATCTTTGTGCCTGTCTTCATGAAGAACGACGCAAAGACCGGCATTTGCGAAAGGAGAATGATGGCTGTCATTATGCCCATGATTAGCGTATCGACAGCCCTTTCCGTAACAACCGTGCCAAGGGATTTCGTGAATGAGATGCCATCTTGCTTCTTCAGCACACCGCAACGAGTGAACTCTCCGATGCGAGGAATAACCAAAGATGCAGCATAGGAAAGGAAGATGGAATTGATGGCTGTGGAAGTGCGCGGATTCTCACCCATAGGTTCCAAGGTTTGCTTCCAACGCCAACCGCGGAACATCTGCGCCAAGATGCCGAAAGGAAACGAAAGAAGCATCCACCACCAATTCATTTCCTCAAGGAAGAGATGCTTCATTGAGTTGAAATCGGTGTTGCGATACATCCAATAGAGTATGCCGCCACCGAGAATCAGTGGCAGTACAATCTTCAATATTTTCTGCAAAGTTGGCATATTTCGGGCGGTAAAGTTACGAATAAGCGAGAGAATAACCAAATAAAAATGGCAAAATCTCATTCTATTGCCATAAAGAAGCTATTGTAGAGAAAATAAAGCCGCCAATTTCCATTGCAAGATAACCCAACAGACAAATCAATGCAATGCTGACAAGGGAGAGCAGAAGCATGATTCCCGCCTGTCCGTTCACCTGCTTTATCACCTGCTTGTCGCCGTATGCAAAGCCGTCGATGAGTCTTTGGCTACGAACGTACGAACGACAGAAGAAGTCGGCAACGTCACCTACTACCGGCACGAGTCCGATGGCTGTGTCACGAAGGAAGTTGTAGATTACGGCAAGCGTGAGGGACAAGGAACGAACCTTGAACAGGCTGACATAGACAAACACTCCGGTGCAGAGCAAGCCCACAAAGCTGTCCAGCATTGGCACAAAGCCAAGCAACGGATCAATGTAGCACTTGTCCATCAGAAAAGTGATAGATTTGCAGAGTTGGTAGCTGCGAGAAGACTCAAGTCGTTGTATTTTATCCATTTAAAATAGGTTTATCGGGGGCAAAGATAGATAGTTTTTCTCTATTTTCCACCTTTTTAACTCATTTTAACCAAATCTTGTTTGCATATATATAAATAATGTGTAATTTTGTACACATAAAACAATCTCTTGTTCGCGTCAAACAGAACTATGACCAAAGCTCCACTGATAGGAATCTCGCGCCACAGGCTTGTCACAGATGGCGACGGCATAACATCACTCGTGGCATTCCATGAGTGTACTCTCCGCTGCGCCTATTGCCTTAACCGCCAATGCCTAAGGAAGGACGGAGTGTGGAAAACGTCCACTCCTGAGGAGGTCTTTGAAGAGGTCAGAAAAGACGAACTTTACTTCCTGGCAACGGGTGGCGGCGTTTGTTTCGGAGGCGGTGAACCTGCACTTAGGGTGGAGTTCATTGAGGAGTTCTGCAAACTTTGCGACAAGGACTGGCTCATCACGATAGAGACCGCCCTCAACGTGCCTTCGGAAAACATCAAGCAACTGCTGCCACTGATAGACCATTGGATTGTGGACATCAAGGACATGAACCCGAAAATCTACAAATCATACACGCAGAGAAGCAACGAGCGGATGATTTCCAATCTGATGATTCTTGCGGAAGCTGGAGCAGAGGTAACAATACGAGTGCCATTGATACCGGAATACAACAGCGAAAGCGATGTGGAAGCAAGCATTGAGGAGCTTAAGGCACTCGGTTTCAAAGACTTCGACAAATTCTCATACATAACAGAAATTAACAAATAACAAAACAAGGAATATTATGAAGAATCCAGGTAAGGCGAAATGCGAAGTATTGAAGGAGATTCGCAAGCAGATAGCTGCTGCCAACAACATCGAATACAACACAACGGAATGCAAGTTCCAAGGTGAATGTTCTGGCACTTGCCCTCGTTGCGAGCAGGAACTGGCTTATCTCACAGAGGAAATCCGTAAACGCAAGGCTGCCGGAATGACTATTGACTTGGACGCTTTCAAGCGTTATCAGGAGGCATTGCAAGATGCAGAATCCAACACAAAGAAGAAGCATAAGGCATTTAAGGCAGCCATAGTTGCCGCAGCAGCCACACTCGGAGTATCTGCACTAAGCAGCTGCAACCTTTTCCAGAGAAATGGAGATATGAGACCTACTCGCTTGGAAGGCGAGGTTGCCATTGACACCAGCGAAATTGACAACAAAATCATGGGTAAAATGCCAGCAGACACCACAGATTCTGACGTTTGCAAGAAGATGGTAAACGAGAACGACACTACCATCGAAGAACTTGAAGGTGACGTTCCTATGGAAGTGATGGAAAAGAAATAACATAAAGGCACAACCATAAACAAAAGTCCGTATTCACTATCAGCCCTTAGCGAATACGGACTTTCTGTCTTATCCTACAAAAAAACTCCGCTACTTTCAAAGGGCCCAATAAATAGCTTTGCTTCAATATGTTATTATGTTAATATTCTTTTTACGGCAACGGTAACGGCAACACTAACCTTCATTTACGATTCCATGCCATGACTTCAAGGGAAATGATGCAAAACTCATGGACTTTTTGCGCGCATTCTTGGCACACTATTTGTAATATAAATTGCGTAACTTACGAACATCCAAAACGAACAACTAAAACAACTCAAAAATATGAAAGGAAATATTGGAGTAACTACCGAGAACATCTTCCCGGTAATCAAGAAATTCTTGTACAGTGATCACGAAATCTTCCTTCGTGAGATGGTATCAAACGCTGTGGACGCAACTCAGAAGCTCAAGACTATCCTTGGCTCTGACGCTCTCGACGGCGAAGACCTTGCAGTGCGCGTTGCCGTAAACAAGGATGCTGGCACCATCACCATCTCAGACCGTGGTATCGGTATGACAGAGGAGGAGATTGAGAAGTATATCAACCAGATTGCATTCTCTGGCGTCACTGACTTCCTCGAGAAGTACAAGGACACTGCCAACGCCATCATCGGTCACTTCGGTCTCGGCTTCTACAGCTCATTCATGGTCTCAGACAAGGTGGAAATCATCACAAAGAGCTACAAGGAAGGCTCAAAGGCTGTGAAGTGGAGCTGCGACGGTTCTCCTGAATACGAACTCTCTGACGCTGAGAAAGATGGTCGCGGAACTGACATCATCCTCCATATCGCAGAAGACTGCAAGGAGTTCCTCGAGAAGGACAAGATTGAAGGTCTTCTGAAGAAGTACTGCCTTTTCATGCCTGTGAACATCGTGTTCGGGAAGAAGACTGAATGGAAGGAAGGCAAGCAGGTGGAGACTGACGAGGATAACGTAATCAACGGCAATGAGCCAATGTGGGCAAAGACTCCTTCTTCTCTCACTGACGAGGACTACAAGAAGTTCTATCACCTACTCTACCCTATGCAGGACGATCCTCTCTTCTGGATTCACCTCAACGTGGATTATCCTTTCAACCTCACTGGTATTCTCTATTTCCCACGCGTAAACTCTAGCGTTGATCTCCAAAAGGGAAAGATTCAGCTCTACTGCAACCAGGTGTTCGTAACTGACCAGGTGGACGGCATCGTACCAGAGTTCCTCACTCTTCTCCATGGCGTAATCGACTCTCCGGACATCCCGTTGAACGTTAGCCGTTCTTATCTCCAGAGTGATCGCGACGTAAAGAAGATTTCTACTTATATCACGAAGAAGGTAGCCGACCGCTTGAACCAACTCTTCAAGGACGACCGCAAGGATTTTGAGGAGAAGTGGGACAACCTCAAGCTTTTCATCAACTACGGAATGCTCTCTCAGGAGGACTTCTACAACCGCGCCAAGGACTTCTGTCTCGTAAAAGACGTTGAGGGCAAGTACTTCACTCTCGAGGAATACAAGACGCTCATCTCCGCTGAGCAGACTGACAAGGACGGAAACCTCATCTATCTTTACACTGACAACAAGGAGGAGCAGTATTCATTCGTGGAGGCTGCGAAGAACAAGGGCTACAGCGTACTTAACCTTGACGGACAGCTCGACGTACCAGCAGCTTCTATGCTTGAGCAGAAGTTTGAGAAGACTCGCTTCGTTCGCGTTGACTCTGACGTTGTTGACCGTCTTATCCAGAAGGAAGATGCAAAGAAGGCTGACCTCACTGAAGAGCAGACAAAGACTCTCTCTGAAGCACTGAAGAACATGATGCCAAAGATGGAGAAGGTGGACTTCAACGTTGAGTTCCAGCCAATGTCTGACGAGCAGACTCCACTCATCATCACGCAGAACGAATGGATGCGCCGTATGAAGGACATGAGCAAGTTCCAGAGTGGCATGGGCTTCTATGGTGAGATGCCAGACTCTTACACAGTTGTCGTAAACACTGAGAACAACCTCATGAAGGGTTGGATGGCTGAGATTGAAGAGAAGGTTGAGAACCCTGCAAACAACGACAAGCTCTCTCAGGTCATTGACCTCGCTCTCCTCCAGAACAATCTCCTCAAGGGTGCTCAGCTTGAGAGGTTCATCAAGCGCTCACTCGAAATGCTAAAGTAAGCATCCACTTGAATTGCAATAAGCATTCATTTGAATTGCAACAATAAGCATTCGGCAAAACGATAAAACACAAAAAGCGGGACGATCTCAAAATAGTCGCCCCGCTTTAATTTATGGTTACTTTCAGTATTCTATTTCTGTTCCTTTACATAAACCTTTGCATCGCCTTCAATGGTAAGAGTTCTGCCATCTTCAGAGAACTGCGCTGTTACGTCGTCTGTTTCGCCACCTTTATCCACTGTGATGAAGATGGTTCTTGCCCTGTCATCATAAACCTGCCATGAAACAGCCTTGAACTTAGTCATATTGGAAACTGCCTTTCCCTTTGACTGGAACTCAATGATGAACTTGTTATTCTTATCATCTGGGTTCTCGCAAGACCAGCGACCAATGGCATTTGAATAAGTAGCCTCAGTTTCTATATACGATACCTTAGGCTTGTCGCTGAGATCTCCATGGAATATGACCTCACATCTCGCACCTTCTACAAGCCCATGGCAATTGGTCTTGTCAACATCGCCATCCATGACGAACTGTGTTGTGTCAGCCTCACCGTCCTCGTTCTTGCTATACAAGACAAGCACATGCTGGTTTGTGCCATCACCGATGATTCCTACAAAGACGGAATCACCACGAAGTCCAGTAGCAATAGCCTCCGTATCAACAACCTTCAGGTCTTCTGCGGTAAGGGAATCAGTGTCCTGACCGCTTTCATTTCGGTCTGTTTTGCCATTTCCGTCGCAAGAAACTATGCCAAACAGAACTACTGAGGAAAGAAGAAATGCAAGTTTCTTCATAATTTTATTCAGATTAAATGTTATTAATATTCTTGATAGGTTTGAAGTGCAGCGGTAAGTGCTACAAGGGCAGAGTTCCAGTTGATGGCGATCTCATTGGTAGTGTATGAGCCTTGATTGTCAGCATATCGCTTGTCTGGCTGGTCAGAAGAATAATAGTCGCCTTCGTTTGCAGTGGCATTTGGTCCGCCTACAAGGAGTCCCGGAATAGGTTCCTCGATGCCATCAGCAGCAGAGATGCGGTGATGTGGATTCATTGGACTCTTTTGACCAAAGCCTGTAACATAGCAATAGTTGAGCGGATTGCGACCAAAGAGATAGTCTGCATTGCGACGTGCATTGATAAGATACTTCTTATCCTTTGTGACAACGTATGTCTGAATGAGAAGGAGTGCTTCAGTTGCTGCACCTTCTGCCATACTTGCCCAGTGGAAATCAGACTTCTTTGTTCCGAAAGGCGCCATAAACATTGACTTCTCAGAGTTCTTGATGTACTTCTCTGCCCAGTTTACCAACAGGTCTTTTGCAAAGTTTTCCATCTGAAGAGTCTCGGAAGTTCGCTTGCCTATTCCACAATTGTAGTGCAAAAGCCATGAGGTAAGACCCAATGTGGAAACATTTCCCCATACAGGAATAGAGAAATTACTTGGCTTGTAAGAGTTGGCTTCCTTGAGGAACATGTCGCTTCCGGTAGTAAGATAGAGCTCTATTGCTGCCCAGAAGAATTCGTCTTTGGCATTCATGTCGCCGTATGTTCCTGTATTTACCTTAGGAGAGAAGTTCTTGTTGAGCACTTCCTGGCGATAATATACCTCTGGATTCTGAAGAGCCCAGAGATAAGCTCTCTTCGCAGCTTCCAAAGCTTTCTGAGAGAAACCTGGGTACTGCTTGTCATACTTTGCATAGATTCGTGATGCCATTGCCATTGAAGCTGCAAAATCAAGGGTAGCACATGTGGACTTTTGCACTACATAACGTGGCTGCTTGCACTCTGTCGGCATAACAAAACCTTCAAAATTAGGTGTTGTTAGCTTATGGTACAAACCACCATCCGTGTCTTGCATTGTAAGCATCCATTCGAGATTGTAATAAACCTCATCAAGAATATCAGGAACTCCATTGCCTGATTCCGGTATGTTCACATCAAGATTCTTGAGATATTCCTCTACCAAAGGATAAATGTTGAGCATCTGACCAATGGCAAAACCAGAGTTCACGATATACTTGTTGTAATCACCGGCATCGTACCATCCCTTTGGAGAAGAGAGTTTTGTACCAGCAGGACGTGCCGCTGTAGCTGCTGAAGGGTGAACAAGAACCTCTGTGTCCATATGTGCAGCAGGTCTGTTCCACTTTCCTGCGTATTTTGCTTCTATAGGCATTCCAGAACGCTGATAGTAGAAAGCTTTGATGGCTGCCTTGCAAACATCGTCATAAACATCATTCTTTACAGTGAACTTTGTTTTGGTCTTGTTTACTTCAAGATAGTAATCACCTGGACGAATGATTGAAGAAAGGTCGATGTGATATGCCTGTTCATCGGAAAATGAAGATCTATGGGCATTGTCTTTCAGAAGAAATCCACGTTCAATCTTATGTCCAGAAGCATCTGTAACGTTATATTTCTTCAGCATTTTCACACCCTCCACAACAATAACCTTCTCTTGATGAGGATAAAAGCCCATCTGATTCATGTGTATTTCCGCTTCTTGTGCAGAAGCACTAAGGGCCACTGATGAGGAAAGTAGTAAAGCAAAAGTTGATTTTTTCATAATTATTCCAAGGTAGATAGGTTATAATTTCGCGACAAAATTACAAATAATTAACGAGTAGGCAAAATGAATGACGCAAAAAAACATGATAAAGCAAAAAAAACTCCACTTCCTTTTGGGAAATGGAGTCTATTTAATGAGAGAAGTATCAAATTATGCTTCTGCTGGAGCCTCTTCTGCTGGTGCTTCAACAGCAACTTCAGCAGCTTCAGCCTTCTTACCACCACGGCCACGACGAGTCTTCTTAGCGCCAGCCTTAGCAGTCTTAGCCATGTTTGCATCGAAGTCTACGAGTTCAATGAAGCAAACATCAGCAGCATCGCCCTGACGGAAACCGAGCTTGATGATACGAGTGTATCCACCTGGACGGTCGCCAACCTTGTTTGAAATCTCACCAAAGAGTTCCTTAACGGCCTCTTTGTTCTGGAGATAACGGAAAACTACACGACGATTAGAAGTTGTATCCTGCTTGCAGCGAGTGATAAGTGGCTCAATGAACTTCTTGAGTTCCTTAGCCTTAGCTACAGTCGTAGTGATTCTTTTGTGCTCACTCAAGATCAGAGAGATCGCCATGTTTGAGAGCATAGCGCTTCTGTGAGAAGCAGTACGACTGAGATGGTTGAATTTCTTATTATGTCTCATTTTAAGTTTTTGTTTTTACAGTTTGTAAACTGAAATGTCAGTTCCAAAAGACAGATTCAGACTCTCGAGCAAATCATCAAGCTCAGAGAGCGATTTCTTACCGAAGTTGCGGAACTTAAGGAGGTCAGCCTTGTTGTACTGAACGAGGTCTCCGAGAGTGTCAACATCAGCAGCCTTGAGGCAGTTGAGAGCACGTACAGAGAGGTTCATATCTACAAGGCGAGTCTTAAGCAGCTGACGCATGTGAAGAATCTCTTCGTCGAATTCCTGGTTGATGTGTGTATCGATGTTTTCAAGAGTAATCTTTTCATCAGAGAAGAGCATGAAGTGATAAATCAAAATCTTTGCAGCTTCTTTGATAGCGTCCTTTGGGCTAATGGAACCGTCCGTTGTCACTTCAAGATTGAGCTTGTCGTAGTCAGTCTTCTGCTCTACGCGATAAGGCTCAACATTGTATTTGACGTTACGGATTGGGGTGTAAATAGAATCGATAGGAAGTACATTTACATCTGTACAGTATTCACGGTTTTCATCAGCAGGCACGTAACCACGTCCCTTGTTGATCGTGAGGTCAATCTGCAGCGATGCCTTTGAATCTAAATGACAAATCACCAATTCAGGGTTTAACACTTCAAATCCAGTCAGGTACTTGTTGATGTCGCCAGCCTTGAACTCAGTAGTG
>JAZRXS010000136.1:0-10988 GCA_045600325.1 Prevotella sp.
TTCAGCTCTCGCTTCTAAGGCTACTGGTTATCCACTCGCTTTCGTAGCAGCTAAGATTGCTCTCGGCTATACTCTCGACCAGATTGGCGAGATGGGCACTCCAAACTCAGCTTACAAGGCTCCTGAGCTCGACTATATGATCTGTAAGATTCCTCGTTGGGACCTCACTAAGTTCGCTGGCGTTAGCCGTCTCATCGGTTCTTCAATGAAGTCGGTTGGTGAGATTATGTCTATCGGTCGCACATTCGAGGAAATGCTCCAGAAGGGTCTCCGTATGATTGGTCAGGGCATGCACGGCTTCGTGGGCAACGACCATACTCACTTCGACAACCTCGACGAGGAACTCGCTAACCCAACAGACCTCCGTATCTTCGCTATCGCTGAGGCTCTCGAGAAGGGCTATACTGTAGAGCGCATTGAAGAACTCACTAAGATTGACCCTTGGTTCCTCGAGCGTTGCAAGCACATCGTTGACCTCAAGGACGAACTCCTCAAATACAATACCCTCGAAGAGGTTCCTACAGAACTTCTCCGCGAAGTGAAGATTGCCGGCTTCTCAGACTTCCAGATTGCTCGCTTCGTGCTCAAGGCTCAGGGCAACATGGAGAAGGAGAACCTCGCTGTTCGTGCTTACCGTAAGGAGAAGGGCATCCTTCCTGCTGTTAAGCGCATCAACACAGTAGCTTCCGAGCACCCAGAGCTCACTAACTACCTCTACATGACTTACGCCGTTGAGGGTTATGACATCCCTTACAACACTGGCGAGAAGTCGGTTGTCGTTCTCGGTTCTGGTGCTTACCGCATCGGTTCTTCGGTAGAGTTCGACTGGTGTTCTGTTAACGCTATCAACACTGCCCGCAGCCTCGGTTATAAGTCTATCATGATAAACTATAACCCTGAGACTGTTTCTACTGACTACGACATGTGCGACCGTCTCTACTTCGACGAACTCTCACTCGAGCGTGTTCTCGACGTTATCGACCTCGAGCAGCCTTACGGCACAATCGTTTCCGTTGGTGGTCAGATTCCTAACAACCTAGCAATGAAGCTCTACCGTCAGAATGTCAACATTCTCGGTACTTCTCCAGTGAACATCGACCGTGCCGAGAACCGCGACAAGTTCTCTGCAATGCTTGATAAGCTCGCCATCGACCAGCCAGCATGGCAGGCTCTTACTTCTATGGACGACATCAAGGCGTTCGTTGACAAGGTGGGCTTCCCTGTGCTCGTTCGTCCTTCTTACGTGCTCTCTGGTGCTGCCATGAACGTATGCTACAGCAACGAGGAACTTGAGCGCTTCCTCCAGATGGCTACTGAGGTCAGCAAGGAGTTCCCAGTGGTTGTTTCTCAGTTCATGCAGGACACCAAGGAAATCGAGTTCGACGCTGTTGCCGACAAGGGCGAAATCGTAGAATATGCCATCTCTGAGCACGTTGAGTATGCTGGTGTTCACTCTGGCGACGCTACAATGATGTTCCCTGCACAGCACATCTACTTCTCTACTGTTCGCAAGATCAAGCAGGTGGCTCGTGCCATTGCCAAGGAGCTCAACATCTCTGGTCCTTTCAACATCCAGTTCCTCGCCAAGAACCTTTCGCTCAAGGTTATCGAGTGTAACCTCCGCGCTTCTCGTTCGTTCCCATTCGTATCAAAGATTCTCAAGCGCAACTTCATTGAGACTGCCACCAAGATCATGCTTGGCGTTGAGTACTCTCGTCCTGACAAGAGCGAGTTCGACATCGACCGCATCGGCGTGAAGGCTTCTCAGTTCTCGTTCGCTCGTCTCCAGAACGCAGACCCAGTTCTCGGTGTTGACATGTCTTCTACAGGTGAGGTTGGTTGTCTTGGTGATTCTGTTGAAGAGGCTCTCCTCAACGCTCTCATCGCTACTGGCTACTCACTCCCTAAGAAGAACATCCTTCTCTCTTCTGGTGGTGCCAAGGGCAAGGTACAGCTCCTCGAGCCAGCACAGAAGCTCGTCAAGAACGGTTACACTATCTACGCTACTGCCGGCACTGCTAAGTTCCTCCAGGACAACGGCGTAGAGGCAACAGTCGTAGCTTGGCCAGACGAGGAGGGCGACAACAAGGTTATGGATCTCATCTCCAACCACGTCTTCGACCTCATCGTCAACGTTCCAAAGAACCAGACAAAGCGCGAGCTCACTAACGGCTACAAGATTCGTCGTGGCGCTATCGACCACAACATCCCTCTCATGACCAACGCTCGCCTCGCTCAGGCATTCATCAATGCATTCTGCACAATGAAGCAGGGCGACATCCAGATCAAGGCATGGCAGGATTACGATAAGTAGTTCACAGTTTTGTGTCAAAAAACAGTCACTTTTGGCTAATATCTCCATGAGTTTTGAAAAAGTTCGTATACAAACTCACTCCGAGTTTGTATACAAAACTGGTTCGGGTTTGTATACAAACTTTTTCGGAACTCCTACGGTTTATGGCAAAAAAGGTGTGGAATAGAGTTTCTGCAAAGCCCGATTTTCAAGCAGAAAAGGTAACTTGAGCTTGAGAAAGTTGAATGAATATACAATTAAAGACTCCCCGTCGATTCCTAAGTTCGGCAGGGAGTCTTTTTGCTATATATGTTTTTTCAACTTCTTGACAACGATTTCTATCCTTTTTCTTTCTTGTTATGAAATTATTTGTTAACTTTGCAGCGTCTATCTTAATAATAACCAGAATGGCTACTTCAAACTTTAACATCAAGGATTATATTAGGGCACGCTATGCGGTACTTGTGATAGAATCGCATGAAGAGGAAAGGGTTCTTGTGGAACTTCAACGCCTGGCGGCAGAAATAAACCACAATTGCTATACATGGAATTCCACGGATGGCGTAAAGCTATGTGGCAATGTTGTTGACAACAAACTGACTGACCTGAAGGCTGCTATTGATTTCTGTGAAAAACTGGCAGCGGAGAATACATCAAAGAGCCTTTTCGTGTTCTGTGATGCGCACAATTATTTGTCTGATAAGGCTAATCCTATATATAGAAGACGCTTGAAGGACTTTGCTATAAGCATCAGAAACAAGGGATATAATTGCAACTGCATCATTATCGCTCCTTCCTTTGAGATAAGCAATGACCTGCAGAAGGAGGTGACTATCCTTGACTTCCCACTGCCTTCAAAGGAAGAGGTTAGGGAGGTTGTCACAAACTTCATCGACTCCTACAGGGATATGGACGGAGTAACAATAGATGTGGATGATGCTACCTTGGAACGCTTTGTTGACATCTCGTTGGGTCTTACCAGTCTTGAGATAGAGAACTGTCTGTCAAGAGCATTGGTTAGCGACCGCCGTCTGGACAAGAGCGACTTGAAGATTATCTTGAATGAAAAGAGACAGATTATCAGGAAGACTGGCATATTGGAGTTTGTTGAGACAAATCTCAACATTGCCGATGTGGGTGGATTGCAGACCTTGAAGAGATGGCTTGAACTACGCAGCCTTTGCTTCGGTGATGCTGCAAAGGAATTTGGTGTGAAACCACCAAAGGGCGTGCTGCTGACGGGTGTGCCTGGCTGCGGTAAATCGCTTACAGCCAAGTGTGTGGCAGCTGCGTGGAATATGCCACTTTTGCGCCTTGACATGGGCAAGATATTCCAAGGATTGGTCGGTTCGTCGGAATCGAACATCCGTTTGGCTTTGAAAACAGCTGAGGCTGTTGCGCCTTCCATACTTTGGATTGACGAGATTGAGAAGGGTCTCTCTGGTGCTGGAGGTGGCTCAGACAGCGGAACCACTACCCGAGTGTTTGGTACGTTGCTGACATGGATGCAGGAGAAGACCGCCCCTGTCTTCGTGTTTGCTACTGCCAACGACATCTCCAAACTTCCGCCAGAACTGCTCCGCAAGGGACGTTTCGATGAGATATTCTTCGTTGACTTCCCTTCACAGGAGGAACGAAAGAAGATTCTGGATATCCATATATCCAAGTTGCACCGTGACGCCTCAAAGTTCGACACGGAACGCTTGGCGAAGCTTTGTGGCGAAGAAACCTTTGGCGAGGGCGTAGTCTTCTCAGGTGCGGAAATAGAATCATGGGTGTCTGATTCACTTGTAGAGGCATTCTCTCGCAGGATGAATGGCGACAAGGATGCTGACCTGGAGATGAGGGACTTTGAGACTACCATCAAGCGCATCGTTCCTATGGGACAGATGAGGAAGGCTGATTTTGAGAGACTGCGTGCATGGGCAAACGAGAATGCCGTGAGTGCTTCATTGGTGGCAACTTCCAAAGCTAAGGCTTCTTATTCAGCAAAAGAAGCTGCTGCATCTGACGATTCAAACTCTCCTGAATCGTTCATTGCTGGCAGACGACTGGACTTTTAACCTATTCTTATTATGAAGAAACAAATAGAGATTAGAATATTCCCTGATGGGAAAATAGAGACCGTTACCCATAACATGAAGGGGAAAACGTGCCTCAAATACTTGCAGACGCTTGAACAGTTGTTGCAAGCAAGGGTTGTGGATTCAGACTTCACAAGCGAGTATTATGAACAAGAGGCATTTGAGAAGAACGATGATGCCGTAAATCTTAATGTTGGAGGATAGAGTAATGGGAACAGTTACGAAGAGAAGTATTTTGTGGGAATTACTGCATTCATGGTGGGTAGCTCTTGCTTTTATTCCCATTATCGCACCGGTATCATTCTTCCATATTGCTGCAAAAGGGAAGAAGAAGCAATGGTATATCTTTGCTTTCGCTTATCTTGCCCTTGAGGCATTGGCAATATTCATGGACGATAGGACAAAGGAATCGCAAGCAAGGTCCTTTACTACAGGGTGGTTCAGTCTCATTATGATACTCTGGTTTGTAGGAATAGGCTTTGCATTTTATGTGAGAAAAGAATTCCTCATGCGTTTGGATGTGCTGAGCAAGGCGAATGCTGGCGTGGATGCCAATGAGCAAATGCGAGAGAAAATAGCTGCAGAACTACTACACAGAACTCCTGCTCCAAAAAGCCAAAGTGCTCCAAAGACGCATGGTTTTGCAGAAGGCAAGAAAAAGAAAAGCAGTACGAGTGCAAGTGTGGCTACGCAGATTGACAACCCGCATGCAGAAGACGCCGGACTTGACAATACTCTGACAGAAGCTACGCCGGTTGACAACGTCCAGATAGACGTGAACAGTTGTGACGAAAGCGAGCTTGCAGGTCTTCCTGGCATAAACATCATTCAGGCGAAGAAGGCTATCCGTTACCGCCAAGAGAACAATGGCTTTGCATCGGTAGAAGATTTCTATAGCATAGTTGGATTGAAGCCTCATTTCATTGTCCAGATTGAAGGCAAGATTGTTTGCAATAGGGTAGAGGTGAAGCCTGCGCCTACGCCAACTCATAACGTGGGAAGACAACTCGACCTGTAAAATCGCACATGCTGAATGTCAATCATATCGTACACAAGACCCTTGTGGAAGGGCCTGGAATGCGTTGCTGCGTCTGGCTTCAAGGCTGTAGCATACACTGTGAAGGATGTTTTGCCCAGGACAAATGGAGCTTTGAGGAGCGGCAACTTATGGTGCCGGCAGACATCATCGATAGTATGTTCCCTTCGGAAGAAGGCATAACCGTGCTTGGCGGTGAACCTTTTGACCAGAAAGAAGGGGTGGCGGATTTGGTGGAGAAGGCATGGAGCAAAGGACTGTCCACCGTTGTCTTTACCGGATACACTATGGAGCATCTTCAAACCTTGCATGATGAGCATGTGGATAGGGTGCTGAAGCATACAGACGTGCTTGTGGACGGACCGTTTGACAAGACGCAACTCTCTTCGCATTTGCCTCTCATAGGCTCTGCCAATCAGCGGTTCCGGTTCCTTTCCGATAGATATTCTCTTGAAGACTTCCAACATAATAAGTTGGAAATCAGGGTCAAGAAGGATGGAACGGTCAGCATCAATGGTATGGCGAATAGCAATATAATAAAAAAAATAAAAGCACTATAAAGTATAAAACACATATAAACGTATGTCTTTATCAGTTATTCTACTTCCTCTTTCAATAGGAATGTATATTACGGCAAAGGATTGCCTCGGCTCCAAGAAAGTTGTTTCATCTTCAGACGACTGCATAACGACGGACACCCGCTTCAACGACAGCGACCTCCTGCTCAAGACTCTTGGCGAATACGGCCTATGCCCTCAGCAAATATCGCCAAACTGCTTTTCCGTAAAGTTCGCAGATGGTGACATCATCTATGAGCGTGCGTCGGAAGATGCACCTTTTACCATGACAGTCAAAAACATCAAGGATATGAACGGACTGGTCAAGGATCTTACCGACATTGAACAAGTCTATGATGGAAATGTCCAGGAATATACATATCAGCGAGTTCTCAACAACCTGCCTAAGGGAATGGCAATAGAGCAAGAGCAGGTTATGGAGGATGATTCCATTGTCCTGACTCTATCTGTGGGATAGGCAATTCGACGATATTGTCGTAATGATACGAGAAAAAGCCGTTTATCTGCTATGGATTTTGCAGATAAACGGCTTTCTTTATGACTTTATATTGTGTTATAATATGACCAACTTGACTTTGTCTCTATCGTGGCCTGTTACTCTAATGGTAAAGAATACTCGTTGAAGTCAGTCATGTCTGTCTGTGCTGTGCAGTCGTCAGCAGGTGCGATGAGACTGTCCTGATAAGCCTCGATTTCCTGTATTGTAGGAAGCTCGATGCCTTCGCCTGTGATGTCGATGATCTCGTCTTCAGTGATGATGCCGTTGCCGTCAGCATCGATGATGGCGATGTCAGCCTGATGCTTTCCGTCTTCGTCGATATCTACGAGAAGAACTTCCTGACCGTCAACTTCAACAGATACGCTGTATTCATTAATACCATCGTGGTTGAGGTCTGTCTCGCCTGCACCTGTGATGAGTATTTCTGGCTCTGGCTCTGGTTCTGGCTCTGGCATTGGCTCCACGGTTTCCACGCGAATCTCACCGTCCCTGATCTCTACAGTGGCATCGCCTTCCACGTGTACCTTTGTGCCGTTCATTTCGATTATTACTTCGTCGTCAGCAGGTGGAATAGCCGCCTCTGTATTATGCTCAGGCTGTGCAGGTTCTGTAGCTTGCTTGTGCTCAGGCTGTGCAGGCTCAGTAGCTTGCTTGTGCTCAGGCTGTGCAGGTTCTGTAGCTTGCTTATGCTCAGGCTGTACTGGCTCAGTAGCTTGCTTTGGTTCTTCTGTAGGCTTGTCAGTGGTAGGGGTGCCTTCGAAACCCTTCTCCTCTGTAGGCTGAGCCTCAGCAACCTTAGGTTCTTCCTTCTTTACTTCTGGCTTCTCGCCCTTAGGAGCTGCTATTGTCTGTCCAGCCAATGTTGCGCCAGCGCCAACTACAGCGCCTCCTGCTGCGTATGCCAACTTCTCTGTGGTGCTGAGATTGTCAGACTTGTTTGTTGCATTGTTTTCATTCTGATAGTCGTTTGACATACCGTTGTCGAGGATAGTTTCTTCGTTAGTCATAGTTGTAAGTTTTATTTGTTTGTTAATAAATCGGGTTTAAAGTTTGCAACTTTGCTGCGTTTGTGAGCTTTGTTGCGTTGTTTTCTGGTGCAAAGGTAAGAGGTTTTGATTTATTGACAAAACTTTTTTGTTGTTATTGGGCGAAATGGTGGGAATAGATGGTGAAATGCGACTCTTCCGTTTTATATGGCGAAGATTCCTTGGCCGCGCAACTATCTCTGTTCGAGAGCAGTGGCGAGCTGGTCTGGGCATGATGTTGGCTTCATTCCGCAGCGCACGCCCTTGAGCCTTTCGATGACGGCGTCTGCCTTCATGCCCTTTACGAGTCGGCTAATGCCAGCAGTGTTGCCGGCGCAACCGCCGATGAATACGCAGTTCTGTACTACATCGTTGTCGTCGATGTCAATGATGATTTGGCGTGAACAGGTGCCAAAAGTGTTGTAAACAAGTTGTCTCATAGGATTTACGATTTACGTTTTTTTGAAGATTCGGTTTATAATGTCACGATTATCGGCTCGTGGTGAATGGCAGGAAGTATCTTCTCCGTGAGATCCTTCACCTTCATTCGCAGACTGGATGTGTTCATGCATGGATGGCAACCTACAAATTCGCTTTGCAACACATCGCTGTCTATGAGCAGCTGGACAGTATTGTCGTGGTCGTTCATCAATCCCATCACTGACACCGATCCCGGCATCACGTCAAGATACTTCTGCATAGCCTCGCCATCGGCAAACGATAGTCGGGCAGAGTTGATTTGTTGCGAGAGATCCTTGGTAAGAAACTTCTTGTCGCCAGGAATCATCAGCAGGTAGAACTTGGTCTTCTGGCGGTTGCAGAGGAACAGGTTCTTGCAGATGATGGCGTGTTGGGACTTGTCGTCAGAGGAATTTGCCTTGAAGTTGGCGAGGGTAGTGCGCTCGAAGGCGGCATCTATCTCAGCACAAACCTCCATGGTCATCGCCGCGTCATGGTCAAGGCGGTCGTATTCTATGCCGAGACTGTCAAGCAAATCATATACGCGCACCTCTCGCGCCTCACGATTGCCAGTGTCTTCCGGTCTTCCTTTATATATAGTTAGCATGGGGGCTTGGTTTTTGGTTTTTGGATTTGGAGTTTTTAGTTTTTAGTTTTTGGTTTTTTGATTTGGAGTTTATTGTTTAATCAAGTGCTTGCGCAGTTTGTTGCACATAGGGACGAAGATCACCACGGACACGAGTCCGGATATTGCTGCGCATGTTATTGGCACCAATGCGCTGAAAGCTAAATCTACATTTTCCTTTGTGATGACCACCGAGCCCCATTTTATGCCCTGTCTGCGCAAAACAACGAAGGCTGTTTTTGATAGTCTTGTGACGAATTGTGGTCCAAGCCTCTTTACTACTTGTTTGGCAATCCAGCCAATGGCACTCTTGAGCTTCTGAAGGATAGGATATTTGCCCATCATGAGTCCGCTACTGTCTATTTCTATTATGCGCTGGACACTCTCGGTTTCTTCCTTGTGCAGGTCGACCGATGTGCCGTAGAGCATCATGATCTTCTGCATGGCAATGAAGATGACGCTCTGGAAAAAGATGAGGTCGAAGGCGCATGACAGTATCATGGGCAACAGCTTTTCGGGAAGTGTTGTGAGAAAAGATACGCAGAAAACCATCATTCCGTATTTCAGCATCATCCGCTTGTAAACCTTCCGGCTTATTTCCTCTCCAAGTACTTCCGCTGGCGATGTCTCGATGGCCAACCTGATCAGTTCTTCCTTCTGTTGCGGACGGAACTTCTCTATGGTGGTGCGGATGTATTGCTCACGGTTCACTTTGTTGAAACGGACGCGAAGCAACTGCGAAAGCAACCATTCGTAGCGTTGGGTTAGATAGCTGATTGTACTGGTTATTTTGGACTTGATACTCATTTATGCGTAACTTTTCAACGCAAAGTTACACCTTTTTCGTGTAATATGCAAGGTTTAGACTAAAATCTTTTACTTTTCACCATCAATGTCCTTAGATAGTCCTTCTGCTCAGCCGTGATGCGATAGCTCTCGATGGCTTTCTGGATGGTCTTGTTGTGTGTCCAAGGTTCCAGGACTTTCCCTTGCAGATAAGGTATCGTGGCATCCCATTGCTTTGCCAAAGCGGTAGCAAAGAACCATGCAACCATCATTCTGACATAGTATTCCTCACTGCGAGCGGCGGCTGGAATCTCAAGATATTCAGGCTTGAAATCAGCATCGAGGAAATGACTCATCAGCATCTCCAATCCGAAGCGACATGTGTAGGTGTGGGAAGATGAGCTCCACTCCCTGATCTTTGCCATCAGTTCCGCCTTGTGCTTTGCAAAAATCTTTGGCGACATTATGTCACATACTGCCCAATTGTCAACGAAAGGAAGGAACTTGTCTGTTGCCTCAATACATTCGTCGTAATCTTTAATCTGCGAGATGAGCAAGCCGTGAAGCATGTTCTCATCGTAATATTCATGGGGCAATTCCTCCAGGAATTTAATACTTGCAGGATTCTTGGATAAAGTTTTCGCCAACTTTCTTGCCAACGGCACTCGTACTCCGATGAAACTTTCCAACGGAATGCCCGGAGTAAGCTTCGCTTGGAACGCAGCATATTCCTTGTCTTGCAGTTCAAACAATTGTTTCTGGATATAGGATGATTCTGTTTTCATGTATCTTAAGATGATTCGGCTGCAAAATTAACTCTTTTTCTGTAATAAAGCAAGTTTTGCGACGAAAAAGACAAAATGCAGTTAGGTAATTATCGTTACGGTTACACCAAATACAATCCCCTATAGATTTCGGGGAAATACGGCAAAAAGGCAAAATAAATTTCGGGGAAATGCAGAAATAATCTTGTTTTTTCTTGGAAAACGATACAAGTATCTTTCTTGAGGCTGTTGGTATTATGGTCACTCTCGGAGTAGGAGTTTGCATAATTGGAGCATTTGTAGGAATAATAGGGAAAATACTTGGTGTATTCTGATAGTCACAAAATGACTCCTGATGGATAATGCGTAGTTCATATTGGGAATAATGATTCTCTTTATGAGTTGCGCATTGTATTTTTCCTCATCTATAAAAAGGGCTCCTCAGACGGTATTTTTGTCCTGATTTTGACAAAAAGACACACAATTCGCATTTCCCCCAAAGTAGTAGGGAAACCTCTTTCCAGATTAGGGAAAGACCATTTTGAATCTTCGTGAATAGTTGTAATTTTGCATCAACAAAAACAATAAATCACTATCAATAAATCAAACTTATCCGACTTATAGATCAAGCAAGAGAATAAGTTCAATAAGTAAAATTTATTGACTAGAAAATAACAAGAAGTTTAACCTCTTAAAACACTACGATTATGAAGACTACTACTTTCAAGGCAATGATGGCAATGGCATTCGCAACAATAGCAATGACAGCTAACGCAGCAACAGCTCCTAAGGGTAATACTTGGCGTGATGCAACTCCAAACATTCATATCGAGGTACGT
>JAZRXS010000137.1:0-45693 GCA_045600325.1 Prevotella sp.
GTGGAGGGCAGAACGGAGAGTTACGATACGTCTTACAAGACAACGCCTGACGTGGAGGACATCAACCAGGACTTCACGCTCAACGAATACGAGCGCTATTTCCAGTACAAGGTGTCCATCCGCCCGGAGGATTTGTACGAAGGCAACAAGGAAAACTTCATCACCGACGTGCGCGAAGCATCTGTTCCGCTGCGCAATGGCACGAAGGAGAGGGTGAAGTGGTATCAGTTCCGCATCCCTGTGCGCCAATTTGAGAGCAAGGTGGGCAGCATAAACGACTTCTCTTCAATACGTTTCCTCCGTATGTTCCTCACCGGTTTCGAGAAGCCTATCGTGCTCCGCTTCGGTTCGTTCGACCTCGTTCGTGGCGAATGGCGCATCTATGAGCAGCAGCTTGAGAACTCTGCCAATACAGGTACGATGACTGCTTCGGGCGTGAACATTGAGGAAAACAACGACAAGAAGCCTGTAAACTACGTCCTTCCTCCGGGCATTCGCCGTGAACAGGACCCAACGCAGCCGCAGCTCGTGGAAAGCAATGAGCAGGCTATGCAGATTACTGTGGACAAGCTTTCTACGGGTGAGTCGAAGTCTGTCTATAAGAACTCCAACATCGACATGCGCCAGTACAAGCGTTTGCAGATGTTCGTACACGCAAATGCCGACGAAAACAACGTGACAAACCTCCGCGACAAGGAACTTGCCGTGTTCCTCCGCCTCGGTTCCGACTATAAGAACAACTACTACGAGTATGAGATTCCGCTTACTCTCACTGAGCCTGGCCACTACGACCGCTACTCAGCAACCGACCGCGCTGAGGTTTGGCCACAGGAGAACCTCCTCGACATTCCGCTTGCCTTACTCACAAACCTGAAGAAGGAGCGCAACAAGGCGAAGGCGGAAGGTGCGGCGTCATACAACCAGCCATACACCGCTTACGACGAAAGGAATCCTAACAACAAGATTACCGTCGTCGGCAACCCTTCTCTTGGTGAAGTAAAGACCATGATGATTGGTGTGCGCAACCTTGCCAACGGTCAGAAATCGGGCGAGGTTTGGGTCAATGAGCTCCGTCTCCTTGAGTATGACAACTCCGGCGGTTGGGCTGCACAGGGCAATCTCAACGTACAGCTCTCGGACTTCGGTACCGTGAACATGCAGGGACGTATCATTAATGATGGATTCGGTGGCATAGAGGATGGCGTTGCCGCCCGTGCCCAGGATAGGACTCAGGGCTATACCTTCACGACGAACCTCGAACTCGGCAAGTTCTTCCCTGACAAGGCTAAGGTCAGCATGCCGCTTTACTACTCCGTTTCAGAGGAAAACGTGCGCCCTAAGTATAATCCGCTCGACACCGACCTCAATCTTGAGGAGGCTCTTTCTGCCATGGAAGGTCATGAGCGCGACTCCATCGAGAGCATTGCCGTAACAAAGACCAAGAATACCAACTTCTCTCTCTCCAATGTTCGTGTCGGTATCGCTACGAAGAAGCACCCTATGCCATACGACCCTAACAACTTCTCCTTCTCTTACTCTCACAGCAACCGCCACACTGCCGGCGAAACGACTGTCTTCGAGAATGAAAACAACTGGAAGGGTTCGCTCAACTACTCTTACACTCCTGTATATAAGGCGTTCGAACCGTTCAAGAAGATGAAGACGAAGAGCAAGTATGCCGACATTCTCAAGCGTTTCGGACTCAACTGGCTGCCGCAAACCGTGACGTTCAACACCGACATGCAGCGCAACTACTACGAACTTCAGGAGCGCGACATGGAGGATCTTGGTGGCGAAGGATTGCCTCTGACCTTCAATGAGCAGTTCCTTTGGAATCGCGACTTCTCCATCCGTTGGGACCTTACGAAGAATCTCCACGCCTCTTTCAATTCCGCTACACATGCGCAGATAGAGGAACCTTATACCCCAATAAACAAGGATCTCTACCCAGACCAGTATGAGGCTTGGAAAGACTCTGTATGGCAGAGTGTTCGCAATATGGGTGTGCCGCTCGATTACCAGCAGAACTTCACGGCTTCCTACCAGCTTCCGCTCAACCTCATGCCTTGTTTCGCATGGCTGAACGCTGACGCTTCGTACAATGCCACATACAGTTGGCAGCGCGGTACGGAACTTGAGAACGGTGCTTCGCTTGGCAATACCATCGCCAACAGCCGCAGACTCAACATCAACTCGCAGTTCAACATGGAGAAGCTCTACAATCTCGTGCCGTTCCTCAAGAAGACAAACGAGCGTTTCAACAGGACTGCCCCAAAACCAAAGCCAAAGGCTACATCGAAGGCGGCTGCTATGAAGGAAAAGGCGCAGCAGGCAAGGAACAATGCGGGCAACGGCAATGCGGGCAATTCAGGCGATGCCTCTAATTCCGGCGAATCCGGAACGACAGGAAAAGCTGCCAAGCCTAAGCCAAAGGCATTCGAGAAGGAGGTTACCCTTGCTCCGGATTCCACTGTCCTCGTGCGCCATGGCAAGAAGTCACGCCGACTCATCGTATCGGGAAAGACGGAAGACGGCAAGCAGATTGCCATAAAATACAAGATTGCCGACGACAATACCATCAGGGTTTCGGCAAATGTGGATAGCGTAAGGAAGGTGAAGATCAGCGTCATTGCAAGGGAACCGCTCGACAACCTCACTTGGTACAAGACGGCTCAGGTCATTGCCCGTGGCTTGATGATGGTGCGCAACCTTAGCTTTACTTATCGCAACCAGTACAACATGGCTCTTCCGGGCTTCATGCCTAATGCGGGAGACATCTTCGGACAGCGCAGCGGAAATGCCCTTGCGCCTGGTCTCGACTTTGCTTTCGGCTTCTCTGGCGACGACTTCATCGACAAGGCGAGACGCAACGGATGGCTGCTCATGAACGATAGCGTGGCTACTCCTGCCGCTTCTTCAAGGACTGTTGACCTCCAGCTGAAGGCTACCGTCGAGCCTGTGAAGAACTTCAAGATCGACCTGAACGCTTCCCGCACGGAGACTCGCTCGCAGAGCGTGCAGTACATGTACCAAGGCAACCCTACTACGCGCACAGGTACATTTACCATGACTACGATATCCCTCGGATCTGCGTTTGAAAGCATCGGAAATATCAGCAATGGTTTCCATTCGGCTACGTTCGAGAAGTTCTGCAATTCGCTCGAAGGCTATCGCCAGCGAGTGGAAAACCAGTACATAGGCTCTGTCTATCCTATTGGCACACGCTTCGGAGGTCAGGAGTTTGACCCTGCCAATGGCGGCGTAAACAAGTACTCTTCCGACGTGCTCATACCTGCATTCCTCTCTTCTTATACGAACATGGGCGGCAATTCGCTGAGCATATTCCCAGCTCTCTCAAGCCTATTGCCTAACTGGAGCCTGCGTTACAGCGGACTCGGACAGCTCCCTCTCCTTCGTGACCTCTTCAAGAGTGTCAACATCAACCACTCCTACAAGAGCGTCTATGCCGTGGGTTCATACGCTTCGTTCTCCACTTACCAGGAGTACATGAACGGACTTGGCTTCATCACTGATGCCCAGACGGAGAGTCCTATCCCGAACTCTATGTACAATGTATCGACTGTCAGCATAAACGAGGCGTTCTCTCCACTCCTCGGACTCGACGTCACGCTCCATAACAACCTCACTGCAAAGCTTGAGTACAAGTCAACACGCGTGCTCTCGCTCTCTACTACAAGTATTCAGCTCAACGAATCCAGCTCAAAGGACTGGGTCATCGGATTCGGTTACAAGATAAACAACTTCAAGCTCTTCGGAGGTGGTGGTGGCGGTCGCAAGGTAAAGGGCAGCAACAAGGGCAAAGGCGCTGCCGACAATTCCGGAAATTCCGGCAACTCTGCAAACTCTGGTAAGTCAAACTCTGGCTTCAACACGGACCTCAACCTTCGTTTCGACTTCTCTCTCCGTAGTCAGGCGGCTATAACTCGCGACATTGCCTCAATGACATCAACAGCCAGCAGCGGCAACGATGCAACAAAGCTCTCGTTCTCTGCCGACTACTCATTCTCACGCCTCGTGACAATGAGTTTCTACTACGACTTCCAGAAGAATACTCCTCTCCTCACATCGTCTTCATACCCTACGACTACCCACGACTTCGGCTTCAGCATGAAGTTCTCATTGACGAGGTAGTCCCGCGCTATACCATTATATTATGTGAAGTTTCCCACCCTTTTAACAAAAACAAGAAAAACACTTTTTGACGTCCTTTTAGAATCTCTTGCAAGATTCCGTATCTTTCTGTTCGTCATTCCTTGAGAGCGAGCTCTCATGAAATGCCAACCAGAAATATACTGTACTTCAAAAAGAAAAAACAACGCTTCGCTAAAAACACATTTGTGGAGACGACACCACATGGTGTCGTTAGGGAGCGAAAATGAGATAACCGTTGTGGTTGTTTAACGACGCCATGAGGCATCGTTTCCATTGGAATGTTTTTTCTGTTTTTTGCATGAAAAAGAAGTAAGCCCATAGGGTGATGGTTTGTTCTTGGGATTTTGTCTGTGAGCTCGCTCACAGACAAAATCACGAGGGCAAAGCATCAACGGCTTGTTAGAGCCATCTTCTATTTCATGCGGTTTTTATTGTTTTTGTTCTTCTTCCAAAAATGAACTGAATTTCAATTCGTTACATTTATATAAAAGATGGGAAAGTTTAGTTAAGTTAAAAATGATGAATATCCCCTGACGGAGCATTTTGAAACTCTATCACTTTTGCATAAAAACTCTATGAGTTTTGAAAAAATTCGTATACAAACTCACTACAGTTTTGTATACGAACTTAAATGGGTTTCATATACGAAAATTTTGGCAACACTATCCAATACACCTCAAAAGCGATAGGCATGGAAATGGAAACGACGCCTCATAGCGTCGTTAGACAGCCACGAGTCGTCGTTCTTTAGCATTGGTAATATATGTCTTTGACTACTTGTCGAGCGAAACGATGGTGTATTTTCTTGTGCCCATTCCGATCTTCTCCGCCCATTCCACGATGTGGATGCCGTGCTGCTTCTCCATGCGCTTGATGAGAGGCTCAGGATTGTTCTTGTCGTCCTTCTTTATCTTGTAGATGATGTCGTGGCACGCCTGGTCCAGAGCCACTGGGTCTGTACTTGCCATGATGCCGATGTCCTCGATTTCTGGAGCGTGAGGATGAGCGTCACAGTCGCAGTCGATGCTGATGTTGTTCAGCACGTTGATGTAAACAATGTTGCTCGGACCGAACCATTGCGCTACGGCGTCGGCAGCAGCTGCCATACTTTCAAGGAAGGCATCCTGTGGCTGAGTGAAGCGCCATGCGTCAGGAGTCTTCGATGTTACGCCGTGAGAGTGGATGTAAGCCTTGCCGGCAGTGGATGCAACACCGATGGACTGGTTCTTGAGCACGCCGCCGAAGCCACCCATTGTGTGACCCTTGAAGTGCGCAAGGTTTATCATGAAGTCGTAGTTGCCGAGGTGGTCGCCTACGATGTTATACTTGATCCATGTGTGGTCGCGTACAGGTATGCGGAGGTCGCCATACTCGTCCATGATGTCAACGGCGAAGATGCTGTCGAAACCATGCTCGTGTATTGTCTCCCAGTGCTTGGCCTTGTCCTGGCGACTGCCGCCGTAAGCTGTGCAGCATTCCACGATTGTGCCATTCACCTTCTCCACAAGATTGCGGATGAGTGGTGGCTTCAGGTAGTTGTTGCCGCCGCTTTCGCCGGTGCTGATCTTTACTGCTACGCGTCCGTGCTCCTTTACGCCAAGGGCTTCATAGATTTTCACGAGACTTTCAGGAGAGATCTCCGTTGTCATGTACACTTTTGCAGGCTTCTGTGCCATCGCAAAAACGCATGAAATTGTAAGGGTTACGATTGAAATAAATAACTTTTTCATAGATAAAGTGTTGTAATAATGGTGCAAAATTAATATATTTTGTAAAAAAACAAGTTCTTTTCCGATATTTTTATAAAAAATATATACCTTTGCGCTTCAGATAGTAAGTGAGCAGAATGATTTGACTCATTTACCAAGTAAGAACAGACCTCAATAGAAACGATAAATGAACGAACAGATTCGTGCTGACTTCCCGATTCTCTCGCGTGAAGTTTACGGCAAACCTCTCATATATCTCGACAATGCTGCCACCACACAGAAACCTCGCTGCGTGGTGGAAGCCATTGCCAATGAATACTACAACGTGAACGCCAATGTGCATCGCGGTGTGCATTATCTTTCGCAGCAAGCCACGGACCTTCACGAGGCTTCACGTGAAACGGTGCGCAGCTTCATCAATGCCCGCAAGATTGAGGAGATCATCTTCACTCGTGGCACTACGGAGAGCATCAATCTCGTGGCTTCAAGCTTCTGCGAGGCTATGTGCAAACCGGGCGATGTCATCATCACAACCGATATGGAGCACCACTCCAACATCGTGCCTTGGCAGCTTCAGGCGCAGAAGCGTGGACTGAAGATTGTGCATATCCCTTTCAATGAGCAGGGAGAACTCGACTTAGACCTTCCCCCAACCCCTTCCTTTCAGGACGGGGAGGGATATGACCATCTGGATAAAGTAATTTCTCCCCGTCCTGAAAGGAAGGGGTTGGGGGAAGGTCTGGATTGGAGTCGCGTCCGTCTCCTCTGCGTCACCCACGTCTCTAACGTTCTCGGAACAGTCAACCCTGTAAAGGAAATCTGCAAGATGGCGCATGAACATGGTGTGCCTGTTCTTGTGGATGGCGCTCAGAGTACTCCGCATTTTGCTGTTGACGTGCAGGACATCGACTGCGATTTCTTTGCGTTCTCTGGTCATAAAATGTACGGACCAACAGGCGTTGGCGTGCTCTATGGCAAGGAAGAATGGCTTGAGAAACTACCTCCTTATCAGGGGGGCGGCGAGATGATTGACAAGGTGACTTGGGAAAAGACCACGTTTGAGCGACTTCCTTTCAAGTTCGAGGCTGGCACTCCCGACTATGTTGCAACCCACGCCCTTGCCGTTGCCATAGATTATATGCAGTCTATCGGCATGGACAAGATTCACGCCCATGAGCAGGAACTTCTCCATTATGCCATGCAGCGTATGCAGGAGATAGAAGGTATGCACATCTTCGGTACTGCAAAGGAAAAGGATGCAGTGATCTCTTTCCTGGTAACCCCTCCCGGCCTCCCCACAGGGGGAGGAGAATACATCCATCATCTCGACATGGGAACTCTCCTTGACCGCCTTGGCATAGCCGTTCGTACTGGCCACCATTGCGCGCAGCCTTGCATGGACGCTCTTGGCATCAGCGGAACCGTCCGCGCTTCCTTTGCCCTCTACAACACGAAGGAGGAAATAGACGCCCTCGTTGCCGGCATCAACCGCGTCAGCCGCATGTTCTAAAGATTATCCCCTGCAGTTCTCTGCTGGGCCTCAATAACAATTTAACCCTCAATACTAATCCAACATGAAACAAAAACGCTATCTCCTCACAGAGGAAGAACTGCCTACACAGTGGTACAACATCCAGGCAGACATGAAGAACAAGCCTATGCCAATGATTCATCCTGCTACAAAGGAGCCTCTTGGCGTGGACGATCTCGCACACATCTTCGCCCGCGAATGTTGCGAACAGGAACTCAACCAGACTGATTCATGGATTGACATCCCAGAAGAAATCCAGGAGAAGTATCGCATGTATCGCTGTACTCCTCTCGTTCGTGCCTACGATCTTGAGAAGGCTCTCGGCACTCCTGCACATATCTATTTCAAGAACGAAAGCGTGAACCCTCTCGGTTCGCATAAGATAAACTCAGCCATTGCTCAGGCTTACTACTGCAAGAAGGAAGGCACAACACACGTTACTACTGAGACAGGCGCAGGACAGTGGGGTGCAGCTCTCTCTTACGCAGCAAGAGTCTATGGTCTTGAGTGCGCTGTCTATCAGGTGAAGATCTCTATGCAGCAGAAGCCTTACCGCAGTTCCATCATGCGTACTTTCGGTGCTACTGTTGAAGGTTCTCCTTCCATGTCAACACGCGCTGGTAAGGACATCATCACAAAGGATCCTACACACCCAGGTTCTCTTGGTACTGCAATCTCAGAGGCAGTAGAACTCGCTACTACAACTCCTAACTGTAAATATACTCTCGGCTCAGTTCTCAACCATGTTACTCTCCACCAGACTATCATCGGTCTTGAGGCAGAGAAGCAGATGGAGAAGGCTGGCGAATATCCAGACATCGTAATCGGTTGCTTCGGTGGTGGTTCTAACTTCGGTGGTATCTCTATGCCTTTCATGCGCCACAACCTCTCTGGCGAGAAGAACACTCGCTTCATCGCTGCTGAGCCTGCAAGCTGTCCAAAGCTCACAAAGGGTAAGTTTGAATATGACTTCGGCGATGAGGCTGGCTATACTCCACTCATCCCGATGTACACTCTCGGACATCAGTTCAAGCCTGCAAACATCCACGCTGGTGGTCTTCGTTTCCACGGTGCCGGTTCCATCATTTCACAGCTCATCAAGGACGATATGATGGAAGCGGTTGACATCCCACAGAACGAAAGTTTCAAGGCTGGTATGACTTTCGCTCGCTCTGAGGGTATCATCCCTGCTCCAGAAAGCTGCCACGCCATCGCTGCTGCTATCCGTGAGGCAGAGAAGTGTAAGGAAACAGGCGAAGAGAAGGTCATCCTCTTCAACCTTTCTGGCCACGGTCTTATGGATATGACTGCTTACGACCAGTATATCAACGGCGACCTCCAGGATTACTATTTCGAACCAGAGAAATAAGACGCTACTGTTCCCGGCGGTTTTCCGCCGGGCCTCCAATAATGAACGAACAAACTAAACAGTTCATACTCTCTCATCTTAACGATGATGTACGCAAGTTAGCGCTATCGAAGACACCCGATGGCGTTGACTTGCGCTTTGCTTTACAGCAAATAGACGGCCGCCAACGTGCAAAGACAAAACTCCCGACACTTGCCGCCAATCCCGACATCATCTTCCCCGTCCATCTATCCGTTGAACAATGCTCCTCAGAGGCCACTGCCGCTTATAAGGCGAGAGTGTTGACCCCCTCTAACTCCCCCACAGGGGGAGGACAAAGCCATCCGGGAAATAACCTGGATAATAACCTTTCGGACGGGTTATACCCCTCCCCTGTGGGGAGGCCGGGAGGGGTCTTAATCGACCTCACCGGCGGCTTTGGCGTTGACTTCATTGCCCTCTCAAAGCTTTTCGAGAAAGCTATCTACGTAGAGCGCAATCCTGATCTCTGCGCTATAGCAGAACAAAACTTCCACACACTCAATCTCACAAATACACATATAATAAATAGCGAGGCAGAAGACTTTTTGAATTCCCAAAGCCCCCCTCCGACTCCCCCCGAACGGGGGGAGGGAGTTAAATATGACTCTACCATTGATAACTCGGCAGACAATGCTAATATTAATCCCTCCCCCCGTTCGGGGGGAGTTGGAGGGGGGCTTGTCTTCTTTGCCGACCCAGCACGTCGCTCAGAATCAGGCTCTCGTACATACGCCATCAGCGACTGTACGCCAGACATTCTCCAGCTTATACCATTGCTGAAGAACCTCCAAAGTCCCCCTTCGACTCCCCCCCTCATGAGGGAGAGAGTTAAAGATGACTCTACTATTGGAAAAACGTCTGATGAAGGCGATATAATTCCCCCTCCCCTTGGGGGGAGGGTTGGGGTGGGGCTTCTCCTCAAGCTCTCTCCAATGCTCGACTGGCACAAAGCCGTTGATGATATCCAAGCACAGGGCGTAAACGTCTCAGAAGTCCATATCGTTTCCGTAAAGAACGAATGCAAGGAACTCCTCCTTCTCGTGGAACTACAAGAGGAACCTCAAGCTTCCTTCCGACTCTTCTGCGTTGACCTGCAAAGCCCCACCCCAGCCCTCCCCCCAGGGGGAGGGAGAGTTAAATATGACTCTTACTTAGAAATTCCCATCCTGTCAAACACTAATTTAAATCTCTCCCCCCTTAGGGGGGGAGTTGGAGGGGGGCTTCTTATCCCCAACGCCTCCATCATGAAAGCCGGCTGTTGGGACTTCCTCATCTCCCGTTTCGGCGTTACACAAGCTGATCCAAACTCCCACATATTCTTCTCCGACCACGAGATAGCAGACTTCCCAGGCAAGCAATACCGCATCCAGTCCGTCTGCTCAATGAATAAAAAGGAACTGCGCAGCGGGCTCCAAGGCATAACCCATGCCAACATTGCCGTGCGCAATTTCCCCCTATCTGCCGATGCTCTCCGCAAGCGTCTGAAACTAAAGGACGGCGGCAGCACATACATCTTCGGCACAACCATACAAGGTGAACATAAACTCATTATAGCGACCCCACCTAACCTCCCCACAAGGGAGGAATAGAAATCTCCAAATAAAAAATCTATTCTCCCCCAAAGCTATTAAAAGCTCCCCCTTTGGGGGCTGGGGGGCTTTAACTTTAATAAAATGAACAATCCAATCCTACTCAAGAACCTCCGTTCTATTCCAGATTTCCCTATCAAGGGCATCAATTTCCGCGACGTAACAACCCTTTTCAAGGATGCTGAGTGCATCAAGATCATGACAGAAGAGCTCTGCGAAATGTACAAGGATGCTGGCATCACAAAGATCGTTGGCATCGAAAGCCGCGGTTTCGTAATGTCGTCAGCACTCGCTGTCCGTCTTGGCGCAGGCGTTGTACTCTGTCGTAAGCCAGGCAAACTTCCTGCAGACACTGTTCAGGAAAGCTATGCCAAGGAGTACGGGACAGACACTATTGAAATCCATAGCGACGCCATCAACGAGAACGATGTAGTCCTTCTCCACGACGACCTCCTCGCTACTGGTGGCACTATGCGCGCAGCCTACAACCTCGTGAAGAAGTTCAACCCAAAGAAGATCTACGTGAACTTCCTCATCGAAATCTCCGACGAAGGTCTCAATGGCCGTGCCGCTTTCGAAGAAGGCACAGACATCCGCACGCTCATGCAGATGTAAGCAAGCCTCTCCCCCTAACCCCCTCCCCGATTCAGGGGAGGGGGAATAATATGTATTATCCGCTTCTCTCTCATTCCTGATTTTCTCCTTCTTGCTCATTCTTGATTATACACTTCTTGCTCATTCTTGAGCAAGCTACTCCCCCCCAAAAAACCATTGAAACCCCAGACCTCCCCTCACCCACTCGTCGGACTCATACCGCTTCTCTCCCTCATCCTGCTCATCGTAACTGCGCTCTACGCCTTTGATGGTGACATCTCTGGCGGCGGTTCGCAGCTTGCAATGCTCTTTGCCACTGCCATTTCGCTATGCATCTCCATCGGGTGCTACCATTTCAAGTGGGAAGATTATATCAAGATGCTGGGGAAGGTTATGGGAGAGACCACGGAGTCCATTGCCATCGTGCTCATGATTGGCATGCTCTCCGCGTCATGGATGCTCTGCGGCGCTGTGCCAACGTTGATATATTATGGTGTGGAAGTGCTGTCGCCAACGATATTCCTCCTCACCACCTGTATAATCTGCTCCGTCATTTCCCTGATGACGGGTAGCTCCTGGTCGTGCATAGCCACTATTGGCGTTGCCCTTTTCGGCATTGGTACTGCGCTCAATGTCCCCTCTGGCTGGACAGCTGGCGCCATCATCTCCGGCGCTTATTTCGGCGATAAGATATCCCCACTCAGCGAAACGACAGTACTCTCTGCCTCTACCACTGGCACTCCTCTCTTCACCCATGTGCGCTATATGCTTGGCACCACTATCCCCTCGCTCAGCATTGCGCTCATCGTCTTCCTTGTTGCCGGCTTAGGACTCGCCTCAAATTCCAGCATAGAGAGCCTTGAACAAGTGCAACTCCTTGGCGAGAACTTCAATATCAGCCTGTGGACATTGCTTGTTCCCGTTGTTACTCTCGTTATGATAGTTAAGAAAGTTCCTGCGCTGATCACGCTTTTTACTTCTGCCATTCTTGCTGGCATCATGGCTGTCATCCTGCAACCAGAAATCGTTGCCCGCCTTGCTTCTCCCCTCCTTGTGGAGGGGCAGGGGGAGGTCTCGTCACTTCATTCCTTGCTCAAGGGTGTAGGCACAGCGTACGTTGCCGGGACTGACTTCAAGTTTGATAACGATATACTAAACGACCTCACATCCACGGGCGGAATGACCGGCATGACAAACACCGTTTGGCTCATCATCTGCGCACTTTGCTTCGGCTCTTCAATGGTGTATAGCGGCATGTTGCAGTCCACGATGTCTGCTCTCACACGCGTTGTTCGTGGTCGCTTCGGGCTCGTCTCTTCAACCGTTGCCACAGGTATCGGTCTCAACCTCACCACTTGCGACCAGTACACATCTATTATATTAACGGGCAGCCTCTACAAAGACACCTACAAGCGTGAAGGCTTCGAGTCGAAATTGCTCAGCCGCACCATAGAAGACTCCACCACAATTACCTCTCCTCTCATCCCTTGGAACAGCTGCGGCATGTCGCAATCCGCTGTCCTTGGCATTGCGACGCTTGACTATCTCCCATACTGCGTGTTCAATTACGTCAGTCCGTTCATGTCGATGCTCGTAGCTGCCCTGACAAGAAAAAAGAAATAGTCCCCAATATCCCTTTGGAATAATAAGCTTAGAACAATAAAAATATGCAGGAAATACTTATGACTCCCGACGTATGCATGCGATTCCTCGTATGGTCATACTATTATCATGACGTAATCCCCGAGAAGGCTGTAAGCTACAAGGCTTGCGGAAAGTTTTCTGATGCCGACTGTCAGCGACTGGACGAACTGAAGGACATGCTCTTCAAGTGCTTTGAGGAGCAGTCTGTCTTCAATGCTTGCAAGCAGTTCCAACTGGCAAAGATAAAGAACGAACCATGCCCATTTACACAGGCAGACCTTGACAACATGTTTGCCAAGGAGTAATTCGTTTTGAAGGGGCAATATCATTTTTTTGAAAACTTTTGTGCCCAAGAGTACATTGTTTCCCTTTTTTTGTATAACTTTGCACCCGAAAATAGGTAGAAGTAAACCCTATAGAAAAAAACTTTAACATGTATTATATCACAAAGCGTATGGAGATTGCCGGCTGCCACAGTCTCCAGTTGTCTTATCCAAGCAAATGCAGCCAGCTCCATGGTCACAATTGGATTGTAACCATTCACTGCAAGTCGCGCGAACTCAACGCCGACGGAATGGTCATTGATTTCACCGAAGTAAAGAAGCGCATTCATGGTTATCTCGACCATGGAAACTTCAACGAGCTCCTTCCGTTCAACCCAACGGCAGAGAACATCGCACGCTGGATATGCGACCAGATCCCTACTTGCTGGAAAGTGGAAGTGCAGGAGAGCGAAGGAAACATTGCCATCTACGAGAAAGATTAATAATAAATTCAACTTTCACAAATGCTCAAGTTGAGGCTAATGGCTAATAACTAATGGCTAATAACTAATGGCTATTGGCACCATTACCCATCAGCCTCGCAGCAGCGCTGCGAACAATTCCAAATGCGAGTAAACGAAATATTCTATTCCCTGCAAGGGGAGGGACTTCATACGGGCACACCGGCAGTCTTTCTGCGCCTGTCCGGATGCAATCTCAAATGCCCTTTCTGTGACACAATCCACGAAAGTTTCACCGAAATGACGGAAGAGGACATCGTGGAAAAAGTGTCTTCATATCCTTCGCGTACCATTGTCATCACTGGAGGCGAACCGATGCTTCAGCTAACGCCATCACTTACGCACAAACTCCACCAAGCAGGCTTCGTCATTCATATTGAGACCAACGGCAGTCGCCTAATACCAGAAGGTACTGAAATAGACTGGATAACATGCTCACCGAAGGACGGTGCTGCAGTCGTGATACAAAGGATAGACGAACTAAAGGTTGTTTATATGGGAGATGGCGGCCAACAGGACATGTCGCAATATGACAATCTCCAAGCAAAAGAATACCGTCTCCAGCCACTTGACACTGGCAACGAAGAGCAAAACCTCCTCATTCGCCAGCAAACCATCGACTATATCCTTCAGCATCCGAAGTGGAAACTATCGCTCCAGACACACAAAATACTGAATGTCAGGTGAGGTTCGCTCTTTTGAGCGAGGCTAATGGCTAAAGGCATATATCAATGAAGTTTAGTACAAATATGCAAAAAGTAGCAAAAAAATTTGCTCATTTCCGCAAAAACTCTTACCTTTGCAGCCGCAATTAGGAGGAATCACCCTTTTCCTTCAGAGTCCCCCTATTTGCTGTCGGGCTTTTAGCTCAGTTGGTTAGAGCAACAGACTCATAATCTGGAGGTCCTAGGTTCAAGCCCTAGATGGCCCACCGAGAATTAAGTTCTCAAAACGAGGAAGCCGCTGAATATCAGCGGCTTCTTCGTTTCTGTCAATTTAGACATATTATATTTTGTCAACCGTTTGTCAACGAAAATGGGCACAACCCTCTTAAGCCCAAAAATGGGAAATATATAAAAACAAAAAGAAGTGGGGTTCATATGAGTCCTAACGAAAAAGCCGTTTATATCCGTAAGTTAATAAAAACAGAGGTTTTCGATTCTCTAAAGAAAGTCAAATCTTATTCAAAACAATTAGTACCTTACCTCCCATAACAAACGACTATAATTGTGGACTAAGTCCGTTCAATTCACAAACCCTTGCTATCTCTTTGATAAACTGTTCTTCTGTCGGACGTTCATCATAAAGATAGGCAAGCATATCACTGACTGCTTGCTTGGATTGTGAGAGTATCTGAAGGGCAGTGACGCAAAGGCCATGTGAATATCCAAGGTCTTGCATCTGTGCCAATAATGCTTGTTCGTTTCTTGTCATTTTTGTTTCTTGGATTTGTTGTATTGACTTTTTGTCTTCTTCTGTCGCGAGTCAAAATCAGAACAAAGTAAAAGGAACGGCTCCAACTAAGGAGCCGTTCCTTTTGTTATACTATATTGTCTGTTAATGATGGTTTGGTATCACTTCTTCAGGAGCTTCTTGCCATTCTTGATTTTGCCACCAGAGACGTAGTAGATGCTCTTTGCGTCTTCGCCCTCAAAGACTCTTTGCTGATATGTTCCTTCCATTGTCCAAACGCCATCCTCTACTATTGGCTCTCCAAGTTCCCAAACATAGTCGCCCGTTGCATCGTCAATAAAGATTTCGTCTGTCGTAGCACGGAACAATACTGGCTCTCCTGCAGCGACATTCTCCAAGTAGCTGAACTTCATTGTCACGCTGTTGTCGTCTGTTGCTACAGAAAACCATGAGCATGGATTATCCCATACCTACGGCATGAATAATCCTAATTAATGTCATGCATACCAGCCATAGGAATGGCTGGCTACCAGTGTCAGATGCCTCTGGCATCATTCTCAATTATCATATAAAAGGTTGCACCCAAATTGGTGAAGAACCTTATATTGTCACGTCATTCTCCGTAGCCTTCGTCTTCGCCATCGTCAAAGATCCTGAATGCGCCCTTGCTGCGGGCATCATATGCGTTGACAGAGATCGTTGATCCGGTCAAGGATGCTGGAGCCATTTGGTTCATCAGTTCTTCAGTATCCAGCTTTATAGCCTTAATTTTCGGTGTCTTATACGTTTTCATAATTATCTTGTAGATTTTCTTTTGTTTTTGTCACGCAGATTAAGCGGATTTTGCAGATTGATTGAACATGCGTAATCTGCTGAATCTTCTGAATCTGCGTGTGTATAAAAATTTTACGAGTTATTTTCCGACAATTTTACGTTTTACTACTTCCTCAAGAGTTTCTTTCCGTTCTTGATCACGATGCCACGGTAGTTCTCGTTGACTTTCTGTCCTGCGAGGTTGAAAGTGCCTGTAGCCTTTAGCTTGTAGCCTTCAGCCTCAATCGGAGATTGAACAACAGTCGCCTCGCCATCATCCACAGTGAAGCGCATAGCCTTTGTGTTAGCCGCTGAAGCAGGGAAGTAAGCGCGGTAGCCTTTCATCGTGCCTGGGTTCACTGGGTTCACTGTTGTGCCAGAGCCGATTACCTTGCAGCCTTCGCCAAGCTCTGTTGGGCTATAGACACCAATGAACTCGCCGTCGGTAGCAGGAGCTGCTGTGGAAATAATTACGTTCTTGAATGTTGGATTAGCCACAGCCTCGTTTACCTTCACGATATAAGCCTTGCCAGCTTCGATATTGTCAACGGTAGTGAATCGGTAAGTATTGCCGGCCAGCTCATTGAATGCTGCCACCTGAGCGAATGGAGAGTCTGCCACGCTTACAGAGAATGGCAAGCAGAGCGAATACCAGCCATCGTTAGCGAACGAACGCTGAAGTGTTGCGTCCACCTTGACCTCATTCGTTGGACTCTGGAATGCCTGAGTGTCGTCAAGAGTGAGCAGAGATTTTAATATGTCTTTGATAATTACATAATACTCTTCGCCGTCCTCATCTTCATAGCCAGCGACTTTATAACCGTATTTTTCCATATATTCATTATATGAAATGTAAGGGACGAAGATTTCCCGCAAATTATTACATTCAAAGGGAGGTAGTAAGTAATTAGTATTTTCAACATCTTCAGCGCGGAGAGTGATAGTTGTAAGATTTCTACATTCGTAGAATGCATCTCCCGCGATGTATTTCACTGTGCTTGGAAGTGTAATGCTTGTTAAGTATTCATGATGTAATTTTGAATATTTATCGAATCTCTCAACTGGGGTGCTA
This sequence comes from Prevotella sp., assembly GCA_045600325.1. Taxonomy (GTDB): domain Bacteria; phylum Bacteroidota; class Bacteroidia; order Bacteroidales; family Bacteroidaceae; genus Prevotella. The sequence continues at coordinate 16,713 of JAZRXS010000137.1, forward strand.
AATACGATGCGTCCCTTTTGGGTTGTTTCGTCGTATTCATGCTGGATAGCTTCTGCACCAAATAGATGATAGCCCAAGTTTTCTGTTCCATCTTTAGATGTGAAATTGTCTGTATAATCAAACACTTCTTCACTGTCTTTTTCTTCATAGCGGAGCCTCTGCGTAGCCGTATATTCAATTATGCAGTCTTTCCCAATTTCGTGACCACACACTGTACACTTCAGGTCGTCGTTGAAGGTGTGACCGAGTGCAGGAATAACCATATCATCGTCTGTGAGTTCGTTGCCATTTACGTCCACACGCTTACCGCAATCAGGACAGTCGCGATATGCTTTGCGACCTGGCTCTGTGCAGGTGGCAGGCTCCTCTACTACGAGTTCGCCGCTATGATTCACGCGGTTTATAAGGCAAATCTCGCCAACCTCAAAGATGTCGCCTTGCTCTACTTGCAGAATCTCGAACCTGAGATACTTGTATTGGGTGTTACGATATGCTGCATCAATCCTGTAATTGTCGCTTCTTGTAGAAACCGTTGTAGGCAACTGGGCGTCAGTGACGTGCGAAATCTCAGTCCATTCGTCACCTTCATTTACCTTTGCAAACAGCTTCCACTCCTTTGGATTGCGTTGCTGCTTGCCCTTTTCGTTCTCGTAGTTGATATCATTACCCGTGTAGAGATAATAGTAATCCAGTTTGGAGCTTTCGTAAAGTTCCACCTCCACGAAAGGATTGGCGTTCAAGGCTGTGGGAATATCGCCACACCATTTGGTTGTGGTAATGCCGTCGAAAGCCTTGTCTGCCATCTCTGATAAATTCTTACCTTCGGAATGTTTTTTAACAGTGACAGACAGCGGAGTGTTGTCATCCGCCATGATACTCATAGGCATCAGCATCAGCGACAATGTCCATAATAGGGCGATGAGCCACTTTGTTGTTAGTGGTTTTTTCATATTTGTGTTTATTGGTGTCCGATAATTTTACGTTTTACTACTTCCTCATGAGCTTCTTGCCGTTCTTGATCACGATGCCACGGTAGTTCTCGTTGACTTTCTGTCCTGCGAGGTTGAAAGTGCCTTTAGCCTTTAGCTTGTAGCCTTCAGCCTCAATCGGAGATTGAACAACAGTTGCCTCGCCGTCATCCACAGTGAAGCGCATTGCCTTGGCGCCAGAAGTTGAATTCTGAGGGAAGTAAGCGCGGAAAGGCTTAATTACACCGGCGTTCATTGGGTTTACGGTTGTTCCAGAGCCGATAGCGAGGTCGCCATCCTTCACTTCTGTTGGTTGCAGCACGCCAACGAAAGCACCGCTGTTGTCTGCTGTCACTCCTGGAGCTATCGTCACGTTAGTGAACTTAGGATTGGCAATATAAGCATCTACCTTTACGATATAAGGCTTACCTGCTTCGATAGCGTCAACGGTAGTGAACTTATAGGTGTTGTCTTCAAGTGTACTGAACTCTGCCACCTGCGCAAACTTCTCAGCAGTCTGTTCCGCTGTAAGGCTGAATGGCAAGCAGAGAGAGTACCAGCCGTCGTTGTTAAAAAAGCGCGTGATAACCACGTTGCCAGTGGTGTGATAATAGTTGAAGTCGTAATCTATATCGTCTCTGTCATAAAATACAGTGACTGTAGGAGTAGGATAAGGATACACATCTACGTTCTGCTCCCAAGCAACGCCGAGTGTAGCGCAAACCTCGTCTGATGCTAAGTCATCAGAGGATGTAAAAAGATGCTCTGTGCCAATATTTTCAATCATGTTAGTAGGATAACTTGGTTTGCTTGTTGCATTAACGCAGTTAGTAATACCAACATAGGTGTCAATATTATTTCGACTAGCAAAGATTCCACCATCGTCTGATGGAGAATAGAAATCGCTGAGACAATCTTTGATAGATACTCTTTCTGAGACAAAGCCTACAAGTCCGCCAGAATGACGCGTATCGCACAAACTTCCGATATTAGCACATTTTGAGATGGTAGAAGATTTTAGACAACCAGCAATTCCACCAAAATACATAGCATATGAAGTTTCAACATTCGTTTTTCTTACAACATATTCTTTACCATTATAGTGTTTGCTTATGCAATCAGATAGGTTTGGATTCTTGTATTGGTTATAATAACCTTGGACCTCATCCTTTTTGGTGAATACGACCATACCCGTATTGAGACTGTTTTCAATTAATGAATTTTTAGTTACTCCAACTATACCTCCTGCATTGTTACCTTCGCAAGCTATTAAAGCAGAATTGACACAATTATACATTTTATCATTAGTACCATCTCCAACAATGCCTCCTACCCCGACATAACGATCTTCGTTTGCTTTCCCATGAACACAAGATTGGTCATCAATTGTACAGTTTGTGTAGTGAGAATTCACGGAATAACCGGCTATGCCACCTACGTATGAACTATATGATTTGATGAAACTGCCAAGAATCTTTACATTGTTGAATGTGCAATTATCAGAACGGCCTACTACACCGCCTGATTTACCATATTCATCTAGCCGGTCAAAGTCATCAGCCGCAGTGCTTTCACAGTTTTCTACCGTGATGTTCGTGAAGCTGCAATTCTCGGCATGGCCTACTACACAACCTGCCTGGTTTTGATCAACTGTAGCATCACTATTTCTGACTGTAATGTTTCTGAAGGTGCTACTTGCGGCATAACCAGCCGCAGTACCCGCATTGTCTAAGTTAGTCCATGTACCAACATTGTCAAACGTGATGTTATCAAAGACACATCCCTTGGTTGCCTTGGAGGTTATGATAGCTTGGTTGTAATGCACACTGCTGTTTTTACGAATGTGCTTAAAGGTTAGGTTCTTGAATATTGCACCCTCAGAATAGGTGAACAGGTAAGTTCTATTCCTACGCTCTGTGGTATTATCTGGATAGTGATCGCCTTTGATGGCATGACCGTCGCCATCGAGTGTGCCATAGAATGTGCTGCAGAAAGTATCATCATAATCTGCTCCCAAATCGCTTAGGTAGATATCATCCGTAAGGCGGACTTTTGCATGATCGTTACTATGAAGGACAATCTCCATTTGCTTAGCCGTAGCGACATATACGAAGCCGTCAGCATCAGGAGTTCGGTAGAATCCGCTGAAGTAACCTGAGATAGTAAATTGTGTTGAAGTCTGGGCGCTCGGACTCACATTGGTAATTATGAATGACTGGCGTTTTCTGTTGGCAGACGGATTGTCTTGGCCGTACTGGTAGTAATCGCTGCCAGATTTAGGGTCGCCGATAAGATTTCCAGGAGCCCATGCAGGCCAGTTAATGGCAACCGTCTTGTCGAGTCTGGTGTCTCTAACTGTGATTTGACCATCCTTAATCACACAGTTGAAGTCAAGATATACGCCTGGCTCGAGCATAGGACCCAACTCACTGGCTTGCCATTCGCCAGTGTAAGGATCGTCTTTTGTACCGGTGCCGGTTCCTGCCCATGCTGCCGTCATGCAGCAGAGCATAAGGAGAGAGAATAGAATCTTTTTCATATTTATGCTGTAGTTTCTGTTTATACAATTTGCGCGCAAATTTGGTTCCTCACCAATTTAGGTGCAACCCCTCTGGCATCATTCTCAATTATCATATAAAGGTTGCACCCAAATTGGTGAAGAACCGATTCGCTGTTTTAGTCTGCGTAGCCTTCGTCCTCGATGTAATCGAGGTCAATGCTCAGTGTTACTGGTTTGGAAGGATCCATTTGGCTTGCCGCCAGCAGGCAGTCGTCGATGACGATAGCTTTCATAACTGGTTTACGATATATCTTTTTCATAATTATCTTGTAGAATTTTTTGTTTTTGTCACGCAGATTGAGCGGATTTTGCAGATTGATTGAACATGCGTTATCTGAATTTTACGTTTTACTACTTCCTCAAGACCTTCTTTCCGTTCTTGATCACTATGCCACGGTAATTCCCGTCAACCTTCTGACCTGCGAGGTTATAGATACCGTTAAGGTTAGGGTTAACGTTAAGGTTGTCAAGCTCATCGCCTACGAACTCGAGGGCTGTGGTTTCACCGTCTTCGTCTTTGAGAACGAACTGGATGGCTTCTTTTGCCAAGAACCAGCCGGCCCAGTCTCTGACTATATCCAGATTCTCACCATGGAAGTAAGCACGGTATGGAGCGATGATCATATGGTCCGCATTCCTGATTTTTCCGTCAGAAAGATAGTAAACGTACTTTCTCTCTTCGTCTTCGTTATAGAATTCTATTTGCTTAAATGTTCCACACATTGCCCATTCACGATTGGTTAATTCTGATGTGGTAGGCTCTTCAAGCTCAAAAACATAACCGTCCTTAGCATCGTTAACCATGATTTCGTCTGTATTAGTAGTACGGAACAATGCAGGCTCTCCTGCTGCGACATTCTGCGAGTAGCTGAAGTTCAGTGTCACGCAGTAGTTGTCAACTGAAATTGATTCTAATTTGTAGAAGCTTATCTCGTCGTTTGATGTCATCGCAAATGGCAAGCATATCGTGCCATACTCATTGCTGACGGTGCGAGTGTAGTAGAGACCGTTGCCAGTAGGTGTTGGATATGGGTCTATGCCAAGGTGCTGCTCCCAAGCATTGCCAAGTGTTGCGCAAGCCTTGCCGGACTTCAAGTCGTCCTCTGAAGCATTTCTTAAATTCAGGCAATTCTTAATCTTGGCATATTGGTCCACCTTTCCGCAAAATTCCTTGACACTTTCAGCCTCAGAAAAATCGCAAAGACAATCGCTGATAGTTCCGTCGCATTCTCCTGCTATTCCGCCATAATACGATTCGCCCTCATAAACATAAATATAACCTAAATTCACACATTTAGATACACTACCTTTTATGTCACCTACGATTCCACCATAATCTTTTCTGGGACCGCAGTAAATGTTTTTTGTGGGGTTGTAATCCCTTACCTTATATTCTTTACCCAGATAAGTCTTGATGACAATAGAAAAACCATTATGTAGGTATTGGTAACTATTGTAGAGATTGTCATCATTAGTATAAAAATCACTGGAGAAAATCATACCAGTATTCAGGCACCCATCAATGATTGTGCCATCTTTAGCCTGTCCTGCTATTCCTCCAGCGTACGAATCTTCGCATATTATCAAGGCGGAATTTATGCAATTATGAAAGTCATCTTCTTCGGAATATCCAACAACACCTCCGACACGATATGTTACTGCCTTAACACAAGACATGTCATCAGTTGTACAGTTTGTGTAGTGAGAATTGGTTGAATATCCTGCTACACCACCTCCATACTCATTATGTGATACGATGTAGCTGTTGACAATTTTCACATTATTGAATGTGCAATTATCAGAACGGCCAACTACGCCTCCAGCCTTACCATCGTGATACGCACTTTCTGCGGCCGCAGTGCTTTCACAGAATTCTACACTTATGTTCGTGAATGTGCAACCAATGGCATGGCCAACTACACATCCTGATTGGTCTTGATCAACTGTAACGTCACTATTTCTGACTGTGATGTTTGTGAATGTGCAATCTTCTGCCCAGCCAGCAGCAGTTCCTGCATTGTCGTAGTTGCTAAAAGTACCAACATCGTAGAATGAGATGTTTTCAAAGACGCAATGGTTCATTGCCTTTGAGGTTATGATAGCCTGATTGTGATGAGCTTGGCTGTTTTTACGAATGTGCTTAAAGGTAAGATTCTTGAATGTAGCGCCATCAGAATTGGTGAACAGGTAGTTTCTGTCATTACGCTCTCCATTGCGACTACCACTGATGGCGTGACCGTCGCCATCGAGAATGCCATAGAAGGTGTTGCAGAAAGTGTCATCATCTGATTTATCGGTCAGGTAAATATCATCCGTAATGCGGATTTTTGCATGAGCGTTACCATGAAGGACAGTCTCCATTTGCTTAGCCGTAGCGACATACACGAAACCGTCAGCATCAGGAGTGCTGTAGAAGCCGCTGAAGTAACCTGAGATAGTAAATCTTGTTTGAGTCTTGGCACTCGGGCTCACATAGGTAATTATGAATGACTGACCTTGTCGGTTGGTAGACGGATTGTCCTTGCCGTACTGGTAGTAAGGGCTGTTGGATTGGGGATCATTGATGAGATTTCCAGGAGCCCATTCAGTCCAGTTAAAGGCAACTTCCTTGTCGAGTTTGGTGTCTCTAACTGTGATTTGACCATTCTTAATCACACAGTTGAAGTCAAGGTATTTGCCTGGCTCGAGCATAGGACCCAACTCACTGGCTTGCCATTCGCCAGTGTAAGGATCATCTTTGGTACCGGTGCCAGTTCCTGCCCATGCCGCCGTCATGCAGCAGAGCATAAGGAGAGAGAATAGAATCTTTTTCATATTTATGCTGTAGTTTCTGTTTATACAATTCGGGCGCAAATTTACAAAAAAAATCCTTTACCTGACCTTGCAAAATGTTTATATCTGCTGCGGAGGACCTTATTTTGACGTTTTGCAAGTTTTTTTTTGACAAAAACGGATGCTAAGTGATATTTCAAATCACAAGATAAATGTGGTAGAATCAAACACGCCAGTGACGCAAGTAACACAAGTACAAGTGTTGCGAATTTTTAAAACACGGGCTTCACAAGTAACACGAGTCTTCAAAAAACTTGTGTAACTTGTGCAACTCGCGTTTTATATATGCCTAATTGTATATAATTACCTATCTAAACTTTCCCACCTTTTATATAAATATAACGAATTGAAATTCAGTTCATTTTAGGAAGAAGAACAAAAACAATAAAACTCCTCTCTACACTGATACTATTTTGTCATTCCGGGCAGTGTTTTTCACAAATATATGGGTTACGGATAAAAAGTCAGCGGGAAACGACCAAAAACTCTATGACTTTTTACCAATAACTCTATGAGTTTTCATGCAAAACTCATAGAGTTTTTTCGCGCCTTCCTAACGCGCACATTATCAGCTACTTACAAAAATCTCCTCCAGCCTATGAAAAAGCTGGAGGGGACTGATACTATTTTGTCAATTCACTTACTTACTTGCTGCCTTTGTCTATGAGGGTGTCGAGTTCGTTGTCGGCAAGATTTGGGTACTTGTTGCGGAACTGGCGGGCGAGTTCCGTTGCCCTTGCCGGACTTGACTGGTACATTACCTGCAGTGCCTTCGTGAGGTTCTTGTCGTAATAGCCAAGGGTGCTGTGGGAGAACACGCGGGCGGCAAAGGTTTCCACGAATGGATCTACGGTGACGTTCTTGTCTATCAGGCTGATGAAGTATGACATGAAGAACTGGCGGTAGAGTGCAGAGGTCTTGTAGTCCTCGTCCTTGCAGCGCTCAAACATGTCTCGATACATGTCCAATGCCTTGTTGTAAGGCTCGAGCTTGTCTGTGCCATTGAGTTCTTCCGCCCATGTCTGCGCATACATCGTGCCGAGATTTCCATAGAGATGCACGGCGCGATACTCGTCGTCATGCTCAAAGAAGAGGTCTATGGCATGGTTGAGCAGGTTGCCAGCCTGCTCGTAGCGACCCTTGCTGATGTACTCTTGGGCGCTGTCCTTATAGACATCCTCCAGTCGTGCCTTGAGCTGCTGTGCTGCCTCCCATGAAGGATTCGTCTTGTCCAAAGCCTTCCAGAGCAGGTCCACGGCCTCGTCGTTCTCCCCACGTGCAGTGAAGCAATAGCTGTAGATGCGGTAGTCTTCGGTAGTGAGGCTGTCGGCAGATAGCATGGAGAACAGCTGCTGTCCCATCTTCTCCGCTTCCTCGTAGTTGGCTTGGTTTGCGTAGTTGTACATGCCGACACGATAGAAGTAGAAATTGTCCGGATAGTCGGCAATACCTTTCTCCACAACCTCCTGGCATCTTTCCGTCATCCTGTTTGCACTAAGCTGATAGGCATACTTTGCCAGCTCCTTTTCGTCCAAGCCGTCAATCTGGATGCTGGAGAGTAGTGCCACCGCCTGCTCCTGGTCGCCACTGGTGCGGCTGATGATGTCCACGGCAGCCATCTTGCTCTTGTCCGTGTTGGCATTCTCTATGAGCTGCTTGGCGTAGGCGAAGGCGTAGGTGGAGTCGGAATAGTTCTTCTGGCGTATATGGTAGTTCACCATTGCCTCGTAGCCCGAAGGGTCGTCAGGGGCAACGGAGATAGCCGTCTGATACCACTGCTTTGCCGCCAGTGTGTCCTGATAGAGGTGCATGCAAGCGTCGCCTCGGGAGATGTATGCAAGGGCATATTTCGGGTCATGCTTGAGAACCTTGTCCTCAAAACGGTGGGCAGCGGCACTGTCTTGCGCATAATAGAACATGCGGGCTATGGAGAGGAGCACGGTAGGATTGTCATGATAGCGCTTTGCGATGTCGCGAACCAACTTTGTAGAGTCCATGCGAAGCTGTCCGTGATAGGCGAATATCACGGGTTCCAAAGCCTTGATTGTGGCCACAGGATCGTTTTGGGCGCGAACACTACCAGCGATCCCCTCTAACTCTCCTACAAGGGGGAGAACCCATGCGGAATGAAAGAGGAAGACGAAAAGAAGGAAATATTTAAGAAGTTTATGCACGATATTTACTATTTATGATTTATTTACTATTACACTTCCCTTGTGGCCTTCTCCCCTCCTTGTGGAGGGGGCGGGGGAGGTCTTGGAGGGGTCTAGAAAGTATATTGAACACCGGCATCAAGGGTTTCTATCAATGAAATGGATGACATCTTCTGGTATGGATAGATATCCCTCTTTATCTGGTTGTGCAGATAATAGAATGTAGGCGTGAGGTGAACGCCGATGTGACGATTGACGTGATAGAGCAGTTTTACGCCGGCATTGGCTGTAAAATAAGGCTTTGTAGTCTCAATATTCACCTTGACATTCGAAACGCCAACGAGCGCGGTAGGACCGGCGAAGGCGAAAACCTCAAAGGTGCGAAGGTCGGGATCCTGGCTGTTGAGGGCGTTCGTGAGGTTGAGCATATAGTCGAGCGACAGGAGTGCAGTGGCGTAATTGCCTTTCAGGACATCGCCTTCCTTGTAATACTTCATTGGGTGCTGTGCGCCTTCCAGGGAGATCCTCACGGAATGGAGCGCGTTGCGGTGATACTCGAAGAAGCCGCCTGCATTGAAGCCGAGCTTGAATCGCGTGTCAGCCCACTGCAACGTGGTAGGAACATAGTTGAGACCGCCGCCAATACCAACGACAAACTTGTCCATGAACTGTGATTGGTCGCGCTCTTCCCACACCTTCCAGTCGGTATATTTGCGCGTCTTTGTGAACACGGTAAGACCCAAGTTCACGCCCCAGAGGTCGTCTGAATAGCGCCAGTTGGAGCCTTTGTACTTGTTTGGACGGTGGTATTCAAGATGTTCGTATCGTGGTTCCACGAAGAATTGCAAGCCGTCCGACAGTCTTGCCCAAAGATGAACGCCGGCAGTATATCCCTGGAAATAAGCTGTTTGTGACTTGTCGTAGGTGCGTTTCCATAATTTGCCTACCTGCAAACCAGCCACTGCGTATGCTCCAAACTTGGAATCCCAATCGTAATGGCGCACGAAACCGAACGGATTGAGGAGGGCTTCCGCACGGGCTCCGAGGTAGTTGCCCGACATGGCATCCTTCAGACCATCACGATAATCGCCATCTGCTTGAAGGAATCTATTGCCATGGTTATAGATAACATTCTCGTTTGTCAGCGTACCGCGAAGGGCTATGGCAGGAGAAAGCCAGCCACCAAGGGCAAAAGAGAAGCCTGCGCCCTGGGTCTCTCCGGCTGAAAGCTGCGTACCACTGAGGAAATGCGTAGAGTTTGCCACCTCAATGAACATAGGCTTGCGCCAAGAGAAGAGCGTAGAGTCTTCCGTAAGTTCATCCTTGAGGATGCGCTTCACGAGATATTCGGCACGAGCCTCTGGCGAGAGATTGTTGCGAAGGTAATAGACATACGAGAGCTGCGCACCATAGAATGCGTCATAGCCGCGCCAGTTGCGCTTGTCGCTAATGTCAATAGGGTCTGTGGCAAGTCCTGCGTATGGCTCAATATTGATGTAGCCCTGCGGACCAGTGAATATCTTGAACTGCAAGCCGAGATGACCTTCAAAAGCCATTGAAGCGTCCTTCTTGCGATATGCGTTGTTGGCAAACTGCGAACGTGCGGCACCCACGCCAACAACAGTGGAAACACTCAGGCGTCGCGTTGGGTCATAGCCGGCGAAGTAGCTTGACATGTCGAAGATATGGTCGAGCTTTGCGCCAAGCTGATACATGAAGAACTCCTTCTTTTTCTGGTAAGCATAGCCGCCATTGAGGGAGAGACGCAGCGAATGCTTGGGACTGAACTGCTTGCCAAGTGCGACGCGTGCGGTGGTTGTAGGAGTAAACTCGTAGGTGTCTGAAGGCGCAACAATCTGCTGTATGCCAGCACCGACCTCAAGGAAGAGGTGGTCGTTCCAGCGCTTTGTGAACTGGTCGCCGGAAGGCATGTATCTGCCGTCAAGGATATGGTCAAGGTAGTTGAAGTCCTTGGCTATATTGCGTCGCGTGAACTGCGTAGAATCCACCGTCTCCTCATCGCCGGAAAGCGAGTCGGGGAGGATGGTCTGGGCGCTAAGACAAGACCCAACAGCGCCCCCCTCTAACTCCCCCACAAGGGGGAGAACCCATGCGGAATGAAAGAGGAAGACGAAGATGAGGAAATATTTTAGAAATTTATGCACGATATTTACTATTTATGATTTATTTACTATTACACTTCCCTTGTGGCCTTCTCCCCTCCTTGTGGAGGGGCGGGGGAGGTCAAACCTTACTGCTGAAGGAGCATAGGGTCGGTTGCCATGATGGCTTGGAACTTCTCGCGATACTTTGATATATCTGCTTTCCTGTAAGGGAACTTCTTGCGGAGATCGTCGTCTATGGCACCTTCGTTGTGGAAGAGTCGCTCGTAGCGTGGCTCAAGGTCAAAGCTATGCTGGAAGAACACGAGGAAATATGGCGCATCGTTGCCTATGTTCGGATCCTTTCCCGCACGTTCTGAATAGAGAAGGCCCTTGAGATACCACTTCTTCGGATTCGAGTCGTCCATCATGTTCACGTATGTCTCAGCCTGATTCATGGTCTTGCCAAGCTGCTGGCGAAGCTCTGTGAAGAGGATGGCGCGGTTTTCCGGGCTTGAATCAAGCACATAGTCGAAAGCGTCGTTGAAGCGTGTTTCCTCTTCTGCCGTACGATCCTTGAAGAAGAGGCGGATGAAATCCACGAACTTCACGATGCGCTCCGTGCTTGCATTCTTAGGGAGCCAGTCAATGATGTACTGCGCTGTGTCGAGTTGCATCTCCTGGAAGTGCATGATAGCCTGGTTGGCAAGTATCTCCTCGCGGTTCACGACGATGGAAGAGAACTGGTTTATCTGCTTCTTCTGGTTGACATTCTTGATGTTGAAGTCAATGAACGGACGCAGAATGCTTGGGTCTGGCGTGCCCTTGCGAATGCACTTGAGTGCCTTCTTGTTGGCTACGTAAGGCGAGAACTTGTTCATCTCGTAGCCCGGAGTCTTGAGGATATGGCGGTAAGCGATGTCTGTGATGTTGTCTATTTCCTCCTGATCAGTGATGACCTGGAAGAGATTGTAGTAGTCGCCGTCAGAGAAGTCCTTCTCGTCGGAGAGGTACAACTGCTTGTTGCGGTAATATTCTTCCGCAGCCTCCTGGGGAGTCATGACATGATCCATCTCATACTGGTATGTGCATCGCATGACACGCTGCTTGGCAAGGATAGGCTCAATGAGAGTGTTGTAATATTCAAGCTGCTTCATTGCTGCGGTAGGATTGCCGCCATTGCTTGCTGCCACTATCTCATGCACCTTGTTTGACTCCACGCGATAGCCCTGCCTAAGGAGTTCGTCAGCCACGTCTGTCCATGTATGTACCTTCACGAGCGGTGCCGGAATGCGCACATCAGCACCCCTTCCAAGACCGTTCTGGATGATTGCCACGGCACGTGCGGCACGCTTTGTCGCGAGATTCTTGTTGGCTACGTCGTTACCTTCAGCGGAAGCAGCACCTTCCACCTGCACTTTGTAGAGCTTGTCGCCGTATGATTTCAACTCTGCAATGAGCTTTCCGAACTCCATGTCGTTGATGGAGTCGGACGTAAGCACATCCTTACCCATCTCGAAGGTGAGGGTGAGCTTGCGGTCAACGGCCATATAGTTTGATGCTGCATCGACGCGGAACTCATCGTTGAGCGGCATTGTAGCCTGTGCAACGTCGAAGTTCAGGAACTTGAATGGGCGGAAAGAAAGGCACGAACCAGTGCCAAGTCCGCCATTGTCGAACACTACGTGCGAGTAATCCTCCACGATTACGCGGTAAGAGCCCTTGTAGTTCTTGTCCTTGTCCGGCTTGCGGAAGGTTGTTGTATAGACATATTCAAACGGTTCGTTGCTGTTGAGCAAGATTGAACTGTCGTAGTATGGCGCACAAGGGTCGTTCTTCATGTAGTTGAAGCCCATGCGCTTGTTCTGCATACGATGGTATTTCTTGCCTTCGAAGACTATCGGCGCTGCGTAGGCGATGGTGTCTTCCGTCTGGCAGTCGATGACCATAGGCTGGATAGCAAGGCGAGTGTCCTCGCGAGTGTAGCCCTTTGGCAGGAAGACTGGGCAAGTGAAGCGCACCTCGAAACCGGTGTCAATGCCCGGCACCTTCTTGAATTCAGGACCGCGGCGACGGCGATCTGTCACCGTAACCTCCTGAAGGGCGCGCATCTCAATGTCAATCTTGTAGGTGTTCTTGTTGGGAGTAATCTCCTCTACCTTGACGTAAGTGGACTGAGCGAGAATGACTACCGCCATCTCATCCTCCACATGGACGCGGAACGTACCGTTGTTTGCGGATATCTGGAACGTGGCGTTCTGCTTCTTGAGTGCCTTGTCGATGTATTTTGATGGCTCTGCAGCAAGGTCTTCTTCCTGTTCAGAAACAGCCTTCTCCAAAGCGATGCGAAGGTCATGAGCCTTGCGAACAGACTTCACCACGCAGTATTGCACAGGTTCGTATTCAGTCTTGCCGGTTGACTTGTTCTTCAATGTCACCTGGAAATCCACGTCACGGAAGCCTCCCTCCTGAGCCTTTGCTGTGGAAGGAAGGAGAAGAGCCGTGAGAACTACTATTATATATGATATGTAAAGCTTGCTATTCATCATCTCAAAGTGTAACTTACAGACACGCCTATTCTTGTTGGCATATAGCGGAAGCCGTTGGCGTTTGCCACAGGAAAGCCGTCCTTGCTGTATTCGTTGTTATAGTCGTCGCCGATATAATATTCCTTCTGCTTGTATTTCGTAGCACCGAAGCCGGCATGGAAGTCCACGCTCACACGGTCTGAGAGTGGTAGGACATAGCCGAATGTCAGTCCTGCACCTGCGCAGTAGCCGTCGTAGCGCTTGTCCTTTACCTCAACATCGTAAACAGCCGCGATACCGCCTATACCGAGGAAGAACTTGTTCATCGGACGACCAGATAGATAATATCTGTATTCCGGCTGGAGGGCAGCCACCTGCGTCTTGTGTCCCCACGACTCATGGCTGATAAGTCCGTTCAGGGAGAGTGTGGATTGATTGGCTACGGTGAGTTCCAATCCCACGTTTGGAGCCATCAGAGCGTCCATTGCAACGTCAGTGTTTACGGCAAGCATCTGCGCCTTTGCCGTACTTACGCTGAAGAGCATTAATATATATATGTATAGTTTCTTTATCATTGTAAATTCCCATTACTTGTTTATTGTGAATGGCATTTCAATTAATAGCTTGGCATTGTCGCAGTTCTTGATGACGTGCTCATCGTCGTCTGTATAGACATAAAGCTTTGCCTTGTCGAGGATGTTATACAGGTTTCTCTTGAGCACCGTTGTATATTTCGTGCCATTGCCTGACTTGTCTGATGTGATGGCGGTAAGTGTCAGGATGCCTGGGCCGTCTTCCGCGCTCACGCTCTCGCTGTTTATCACTGTCGGCACATGGATGCGTGCAGTGAACTTCCACAACGTGCGGGTGCTGCCGTCCGGCATTTCAACTGTTTTTCCCACGCTTTCAACAGGCAATATTACGGAAGCTGTCTTGTCTGGAGAGATATATCCGTTGCCTATTTGCATGGAAACCGGTACTCCGGAAAGTTCTGCTTCTATTTGTTCAAGCTGGTTCTCTGTGTTCATCAGCACAGAGAACTCAATGTCTATGCACTGTGTCAATGGTTTTGGAGCGAACTTCACGTTGGCTGTTCCGTCATAATGCTTCACGACATCCACAAAATCGTAGTAGAAAGGCCCTGCATCGCCCGGAATATAGGAACCGTTGGCAGCATTCTGCAGCTTGTAGCTCAGGACTATGTCCTTCACACTGCCGCCCGACTCGTCATAGCGGTAATCCTCATATCCGTATATCATGTGCTGAGAAAGGCTGCGCACCATCTCCGTGAGGTCGAAGGCATTATGCTCTGTAGGCAGGGCGACGAAGCTGTATTCGCCAGGACGGATGTCAACGGCTTCAGACGCTTCTCTTGCGGGAAGGATGTCAACACGCTTCCAGTCGTTCACTATACGATGCGCCATCACATACATTTGCTCTGGCATATAGTCTTCGTTATTGCTCCAGTTGAATGAATACTGCACGGTAGGGAGCTCGTCATGCTGATCCTCGCAAAGGTCCAGCTCCGCACAGGAAGCACAGAGCATAGCCACTGCGAAGGCAAGTATCGCGTATTTTGTTTTGTTTTGAATCATTTGAGTTGGTTTTGGGGATTTCGAGGATTCGAATTATCGAATTATCGAATCTTCGAGATTTCGATAATTCGAAATTTCTAGATTTCGTTATTCCGCCCTAAGAGCATTCTGGATCTTCGTGCGCATGCGCTCTTTGCGTTGCTGCTTCTTCTTTACTTTTTCTGTCTTGCGAGCGCGCTTGCTGCTCTTTTCCTCGATGCCCTTGCCTGCAAATCTCTGATACTGCGCATCCTTTACGGCAATGAGGGAGTCGGCGTTCTGGCCTGTGCGCTCCGCTTTCCTTCTGTAACGCTCTATGCGCTGGTCGTTGGTCAGCTTCTTGTACTCTTCCCAGAACATGTCTTCAGCCTGTCGGGTGAGCGTGTCTATGCGAATCTGCTCCGCCTTGCGGTTCTCGCGAGCAAGCATAAGAGAGTCCATGCGGTCGCGATAGTTCATGTCCACATCGTAGCGGTAACGATATTTCTTCGTCATCGGATAGTTTCCGAAGCGGTAGATGATGCCCACTCGCAGGTCGCTCAACGCTGGGTAGATGCCTGTCAAGCCCTTTTCCGTCACTGGATAGCAGTTGTTTTCGCGGTCGTGGGTATATTTGTCATACTGGTTATATGACACGCCGGCACTTATGCCGAACTCCCAATCCACGGAATTGCCGTTGCCGAACACTGTCATCGGACGGATGATGCCGTAAGTGAAGCCGCCGGTATAAGCCCTGCCCTGCAAGCCATTGTTGTTGCCGAGGAGGAACGAGAAGGTGTCGTAGCTTGCATATAAGCCACGATAATATACTGTAAGCGGATGCTTCGGTCTCAGTCTGCGGAAAGAGAACAGCTTGCCGAGCCACGTGTTGTGCGGCATGATGTACTTGCCGTCAAGGCGACGCGTGCGCCAATAGTTGCGTGCCTCAAGACGTACCTGCGAGTTGTTCCAAACGAATCCCGGTGTATAGGTGTTGCTTGGGTTGAGATGTCCCTTGAGGTTCACGACGGCTGCCCAGCGATTCCAGTTTTCGCTGCGCACATCAAACTCAAAACCGATGTTCGGGTTCTGCAAAAGCCAATCTACGGTGTTAGTCTTTACGGAAAAACGTTCCGCAAAGCTCAATGTCTCTGTCTGTGCACGAGTGTCCACAATCTGTGCCTTTGTCACCCCAAAAACGCACGAGAGCAGGAATATAATTGTTAAATGCTTGAATCTTAACATAATAAAGTGGGCGCAAAATTACAACTATATTTGCATAATTCTCTCATTTTCACTATCTTTAACACACTCTTTAACTCTTTTTTTGATATGCTTCTATAGTTCAACTTTCGCTCGGGCTCAAGTTGAGGCTATAGGCTATAGGCTTTAGCCTTTACCCTTTAGCCTTTACCCTTCGCAAGTTCGCTTGCGAAACATTATTTTCTAAACTCCTTTATGCAATAAAGCAGCACGCCCCAGATGCGGAAATCGTTGTATTCGGAGATTTCTATCGGTTCGTAGGCTGGGTTTGCCGGCATGAGGAAGAGGCGCTTGTGGTTGTGCTCAGTGGTGATTTTCAGTCGCTTGAGCGTGAACTCCCCATCTACCACAGCCACAACGATGTCGCCGTTGCGTGGCTCTATCAGCTTGTCTATCACGAGGTAGTCGCCATCGTTGATGCCTTCGTCTATCATCGAGTCGCCCTCGCACCGAGCGTAGAACGTGCATTCAGGGTGAAGGATGAAGTCGCGGTTGAAGTCTATGGCATCTTCCATGTAGTCCTGTGCAGGCGAAGGGAATCCCGCACGTATGCCACCACCGGCAAGAGGGAGCTCCTGTTTGCCGGTGAACGAACTCTTCAAGAACCTTAGTTTTACATTGTTTTCATTGTTCATGCCGCAAAATTACGCTTTTTTCTGCAATAATTTGCAGTTTTTCACCGCTCTTCGTTATTTTTTTTGCTAAATTCGTTATTTATTTTTCAAAAAAGGAGTAACTTTGCCCCAAATAACCATAGGTATCCGTACAAATATTTTTTATAATCATCAAGAATTAAAAAACAACGATTCTACCAAATTCTACCAAAAAAGTTATGTGATTAGGTTGAATTAGGTTGAATCTTTGTTTAATCCTCCAATTCACTAATTCTTGATTATAAAAATAAATATGATCACAAAATCTGAAAACAATTATAGCATGAAATCAATTCTTGAAGGACGCCCAGCTCTCGAAGCTGAGGTAATGAAAGTGGCTGAAGTGGCTGGCTATCTCTGGGAAAAGGGATGGGCAGAGCGCAATGGCGGCAACATCACAGTGAACGTAACAGAATTCGTGGACGACGAAATCCGCCAGATGCCTGCCATCAGCGAGGTTAAGCAGATTGGCATGGTACTCCCACAGCTCAAAGGCACGTACTTCTACTGCAAGGGTACCGGCAAGCGCATGCGCGACCTTGCAAACAAGCCTATGGAGAACGGTTCCATCGTGCGCATCTGCGACGACTGTGCTTCATACGAAATCATAGCTGACGAGCCTGTAATGCCTACATCAGAGCTGCCTACACACCTTGCTCTGCAGAACTATCTCCTTGAGACAGGAAGCTGCTACAAGGCAACTCTTCATACACACCCTATCGAACTCGTGGCAATGTCGCACATACAGCGATTCCTCAAGGGCAACGAGATGACAAAGGTGCTCTGGTCAATGATTCCTGAGACTCTCGCCTTCGCTCCTCTGGGCATCGGCATCGTACCTTACGACCTTCCTTCTTCCGTTTCACTCGCTGAGGCAACACTTGAGAAGGTAAAGGATTACGACGTGGTAATGTGGGAGAAGCACGGCACTGTAGCCGTAGGACAGGACATCATGGATGCCTTCGACCAGACCGACGTGCTCTGCAAGGCTGCCAACATCTACATGTGTGCAAAGTCCATGGGTTCAGAACCAGACGGCATGACAGACGAACAGATGAAGGAAGTCCAGGACGTCTTCAACCTTCCAAAGAAGCGCCCTTGCTAAGGAAGCGAATTGCCTAAGAGGCGTCCTTGCTAAGGAAACGCCCTTGCTAAGGAAACGACCTTGCTAAGGAAACGACCTGCGTCACTTTAGTGGCAAGTCCATATACAGATAACGTCTGAAGGACGTTTACATTATAGCCTAGGGCAACGCCCTAGGTATTGTAGGGTTGGTGGGGAATTCGCCGCAATGCGGCAATGACAATGGTGGGCAACGCCCATATCTACACGCCTGAAGGGTTGTTATTCTTTTAGTCGTGTAGAAAGCTGCGCTGCAGCATATTGTCACAGCTGCGTTGCAGCGATACTAACATACTAAATATCAATTACCTAGGGCGCTGCCCTAGGCTAAGGTGTTAACGGCCTTTAGCCGTTTTAATTGCAACCAAATTGAATCAGAACATTCGATGATGTAAGTATTATCCTCATAACCTCATAACCTCAAAACCTGCAACTTGAGCACTTGCGAAAGTTTAAATTCTTGATTATAAAATCAAACACGATCACTCACTTACAAAAAAAGTACCGAAGTTTTGCATCAAAACTTCGGTACTTTTTTAATTATCTTCGGATGTTTTGAGGCAAAAGTTCGGTAGTTTTTCAGCGTAAGCCATAGGCGCACGGAAAAGTACAACAAACAATACAATAAACAGTACACATAGCTGCGCACGGGGCAGCTCTTGGAACTATGCCTTCAGGGATGCCTTGTAGTCCTGGAAAGGAATGCCCATAACCTTCTGGAAGGCGCGGTAGAAGGTGGTGCGATGTGAGAAGTTACCCGCAATGATGAGTTCCTTTGTGGAGATGTTCGGGTTGGACTTCATTCTCGGAAGCACCTCTCGTTCTATGCGAAGGCGGTTGACATAGTCGGAGAACGTGGTGTGCTGCATTCTGTTCAGATAGACGGATAGGTAGTAGTGGTTGGTGCCAATGGCGTTTGCCACATCCTTTATCGTGATGCTCTGATGCAGATACAGCTTCTTTATGATCATCACCCTCTTGAGTTCCTGCTCGATGCCTGTGGCCTGGACATACTCTATTACGTCTCTCTTGCCAAGGTCGGTATGGTGTTCTGGGGTTTCTGGGGTTTCCGGGTGTTCAGGATTCTCCGGACATTTCGGCATTTCCGGGCTATCCTGGCATTCCGAAATTTCCGGCTTTTCCATAGATTCCGGCTTTTCCGATCCCTCCGGTCTATCCGTATTTCCCGCTATTGGTACTGCAACTGCCATAGTCTTTTCGTCGAATGTGTCAACGAAGAATCTCATTTCTGCCTCCATTCTCTCCATGTCGTCGCCCTCAAGTGGAATGCGTGTGTAGCCATGATGGACGGCACGGCAGGTGTGGACGATAAGGATCATCAGTATGACACCGTATATTTCGGCATAGATAACAAAGTGCTCTCGCGGCACGATATGCTTTACAAACAGCGATAGCGAGACGGCTATGAATAGTATGAGTGTCGCAATGAGCTGCTTCTTCAGCGGAATGACCTTCGCGTCGCTGTCCGCCATGTATTCCTGCACACCCTTCTCGTACCACCTTATTTTATATAATGAATACACAAGAATGACGGCGTCACCGATGAAAAGGATACATTTGAAGAGGAAATACTGCACAGCCACCAGCCATGTTATCTCAATGTCATCGTTGTCCGTGATTATTCTCTCCGCTATCGTGTCGGTCTGCTCGCTTCCGTAGAGGATTCTGTTCAGCAGCACCATCGTAAACGGAATGAGGGGAATCAGATATATGGGCAGAAGCTTGGGTCGGAATATGCTCTTTGTCTGCATCTGCGAATACACGAAGAGGAAAAGAAGCACGATGAGGGCTGGCGAAGCAAACGAACTTACATAGAACAACGGCTTGCAAGCCTCCACGTCCTCAAGCATCATGCATACGAAATGTAGCATGCTGCTCATCAGTGCCAGCAAGGCAAAGGAAAAGATGCGCTGGGAAAATTGCAGCTTTTTCCAGTTTATGAAGAATATTACCGCATACACAGCGCATGAGTATGCAGGTACAAACAATAGTCCTTTAACAAATAAATCAAGCATATATTTATACTTTTTTTCTGAGTGCAAAGTTAGTAAATAGCTTGATAATACACAAAAAACAATTTCTGATTTTGACGATTTTTGCACATTTTTTTCTCAAAAGTGACACATTTTTGCCGAATTGCAACATATTTTTTGCTAATTTGCAACATAATTCATCCTTTTCCACGATTTGCAACACTTTATTTACGTATTGTATCACATAGGATTTGCAAGTATATTAATTTTGCATTCAGAAAAGGAAAGAGGCATACAGGTAGCACACACATAAAAAATATATTTACACATCCTTTTTGATAGTTTTTTTGTACACACTGGTTGAACGTGAGTTTAGCCAGTGTTTGTTTTTCCCCATATAGACTTATTGACCGTTATGGAAACGATTCCCCATGGCGTCGTTAGGAAGCGCAGGGGGAATCGCTCAGAGAGTACATCCTCTTGTGTCAGTCAAACGACGCTATGAGGCGTCGTTTCCACTAAGATATAATATTATAGGCGACCAAAAATAAAGCTGGCAGCACCCGATGCATCAGGTTGCTGCCAGCTTTGTCGCCAGCCAAGCGGCACGGATTTGCCGCCAAGCGGAGTTTATTTCTTGTACTTGAAGAACAGTGCGCTGCAGGCAAGTGCCGCTACTGCGCCTACGGAAAGACCTATCCACTCTGGTATGCCGAAGCCTCCTTGCGCCTGAGGGCAGACGAGAATGAAGCTTGTGCAGGTGAAGGTCATGAATATTGCCGGTATGAGTGATATGTAGATGTTGCGGTCGTGCTTTGCCATCCAGACTGTTATGCCCCAGAGAGTGAATACGGAGAGTGACTGGTTGATCCAACCGAAATAGCGCCAGAGGATGCTGAAGTCGATGTTCATCAGGAAGATCACGATTGCAGCCAATGGGAGAGCTATTGCCAGGCGATTGAGAATCTTGTCCTGCTTGTAGTTGAGGAAGTCAGCAGTGATGAGTCGTGCGCTGCGAAGAGCGGTGTCACCCGTAGTGACAGGAGCAGCAACGACGCCAAGAATGGCGAGGACAGCACCAACTTGTCCCATCCAGTCGTGGCAGATGGCATTGACGATGATAGCCGGATTGTTGTTCATCTCTTTCCAAAGGCCCTCGTAGCTGCCTGTGTATTTGATGGCAGCCGCCGCCCAGATGAGCGCTACGACACCTTCTGTTATCATGGCTCCGTAGAACACAGGGCGCACATGCTTCTCGTTCTGCGTGCATCGGATCATGAGAGGGCTCTGCGTAGCATGGAAACCACTGATGGCACCGCAGGCTATCGTTATGCAGAGCATCGGGAAGAGTGGTGTGCCGTTAGGGTGATGGTTCTGGAAAGCTTCTGTAAGTTCAGGCATCCATGTAGCGCCGTTCATGCCGTCCTTGAAGAATATTCCGAAGCCCACGCCGACAGCCATTATCAGCAATGCTGCGCCAAAGATAGGGTAAATCTTGCCGATGAGTGCGGAGATAGGGAGCAGTGTCGCCAGCAGATAATAGGCGAAGATGATTACCGTCCAGAAGAGTATGCAGGTCTCCTTGAGTTCCATGCCGAGCATGTTTGCCAAAGGCTCGAAGAAGCCCCAGCCGCCGGTGATGGTTTGCAGGAGTGAAGCCGGAGTGCTTACGAACACTGCCACTACCATGATGAGCAGAACCATGGTGATAAGGCGCATCACCATGCCCACGTTCTTGCCAAGACTCTTGGTGATTTGCTCCGGAAGCGATGACCCACCGTCGCGAAGTGAGATCATGGCGCTCATGAAGTCGTGCATTGCACCTGCGAAGATACAGCCGATGACTATCCAGATGTAAGCCGCCGGTCCGAAAAGAATACCCATGATGGCACCGAAGATAGGTCCTGTGCCAGCAATGTTGAGAAACTGTATGAGATAAACCTTCCAAGGGTTCATGGGAACAAAGTCTATTCCGTCACGCTTGGTGTTGCATGGCATCGGATTTTTGGCATCGACGCCTACCGCCTTCTCTATGAAGCGGCCATAGAATACAGAGCCGAGTATCAGGGCTACTATGCAAAGAATGAAAGAAATCACAAATGTTTAGTTTATTGGTTTGTAAGTAGGCGCAAAGTTAGAAATATAAAATCTACGCGTAATATATTAATGTGGGGAGAAATCAAGAAATTGATTAATTTGCAAAAATTGTTGAAAAAACATCGGAAAAATTTTCGTAACTAATTAAAAAATAGTAACTTTGCAGCCGAATTCCTTGAAATTCGACCATATTCCACACTAATAAAAACAATAAAAGATATGACAAAAGCTGATGTAATTAATGCAATCGTTGCTGAAACAGGCATCTCAAAGGTTGATGCTACCGCTTCTGTAGAGGCTTTCATGGCAGTGGTAAAAAGAGCCATGGCTGAGGGCAAGGAGGATGTCTTCCTTCGCGGTTTCGGTACTTTCGTTATCAAGCGCCGTGCCGAGAAGCTTGCTCGCAACATCTCAAAGAACACAAGCGTGCTCATCCCTGCTCACGATTACCCAACATTCAAGCCTGCAAAATCATTTGTAGAGCAGATGAACAAGTAATCCTTTTTTAATGTAAATTCCTGATAATTAAAAACTAAAATCTATACAACTATGCCAAACGGTAAGAAAAAGAAGGGCCACAAGATGGCTACCCACAAGCGCAAGAAGAGACTTCGCAAGAATCGCCATAAGAGCAGAAAGTAAGTCTCACGCGACTAAACATTCAAAAAGGAGTAAGGAGGAACGGCATTTCTATGCTATCTCTTTGCTCCTTTTTATTTTATTCATGCTTTGCATGAGGCTAAAGGCTGATGGGTAATGGCTAAAGGCGATGGCAAATGGCCAGAAACCTGAAACCCAAAACCAAAAACTAAAAAAACAATGACAAGTGAAATAATAATAGACGCCCAGCCGCAAGACATCTCCATTGCTCTCGTCGAGGACAAGAAACTGGTGGAATACCAGAAGGAGCCAAGCACGCAGAACTTCTCTGTGGGCAATGTCTATGTGGCAAAGGTAAAGAAGGTCATGCCGGGACTCAACGCCTGCTTCGTCGATGTAGGCTACGAGCGCGATGCTTTCCTCCACTACCTTGACCTCGGACCGCATTATTCTTCCTTCGAAAAATACCTGAAGCAGATAGACAGCAACCACCAGAAGCTATATCCTTTCGAGAAAGCGCAGCGACTTCCGGAACTGCCAAAGAACGGAAGTATGCAGAATACGCTGAAGGTGGGACAGGAGGTGCTTGTGCAGATAGTCAAGGAACCGATTTCAACGAAGGGACCTCGACTGACCGGCGAGCTGTCGTTTGCGGGCAGATACATGGTACTTGTACCTTTCGGAGACAAGGTTTCGGTGTCTTCAAAGATACGCAAGAGCGAGGAAAAGGCGCGACTCAAGCAGATCATCGGTCGCGTGAAGCCTAAGAACGTGGGCATTATCGTGCGTACTGTGGCTGAAGGGAAGGAGTCGGGAGAGCTGGAGCATGAGCTTATGATCCTGATGAAGCGATGGACGGAGGCACTCAACAAGGTGCGCACTTCCGTAAAGCGTCCTGAGCTCATCGTCGAAGAGCAGAGCCGCGTGGTAGGTATGCTGCGAGATTTGTTCAACCCTTCATACGAGAACATCTACGTAAACAACGACAAAGTGCTTGATGAAGTCCGCCAGTACGTGCAGATGATTGCGCCGGAAAAGGTGGGAATAGTCAAGAAATACACAGGCAATCTGCCGATTTTCGATGCCTTTGACATCACAAAGCAGATAAAGTCGAGCTTCGGAAAGATAGTAAACTACAAGCATGGCGCTTACCTTATCATCGAGCATACGGAGGCTATGCATGTCGTTGACGTGAATAGCGGCAACCGCACACGCTCTGATAACGGACAGGAGGCTAATGCCCTTGAGGTGAACCTCGGTGCTGCCGACGAACTTGCACGCCAGTTCCGTCTGCGAGACATGGGCGGAATCATCATCATCGACTTCATCGACATGAAGCTTGCCGAGGATCGCCAGTTGCTATACGAGCGTATGTGCAAGAATATGCAGAAGGATCGCGCTCGCCATAACGTGCTGCCACTCAGTAAGTTCGGACTCATGCAGATCACTCGCCAGCGCGTTCGTCCAGCCATGGACGTGAATGTTGACGAGACTTGCCCTACATGCTTGGGCAAAGGCACGGTGCGTTCGAGCGTTCTCTTTGTGGAACAGCTGGAGCGTATGCTTGAGAAGCTCGTGAAGCAAGCCGGCGTAAAGAGACTTTCCATCCATGTCCATCCGTATGTCTATGCGTACATAAGCCAGGGCATCTACAGCCTTAAGCTGAAGTGGAAGCTGCGTTACGGCTTCGGAGTGAAGGTCGTTCCGTCGCAAAAGCTTGGATTCCTGCAGTATGAGTTCCGCGACAAGGACAATCAGGTCATAGAAGTCAAGGACGACAAGTTTAACTTGTAACTTCCAATGAAAGCAAGATTTCTCCTCATATACCGCGCTGAACGCTTCTCTCCTAACGCTGTCGAGCGCGACAAGGCTATGCTCGACGAGGTGGCAAGGCGGCTGAAGCTGTCGGCAGATGCGGAAGTTACCATGCTTCATGAGCATGAACTGGCAGAAGCCGATGCCGCAGGTTATGCCGACTTCACCGTCGTTCACATGACCCGCTCAGCGGAGGCGTTGGCTAAACTTGACGAGATACAGGCTAATGGTGCTCGTGTTCTCAATCCGCCTTCAGCAATTCGCGCAGTCAATCGTGCAAACATAGAGGCTGTCATGGTTGCCAACGGTCTGCCAACCCCCGCAAGACTCATCGAGATGCACCCGCAGTTAGGTGGCAAGGGTTGGTGGATAAAGGCTAACGACACCACAGATTCGTCGCCTTCGCACATACAATTCCATGAAACCCTGCCCGAAAGGCTGGCGGTAATGGATGCTGAAGAGCGAAGGATGCTACTCGTGCAGCCGCATATAGAGGGACAGAACATCAAGTTCTATGGCGTTCGTGGCTCGGAATTCTTCAAGGTTCGTGAGGACATTCCAACAGAGACCCTGCAGCAACTCCGCGATTCAGCCAACATCCTTGCAGGCGCTCTCTCGTTGGACATATATGGCGGCGATGCAATACTCACCAAGGACGCCCATCTCACCATCATTGATTTCAACGATTTCCCAAGCTTCTCCTCGTGCAGGGAGGAAGCGGCGGAGGCTATTCTCGGGCGGTGCGTCACCCAACCCAACACAAAAACCAAGTAAGTGGACAAAATCATGGCAACATTCTCAGAACTACTTAAAAGCACTTTCAAATCAAAAGATACGGAAGAGAACATCGACATCTACTTCACACGCCCATGTGGACTGGTGCTCACTCTCTTCTATAAGGCACTTAACATCCATCCGAACATCGTAACCATCATTGGCATACTCATCGGTATCGTGTCGGCATATTTCTTCTATCAGTCGGATTTCTGCTCGAACCTCATAGGCGTTCTCCTGCTTACCATAGCCAATTTCCACGACTCTGCCGACGGTCAGCTTGCGCGAATGACAGGAAAGAAGACCCTCGTCGGACGTATGCTTGACGGCTTCTCCGCTGATGCCATCTTCTTCTGCATATACTTTGCCATCTTCTTCCGCCTGTACAACGAGCCTATTCCGTTCTGCGGCGACTATACATGGCAGTGGTGGGGATTCTTCCTCTGCCTTGCAGCAGGCATACTTGGACACTCTCGCCAGTGTGCCGTTGCCGACTATTACCGCCAGATCCACCTCTTCTTCCTGAAGGGAAAGGAAGGCTCTGAGCTTGATACCAGTGCAGCGCAGACACCGATAGTGGAGGAAGCCGTGAAGAACAAGAAGTGGCTCGACTGGGCTTTCTTCTTCAACTACCGCAACTACTGCCGCGGACAGGAGCGCGTAACGCCTGAGTTCCAGCGTTTCTACAAGGCATACCTTGCAGCAGGAACAAAGCCGGAAGGACTTCGCGAGGAGTTTCTTGAAGGCAGTCGCCCATTGATGAAGTGGACAAACTTCCTTACCTATAACTGGCGTGCCATCTCTCTCTTCGTGGCATGTCTTTCCAATATCCCATGGCTCTACCCTGTGATAGAGCTTACCGTGTTCAACGCTGTGCGCAACTATATGCACAGCAAGCATGAGAAGCTGAGCCGAAGAATGTGCGATAAGTATCTGGCTAATGGGTAATGGGTAATATAAACAAGAAGCCCGAGGCAAAGTCTCATTGAACTTTGCCTCGGGCTTCTTCTATTTCCTTTATTACAGCTCGTCGCTGTCGTCTATCATGATGCCTCCTGCCTCTGGGGCAAGGGATTCACTTGGATTAACCGTACCTGGCTCTACTGGGATAGAGCCTTCAAGCAGGATAGCTTCTGTATTTGTTACAGCGACAGATTCCATCGCTGGTTTTATGTATGTCTTCATTGCGTTTGTTTTATCAATTATGCGGCTGCAAAGTTAATCTAAATTATTGATTCCGCAAAGAAATTGTGTTATAATCTGCTTTGAACTTAGCACATTATATGTCTTTGGCGCATTTTTCCGCGTGCCAGATGCCGAATTTGCGCATATAATGTGCGTTTTTCCTAAAAAGATTTTAACTTTGCACCGAGATTAACTAACCCATAAATGAAGAAACATCTATTTATATTTGCCCTTGCCCTGCTGTTAGGAACCCAACAGGCTGCTGCGCAATACCCTACGGAACCGAAGGAGGCACAGGAGGCGGCTAAGGAGATGATGGACGCAGCGCAAGCCCACTCGGACAGTGCTTGGGCTGTTGCCCTGCCCATCATAGAGAAAGAGGCGCGTGAAGGCAAGCCTTACATCCCTTTCGCAAGGCGACCTACGGATCTTCCGCAGGCAGACATCCCGTCTTTCCCCGGTGCTGAAGGCGGCGGCATGTACTCCTTCGGCGGTCGTGGTGGCAAGGTGCTTACCGTAACCAACCTCAACGACGATGGTGAAGGCTCGTTGCGCTGGGCTTGCGAACAGGGTGGCGCACGCATCATCGTGTTCAATGTCAGCGGCAACATCGTGCTCAAGTCTCCGCTTGTCATACGCGCTCCTTACATCACTATAGCTGGACAGACCGCCCCGGGCGAAGGCGTACAGGTGTGCGGTGAGTCGATGTGGGTGGATACTCACGATGTCGTCGTTCGCCACATGCGTTTCCGCAGGGGAGAGAAGAACGTGGCGCGTCGCGACGACACCTTCGGAGGCAATCCTGTAGGCAATATAATGCTCGACCATCTCTCTTGCTCTTTCGGGCTCGACGAGAACATCTCGTTCTATCGGCACATGTATCAGCCGGGTCCCACATACGAACGTGAGAAGATTCCTACCGTGAACGTGACCATCCAGAACTCCATCTCTGCGAAGGCTCTCGACACTTGGAACCACGCTTTCGGTTCTACCCTCGGTGGCGAGAACTGTGCTTTCCTGCGCAACCTGTGGTCGTGCAATACGGGGCGCAATCCGTCCATCGGTTGGAACGGCATCTTCAACATGGTGAACAACGTGCTCTACAACTGGGTTCACCGCTCCGTTGACGGTGGCGACTGGAGTACTCTCTACAACATCTACAACAATTACTACAAGCCGGGACCAGCCACGGGCAAGGGTTCCGTGCGCTATCGCATACTAAAGCCGGAGGCGGGACTGTCGCGAAACGAGAGGAAGCAGTACGGGCGCGTGTATTGCGAAGGCAACATCGTGGAAGGCTATCCTGACATTACTGCCGACAACTGGAACGGTGGCGTACAGATAGAGAGCCTTGGGCGCGTGCCGGAGGAATATCTGCCACTGATGAAGTGGGGGAGACCCTTCCCTCATCCTCACTATACGGTGATGACTGCGCAGGACGCTTACTCCTTCGTCCTCGACAATGTGGGGACTACACTCCCTTGCCGTGACATTCTTGACCGTAATATCGTGGAGGAAGTGCGCACGGGCAAGCCTTTCCATGCCCCTGACGCGAAGCCCGACGAGGAGGCGGCAAGCATCGGTTACGACAAGCGTCGCCTTGCCGCCGACTCCTGGATGGTGGGCATAATCACGGATCCTCAGCAGGTAGGCGGCATTCCGCAGTACGGCAAGTGGAAAGCTTACAAGGACACTGACGGCGACGGCATGCCTGATTGGTGGGAGAAGGCAAACAAGCTCAACCCGAAAGATCCTTCTGATGCCAACGGCGACATTACCGGCGACGGCTACACCAACATAGAAAAGTACATCAACGGCATTCCTACAAACGTGAAGACCGACTGGACAGACCTCAGCAACAACCACGATACTCTCCAGGAGAATGGTCTCGGTGGCAGTTTAACGACGACCCATAGCGTCGTTTCCACAGTACCATCTCAGAAAAGGACTCTTGCTAAATAATGACAATAGTCAAGCCGCCCTACAATTTATCATTCATCATTCATCATTTGTCATTAAAAACCATTACCTTTGCAGCCGCTAAGTGTGTGCATAGCACATCTTGCACCTCGTGATTGGACTATGGTGTAATGGTAGCACAACAGGTTTTGGTTCTGTTTGTGGTGGTTCGAATCCGCCTAGTCCAACACAGAAAATGGGATATGCCGCCAAGGTATATCCCATTTTTTCGTTGATACTATTTTGTCAATCCTGACGCTTTTTGAGAGAACTCTATGAGTTGCGGATCAAAACTGCGGCACTTTTGCCCAAAAACTCATAGACTTTTGACCCAAAACTCCCACGTTTTTGACCCAAAACTCATAGAGTTTTTTTCGCCCATTCCTAACCTTCACATTATCAGATAGTTACAAACTGACAACTTTTGCCAAGAAAACGCCTCAAACCATTGATACTATTTTGTCAAATAACTCCCCAAAAGCGGGAACTTCTGCACCTTCAAAAATGTACACAAACGTTTTTCTCGTAATTTTATACATTTTCTTTGGATATTTGTTTAAAAACATCTACTTTTGCAGAACGAAAAAGACTATAGTTCGCATATTGTTCTGCTGTGCATTGTTCTCCATCCTTGCTTGTGGTGGAAACAACTCGTTCCGTGCTCAGCTGCACTATTTGGATTCTCTGCTCATAGAGCATCCTGATTCCGTGTATCAGGTGCTTGAGGGGATGGGAAAGGAGGCTCATGCTCAGTCGGAATCCGCAAGGATGTATTACGAGCTTTTGCGTGCCGATGCCCAGAACAAGGCTTACATAGACTTCA
>JAZRXS010000138.1:0-7465 GCA_045600325.1 Prevotella sp.
TCGATAGTACATTCGTTCATGACATAACCGAACTTCTTCGCACCGTAAGGAGCTGCGATAGTAGTGTTCTTGATCTGCTCGTTGACGAACTTCACGCGGTTGTAGTAAACATCACCACCACCACAAACATAGTCAACAACGCCGTGGATTTCGCCATCCTCGAAGTAGAAGCTACCAGAGTTGTTGTTGCTGTAGTAAGTGTCCTGATAAGACTCGAGGCTCACGTTCTTGCAGATAGTCTTGTTACCGCAATCCTGAAGAGTAACCGCACGACCAGTACCACCGTTGAATGTCATGGCATTGCGGAGAGTGAGATCCTGCATATAGAGTCCGTTGGCAGAGTTCTTGAGAGTAGCAGTTACGCCGATACCTTCATTCTCCTTGGCAGGAGCGTTGACGATGACAGTACCGCTCATAGACTGACCGATGATAGAGATGTTCTTACCAGATACGCTTGTAAGAGTCTGAGTGCCGAGGTCGTAAGTTCCGTTAGGGAGGAAGATCTTCGCACCGTCCTTAGAAGCAACAGCGTTTAGAGCCATGAGGAAGCTTGTAACGTCGCCAGGAGCAACTACATAGTAGCCAGTAGCCTCGTCATACTCAGGAGCAGAGACGAAGTTCCAAACCTCTACGCTGTGAGTGTAAGCGCCAGAAGGGAAGTTGATGGTAAGCTCTGTAGCAGGACCGTTGTACTCGATAGTAGTAGCAGCACCGTCGCCGTCAGCCTTAACCTGGAACTCGCCAACCTTGTTGCCATCAGAGTCAGTAACGGTAGCAGTAGATTCAGCAGAGTAGAGGCAGTTGCCTACAGTGAGGTAGCAGTTGCCGCCAACCTTAACCTTGATGTTACCGCCCTTGTCAACGAGCCATCCGTGAGTGTTGTAGTACTTACCGTCGATAGTGATGAGCTCGTGGTCTTCAACATAGAAGTAAGGCTTTGTGAGGTCGTAGATGAAGCGAGCTGTGTTAGAAACCTTCTCGATGTCAGTAGCGCGAGCATAGAGCTTGAGGTTGTCCTGAAGAACGTAGCCTTCAGCAATCTTGAGAGCAGACAGCTGTTCAGAAGTGAACCATCCGCGGAATGCCTGACCTTCAGGAACAGTTACGTCAGCCTCGCTGTACTTGTAAGCAAGGGCAGAACCACCCTGAACTTCGTCAGTGCCAAGGAGCTTGCCGTCAGTGTTGTAGTAGCTTACAGTAACCATTGGGAGAAGTTCGCAAGCCTCAACAGCGATTGAAGGGATGTAGTTTGCTGTGATGATAGTGAGCGTAGCAGCCTCCTCAGAGTTGTAAACCCAGTCGGCAGTGCCTTCGCAAGAACCACCACAATCGATAGTGCCGAGAACCTCAGAGCCCTTCTTGATAGTAGCGATAGTAGCACCATACTGACACTTGCCGAACTTGATCTTTACAGGACCGTCAACAGGAACTGTGAGAGTAGTAGTGTTATAGCCGTGCTGTGCATCGTGCCATGTACCGCTGACCTCAACACCGTCAGGGAGGATGCCTGTCTCAGGCTTAACCACTGTGTAAGGATCTGACTGGAAGTTGATAGCGAAGTCCTGGAACGCACGCTTCTCTTCAGTACCGCTTACAGCAGCATTGATCTTGATGTTACCGATAGCCATTCTCTTGTCGTTGGCAACATTAGAGATGTAGAAGCGGAGAGTGAATTCGCGGCAACCATTGGCAGCGACAGTCTCATTGTGAGTGAGAGGAGCAGTAGGGTTTGCATTGTTGTTACGACGAATCTGAGTCTTAGGGTCGCTGTAAGCATTGATCTTGCTCTCTACGCCATCAGCAGTATAGCTCCATGAGAAGTAAGCATTGTCAGTACCATACTTGATAGCATCGAACGAAACGGAAGAAACGTTCATTGTGAGACCCTTCTTGAGCTTAACCTTATACTCGACCATGTCGCCAGCAACCGTACCTGCATTTGATGTGGTAGGCACGTAAGTCATGATGGCCTGCGTAGCCTCAGGAACGTCAGTGTAAACAGAAGGACCTGAAACAGAGAGGTCTGTACCTACGGTAACCTTGGTCTCAAGGATTGCAGCCTTGATGTCGGTAGTAGCGGAAGCGTTAGTCTCGTTACCGTTAGCCCATGTGATGATGCCAGCAGTGTTGTCGTACTCGTCTGTGCTTGCTACAGAAGGGTAAGTGACTGTGAATGTACGCCAGTAAGAACCGTCGCCGATAACGATGTCGATATTCTTGTCAGAGCCATTGTACTCGTAAGACACCTTGTTGCCTTCAGCTGTGTAACCGAGAGAACCTGCGATAGTAGTTGTAGTAGTAGCAGAGTAAGACTCGATGGCAATCTTCATGCCCTTCATTGCAGGGATAGTGAGCTTGGTACCTGAGTTCATCTGGCACCAGTCAGTCCAGTTTGCATTAGCAATCTTACCTGCAGAAACGTCGCAATCCATCTTTACGTCAACAGCGTTGCCATTGATTGTAGCCTGAGCAACGTATGGATGGAGAGCAGCACCGCCTTCCCAAGCGAGGGTAGGAGCACCGTTCTTTGTCTGGAAGTCCCAAACTACTGTTACTTCGTCAGCATGAGCACCCATGAGAGAAGAAGCGTTGTCAGCGAAGACTGGGTTGAGTTCCACGTCAGCCTTAGGAGTAACTGTCTCGCCTGGCTTGTAAGTCTTCTTGCCGTCGCTCCAGCCTACGAGAGTCTTGCCCTCAGAATAGAGAGTGCGGTTTACAGGAATTGTGACGCTTTCGCCAGCAACAACGGTAGCGCCCTTAGGAGCAACACCTTCAGCCTCGCCTGCGTTGAATGTTACATTGAACTCTGCTACAGCATCAACAGCCTCGAACTTGTAGTAGCGCATGTAGCTACCGCCAGTGAGAGTGAGGGTTGTAGCCTCGCCAGTGTAGTAGCCAGAAGTCATTGTTGACTCGTCGCTCTTGTTCCAGCACTTGCCAGAGTTGTCGATGGTGAATGAACCGCCGTTAGCATCTGTAACAGTTACGGCAGAACCCCAGTTGCAACCACCGATAGTAATCTTTGTGTTGCCAGCCACCTTTACTGTCATTGTGCCAGGAACAACACCATGATCGCCGTGGTACTTCGCTCCAGTAACAACCATCTGAGCATCTTCTGCATCAGCAGCTACGCGAACAGTGTTGCCGTCAGCATCCATCTTGACACCGAAGTCAGGGAGAGCCTGCCACTGAACAGCTTCCTCCTCTGTGAAGAGTGATGGAGCAAGGTCAACCTCGAAGTTTGTGCCTGCGGTTGGAGTGTCTGGAGTATCCTGAGCTTCACCTGGCTTAACAGTGATAGAGTAAAGACGGAAACCCTTTGAACACTTCATGTTGAGAACAACATCGCCGTCAGCAGTTACGACAGCTCTGTGAGTTTCGTTCTTTGTAGCAGAAGTAGCGAGAGTCTCATTGATGCTTTCAGAAGCGATTGTAGCCTCAGAACCAGCACCGCAGAAACCGATAATGAGAGTGTCGGCAACCTGGCAGTCAGGAATGCGAACTGTCATCGAACCACTCTGCAAGCAGAAGTTGCTTGAGATGCCATAGACAGCACCTTTAGCCACTGTGAAATAGATGCCCTCAAGACCGCTGAGAGCAGCACCCGTGTTAGATGGAAGTTCCTGATCGTTGAGGTCAATGAGCAGACTTGTTCTACCCTTGCTCAACTCTGAATTCCAATACTCGCAGTCCGTAATCTGGTCTGCATGGTTAGCGCCTTGTGTGAAGTCCCAAGAACGCTCTGTGGAATTGACTCCGCTTATCGCTGCCCATGAGAGTCCAAAGGCAAAGATTGCAAGGAGTGCAATCGTCCACTTTTTGAAATTTTGATTCATAAAGTTAGTTATTAGGTTAATGTTTTTTATTCTGGTTAGTTTTGTCCCAATGTTTGGTTTTGTTCCAGCATTTCCTCAATTGTCATGTTGGGGTGTGACTTGAGATAGCTTTCGAACTTCTTCAAAGGCGGATCGTTATATGCCTTGAAACCAACAACATGGTTGGTGATCCACACCATCTTTCCAAGGTTCAGGTCGCGCTCTTCTTGTGACAAAGTGTCGAAATCGTCCAACGGATATTGGCTGATAAGATAAAAGAGAACGCAGTCGGGAACAATCATCTTCGGCGTCATCTTCTCCAGTTTGTCGGGTGGAAAGATGCCTTGGTATATCTCGTAGTCCTTGCCGAGGTATTTG
The DNA here is from genome assembly GCA_045600325.1 of Prevotella sp. GTDB lineage: Bacteria > Bacteroidota > Bacteroidia > Bacteroidales > Bacteroidaceae > Prevotella. Next base: position 4,194 of record JAZRXS010000138.1, read on the forward strand.
TCGAGGGAGATTCCAATGGCTCCATCCTTGATGACGATGCTTTGGTCAAGCGCTGATATCTGTGAATAGATGGTAGGCATCTCCAGCTTTGGCAGTTCCTTGCCCAACGTCTGAAAGGCTGTGGTGAGATCCTTGTTCAGCTTGTCCATGTCGGCATATTTCTCTTCCGTGTCCCTTAGCAGAACTTGAAGCGTAGAGTCTTGGAAGAAGGTAATGAGACGCTTGCCTGTTTCCTCTTCACTCATTAAGCCTATGCGCAGGATGTCCTCTACAAGTGTTCGCGTTTCTGTAGGGTAATCTATGCTCATCTGCTGCAAAGCCGAGAACTCGCCAGTGGAAAGGTACTGATATTCAATGCGATCAAAGCGCTTTACTTTGATCTCATTGGGAGTGTTCGTGCTTGACATTAGCTGCGAAGAGAAATCGCAGGAGCATACAGTGATTATTGCTAATGTGCTGAAAAGGAGTGATCTAAATGCTCTCATTAACTTATAACCTCAAGAATGTTGTTGGTCATATAGGGATTTAGAAATAGATGTCAACGTAGTCTGTACATTGGTCAGCAGGATTCTCCATTGCCTGAAGGCGCCAGTATTTTCTGCCTTGAGTGGAAAGGAATGTGAATTCGCCTTCGCGTACAACCTCGTTTCCTCCGTTGATGTGATAGACTTTTGTGACAATTCTTCCGTTGAAGATGAGGGTCTTGTCGTCAATCTTGCGGATAGTTCCTTCTATTGAAACAAAGTCGCCATTGTTGCGGCCAGCAGCTTCGTCGCAGCATTCTGAACCCTGACGACCGCTGATGTTGTATGTGTTGGCATCAGGTCCTTTTGTGATAACTGCCTTTCCAAACTTCTCCCATGAGATCCACTGGAGAGAGAACATGTGATTGCCTACAAAAGACTTCTTGGCAGCTGGCTTTTTTGCTGCTGGTTTCTTTGCGACCTTCTTTTTCTTTGGGGTCTGTTGTTCCGTGTTATTTATTACAGACTCAGTGTTTGTTGCGTAAATGCTGCTTGTGCAGAATGCAAGTAAAAGGGTTAAGAGCAAGTTCTTCATAATTCAAGTATTATTTTGTTTTGTATATTTGTTTGCTGCAAATTTACTGTTTTATTTCTTTTTTTACAAGAAAAAGGTTTTATAAGTTGTTATTTTCCAACCAATTCGTTGATTTTCTCTTGACCTTTCTTCCTCAACTTGTTGAAGAACCAAAGGAATGCTATGACCAATATAGGCGCGAGCATTTCGTCTATGCTCAAAGAAAACAGGATTCCATCGTAGATTCCATGGGCAATGATTGGTGCAAGTAGTATCATGTACTTTGCTTTTGCATTATGCTCGCTGCTGAAGTGATAGAGTGAATAGAAATATCCCATGAGAACGCCGTCAAGCATGTGACCAGGAACGGCAAACAGTGCGCGTACAATGCCCGTAGTAATCCAATCGTCGCCTTCGAACAAGTAGAGTATATTCTCAAATCCGGCAAATCCGAGACCTACGCAGACTGCATAGACAATGCCATCAAACTTCTCGTCAAAGTGTGGATTCTTTCGCAACAAAAGCCATAGCATGATTAGCTTAGCGACTTCTTCTGGTATCGCTGCTGAACAGAAAGCTGACATGAATGCGTCAAAAATAGAAGCGTATTGTTCTGCTTCAGAGTCAATGCCCAAGATGTCGCAAAGTGGAAAAGAAATGAGCATGGAGAGTGGGGCTGATAGAATTCCATAAAAGAAAGCCTTTGTCAACCAGCTTGTTGGCTCTGGTTGTGCGCTGTCTTTCTTGTATATGTAAATCAGCAATAATGCAACTGGCAATAAGGCTGCAATAAGAATGATGATTAGTTCCATGTATTTGGTTTATTTTGTTTTGTTATTGTTAAGGATTAGTTGTGTCTTGAAAGTGAGGAATCCTTGAAGTTGTGTTTGAAAGTGAGGGATCCTTGAAGTTGTGTTTGAAAGTAACGAATCCTTGATTTGCTTTCTTCTGCAAAATTACATTTTTTTTACGAAAACAACATAGGAGTGGATAATAAAATAATTTAGCAAGGATTTTCATTGATACGAGTTATTCAAAGTGCGGTTATGCTTCCTCGGGTAAATGCAAAAAAGGCATAGCTCCGATGTGGAACTATGCCTTTAATATTAAAGCATAAATGATTATTTTACAGGGATATCGTCAATACGCTGCTGGTGGCGACCGCCAGCGAATGGCGTGTTGAGATATTCTTCAAGACATTGGCGGCATACTTCTTCTGTGATGAAGCGGCCTGGGAAGACGATGACATTGGCATTGTTGTGCTCGCGGATAAGGTGGGCAATCTCTGGCTGCCAAACAAGTCCCGCACGAATCTGCTGGTGCTTGTTGAGAGTCATTGAGATTCCTTCACCTGAACCACACATTGCAATACCCTTCTCAACCTCACCCTTCTCGATACCCTCAGCAAGGGCATGACCGTAAGTGGCGTAGTTGCAAGAGTCTTCGGTGTATGTCCCGTAGTCTTTATATTCAATGCCCTTCTCCTCCAAGTAGCTCTTCTCGAACTGCTTGAGAGGAAAAGCTGCATGATCACTTGCTAAACCGATCATAGGGAGGGGCTATTAAAGCATTGACTTCACCTGGTTGTAAACGTTCTCTGCAGTGTAGCCGAGCTTCTCGTCGAGCACCTTGTAAGGAGCTGAGAATCCGAATGACTCAAGACCCCAGATCTTTGATGCTGGGTCAGCACCGATGAGGAAGCCCTGGAGGTTAACAGGAAGACCTGCTGTCATACCGAATACCTTAGCACCTGCAGGGATTACGCTCTGCTGATACTCGAGAGACTGGTTGCGGAAGAGACCCTCTGAAGGAACAGAAACGATGCGTACCTTAACGCCATCCTTACGGAGAAGTTCTGCACCTGAAACGAGTGTAGAAACCTCAGAACCAGAAGCTACACAAACAACGTCTGGGTTCTCGTCTGAGCCAGCTACGATGTAAGCACCCTTGCGAGCAGCCTCGTAGTCGTTGCCTTCTGGAAGGTCGTTGATGTTCTGGCGAGAGAAGATGAGAGCTGTAGGAGTGTCAACATTCTCCATAGCCATAGCCCAAGCAACAGTAGTTTCCTTAGCCTCTGCAGGACGGAGAACGAGAACTGAGTTCTGACCAGCGTGGTTCTTAAGCTTCTCCATGAGACGGATCTGTGCCTCGTGCTCTACTGGCTCGTGAGTAGGGCCGTCTTCACCTACGCGGAATGCATCGTGAGTCCAGATGAACTTAACAGGAAGCTTCAT
>JAZRXS010000139.1:0-2976 GCA_045600325.1 Prevotella sp.
TCATCTGGCATGCTTCAACTCCGTGGCTGTTGGCTATCCGATAGGCTTGATTGTGGATGCAGAAAAGGGTAACACACAGGAGTTTGCAAAAACTGGAGGATTAAAGCTGCAGAACATCATCTTTGCTGGCATGGGTATTACCGGTAGTGATGCCAACAAACGCTATGAGGACAATCTCTACGATGCTGTTGGCAAGAGCGTGATTGATGCTTCAAAGGAATCATACAGTTCTACCTTCTTCAAGGCGCAAATAGGCAACAAGGCATTCCCGAACATTGCCGACCTTATGCTCACATCTGGTGTTTATGCAGGTGTTTCATACCTTCCTCAGAGTGGTTCGCCGTTGCTTGGAGCAGCGTCATTTACCGATGCTCTGCTTTCATCTTGGTTTGAAAAGGTCAGCTATATCGGTGCCTTCTCTACTGATGACAACTGGCTCCGTGGCTGGACATGCTTTGATCCGCAGAATGCTGATTACTAAAAGATTACAATTATAGGTATTAGTAAATATTGTGTATGGTCTTTCCTTCGTGGAACAGACCGTACACTTTTATCCTTTTATATACATTTATGCAAACAAAATCTGTAAAAGAAGAATCCTTGGAGAAGAAGATTCTGCAACTCCTGACCGAGATTGTGGAACGCTTCTCTAAGGATTCCTTGCCATTAGACATCGTGAAACTGATGTTGGAAGATGCTGAGATAAAAGCTATCCATGATTATGCCAACACCGTGTCCATCACCCGTTTAGGACTCAACGACCACGGCCCCGTCCACATGAAGACCGTCTGCTACAACGCCCTTAAGATGCTGCGGATAATGCACAAGGCTGGCGTACATACAAGTCTTGAAACGGAATTGTCAGGAACTTTCGCCGACAGCGTAATCGCCGTCTGCATTGCCGCCCTGCTGCATGATGCAGGAATGACCATAGCACGCAAAGACCACGAGCTCTATTCCGGCATTCTTACCTATCATAAGATCAGGCAGATACTCTCCGTAGCATTACCCGATGACGTACGCCGCAGAACAGTCATACAGTCACTTGCCATGGAAGGAATACTCGGACACATGACCACACATCCCATTCATTCCCTCGAGGCAGGACTTATCCTCATAGCCGACGGCTGCGACATGACCAAGGGACGAGCACGCATCACGCTGGAGATACCCACTAAACCTACCGAGGGCGACATCCACAAATACTCTGCCAACTCCATTGAGAAAGTAAAGATTCATCCAGGCACAGAGCGTCCCATAAAGATAGAAGTCCACATGAAGTCCGAAGTTGGTTTCTTCCAAGTAGAGGAAGTCCTTATACCGAAGATACAATCAAGCCCCGCCAAACATCTCATAGAGCTGCACGCGGGAGTTCAAGGCGAAGAGATGAAGAGGTATATATAAAATAAGAAAATTATAAATATTTGCACAGAAAAGGAAGTTTTTCTTCTTTTTCTATGCAATTTTTTATAACTTTGCAGCGTTTTCCGAACAGAAACATCATCATTTCTGGCTTTACTGTACCTAAAATCGTATATTTATGCATATTGACCTTGTCAACGCCATAAAGAACATTCCTATCAAGACACAAGATCTTGCCATACTGATGGGGGAGATTGAAAGGGGGAGCGCATACCGTTCCACCTCTGCAAAGATGAATGCTTTGGAGAAGGCGGGTGAGATTATCCGCCTTAAACGTGGCTTGTATGTGTTGCAAGCGGCAAAGTATGGTTATCCGCCATCCGCTCCAATATGTTCAAACCACATCTACGGTCCTTCATACCTCTCGCTTCAGTGGGCTCTCAGCTATTATGGATTGATTCCCGAACGTGTAAATACACTTACGGCTATAACGCTAAAACATACTCGCAGTTTCGAGAATCCATTGGGTTATTTCACCTACCGACAAGTGTCACCTACGTACTATCCTATCGGCATCACCAGCAGCACAATGGATGGAGCAACATTCCAGATAGCCACACCAGAGAAAGCCCTTTGCGACCTTATCCTTGCTGACACGCACATTCCAGCAACCTCTGTGCGAGGTTTGCACATCTATCTGGAAGAAGACATTCGTTTCGATATGGATCAGTTGAAAGGATTTGATACAGATATTATATCTGCTTGTGCTGAACAAGGCATGAAGCAAAGCACGTTGTTAATCTTAATAAAGATAATCAATCAGTTATGACACACTTCGAACAACTGGTAGCCGCCTACCAACCCAAGAATGACATTGAACTTGCAAATGCTCAACGCGAGACGATGCAAAAAGTTGCACTTGCAGGTTTAGAACGAGGAGGATTCTTCGAACATGCAGCCTTCTATGGTGGTACCTGTCTACGATTGATGCATGGGTTAAGGCGATACTCGGAGGACATGGATTTCTCTCTAACGGAAAAGAACGACCGCATACACATAGAAAATTACTTTCAACCCATCGTTGATGAGTTTACATCAATGGGTTTACAGGTTGACATACAGAAGAAGGACAAGAAGATTTTCGGTCGTGTCGAGTCTGCGTTTCTCAAGGAGAATACAGAGGCTTATGAGATAAAATTTCAAACGCGAAAGATGATGAAGGTAAAGATTGAGTTAGACACGAATCCTCCATTAGCCTTCCAAACGGAAAGACGTTTGTTGACCGCTCCATACGCATTCTCTGTTAGGTGCTTTACCTTGCCAGATCTCTACGCAGGAAAGATGCACGCACTCGTTTATCGTGCATGGCAACGTCGCATTAAAGGACGCGATTGGTATGACTTCGAGTGGTACGTACGTAATGGTATAGCGCTTGATTATACACATCTTCAGGAGCGCATTCGTGAGTTTAGCGGTGAAACTATTTCCCAAGAACAATTCATGCAAGAGTTACGAAATAGGCTAACCTCTGCCGACATCACTATGGTAAAACAAGATGTTGTGGGGTATGTAGAAAGTCCTCGTGAACTCGACTTCTGGTCGAACGACTATTTT
>JAZRXS010000140.1:0-7685 GCA_045600325.1 Prevotella sp.
ATAATAATGACCTATGCCATTTATGATTGGACGTATATAGAGTTGAAACTGCTTGCGTCCTTGTTTCTCAACAAACTTTGTGTCCATAGTGCCATCTTCTGTGCGGAATATCTCATTGAAATGTTCAGAGAACTTCTGCAAAAGCAATGGCATATCCAATCCATCGCCATTGATGAACTGAGTCTTCTCAATAGAGCCTGCCGAATATATCTCAGAATCATTTTCCTCAGCCATGAAATACTCGTAGATTGCGGTTTCCATGATTCGGTTGGAAATAGCGAAAGATCCATTATGGACATTGATGATATTGAATCTTTCTGCTAATTGGAATGCCTTATTTAGTGGATTGTATTTGCGTGATTCACCAGAGAACAGATGCTCCTTGAGCAGTGACTTCAAATCAGGAAACTGCTCAATCTTCTTAACCATGTCATCAAAAAGGGTGTTGCGTTCATTGAGCAAAGCCTTCACTGCATTTAGGAATCCCTCGTGACTCCAATCATCCTGTTCGTCCATCAACTGACACAAACGTGAAACAAGAAAAGGATAACCGCCTGTATATTCGCGAATCAAAGAAGCAACTTCCAATGTATTCATGCCCTTACTATGATCTGCTTCATAGTCATCAAGCATTCCCTTGATACCTTCAGCAGAAAGACTCATCTCCACATTGAATGGAACGGCTATGTTCCAAGGCGAGTTATACTGATGCTCATCCTCTGAACGCATCTTCAGTTTGAGGTTCTTGATGTCATAGACGCCAGCGAGAATGACGGATTGGAAGGTGGGAAGGCTGGCACGATTGAGAAACATTCTCCTCAAGACTCCGAGAAAAAGCAGGAATGGCTCATAATTGCTTGCTTGATCAACCTCATCTATTAAAATGACTATCGGTTTGCTGTTTGCCTTACACAGCATAGGGATGGTGTATGCAAAGTCCAAATCAGCAATGCTGTCCTTGTCGCCAATAGCATTTTCAAGAATCTGGAGGGCAGCATCGTCCAAAACCGTTAATCCAAGTCTTACGTTGAATAGCAACGACTTCAGGAAATAGGCAGAGGCAATAGGGAGACTTGCGAAAGATTCTGGTGATGCTCCTTCAAAACTTAATTTGAAGACCGTATATTCGGGAGCAAGAAATCCTGCCAAAGCCTCAAGTGTTGTGGTCTTGCCATACTGCCTACCACGATTGATGCAGAAATAATCACCCTTGACAACCATCTTGCGAATGATTTCCAAACGTTCGGTGATGTCCACCATATAATGTTCTTTCGGGCGACAAGTTCCTGCTGTGTTGAATATTCTCATTTCTTTAAAAATGCATGTAAACATCCGCAAAATTAGCTGATTTATTTCAAACAACCAAACAAATTCACGGAAATCTGCAATTATGGGGTGTTTTTCTTTATGGTGGAGTGAGAAATGTTCTCCTGAATATAGGTAAATGTGAAAAAAGGCGATTACCCTCTAGGATAACCGCCTAATATTTTGATGTGAGGAAATTAATTCTTCAACTTTGGATCGTTCTCGATGAGCCATTCGCCAATCTGAACAGCGTTGAGGGCAGCACCCTTGCGGATCTGGTCACCTGAGAGCCAGAATGTCAAGCCGTTCTCGTTAGAGATGTCCTTGCGAACGCGACCTACGTAAACGTCATCCTTGCCGGCTGTCTCGAGTGGCATTGGGTAAACGAGGTTTGCAGGATCGTCCTTGAGAGTGCAACCAGGAGCAGCTGCGATAGCCTTCTGAGCATCCTCTACAGAGATTGGAGCCTCTGTCTCAATCCAAACTGATTCAGAGTGTGAACGGAGTGAAGAAACGCGAACGCACATAGCAGAACATTGAGCATCTGTGTGCATGATCTTGCGTGTCTCGTTGTACATCTTCATTTCTTCCTTAGTATAGCCGTTTGGTTGGAAAACGTCAATCTGTGGGATTACGTTGTAAGCAAGCTGATGAGCGAACTTCTTGATAGTTACAGGATCGCCGTTGAGGATTTCCTCATACTGCTTCTGAAGCTCAGCCATGGCAGCAGCACCAGCACCTGAAGCACTCTGGTAAGAAGCTACGTGGATGCGCTTGATGTGAGAGAGAGCCTCGAGTGGCTTGAGTACGACAACCATCATGATTGTAGTGCAGTTAGGGTTTGCGATGATATTTCGTGGACGGTTGAGAGCATCCTCAGCATTACACTCAGGCACTACCAATGGCACGTCATCCTCCATGCGGAAAGCAGAAGAGTTGTCAATCATTACAGCGCCATACTTTGTGATGTCTTCGCAGAACTCCTTTGAAGTGCCAGCGCCAGCAGATGTGAAGGCGATGTCAACATCCTTGAAATCGTCGTTGTGCTGAAGAAGCTTCACTTCTATTTCCTTACCCTTGAATGTGTACTTAGTGCCAGCTGAACGCTCTGAGCCAAACAATACGAGTTCATCCATTGGGAAGTTTCTCTCCTCAAGAATGCGGAGGAATTCCTGTCCTACGGCGCCGCTTGCGCCAACGATTGCTACTTTCATCTTTTAAGAATTTGGTCTAATTAAGTTTACTTTCTTTTAGTTTTTGCTTTTACTGGCTGCAAAGTTAAACAAAAACTCAATATAAAATACTAAAATGTAAGCATTTAGCGGAACTCTACTTATTATTTCTTGATTTTTCTTTCCCTTTTCTCTAAAAAATCGTAATTTTGTCGCCAAATAAAGACATAATTTCATGAAAAAAACTCTTATGATTTGTGCAGCCGCAGCTATAACAGCCTGCAGCCCTAAGATTGCTGACGACATGGCAATAAAGACAGATAATCCTCTTCTACAAGAGCCTACCAACAAGTATGAGCTGCCTTCTTTCTCCAAGATCAAGTATAGTGACTACGCTCCTGCCGTACAACTCGGCATCGCCCAGCAGAGAAAAGAGGTGGAAGCCATCATAAACAACCCAGAGGAACCTACGTTCGACAACACGATTCTCGCCCTCGACAACTGCGGACAAGACCTCGAGAGGGCTACTGCCGTATGGGGCCTGCTCCAAGGTACTGACAATACCGACGAACTTGAAATGGTCACGGAGGAAATACTTCCGCTACTGACAGCTGCAGGCGACGAGATTGCAATGAACGACAAGCTTTTCGCTCGCATAAAGAAGGTTTACGACAAGCGCGAATCACTCGGATTGAACACGGCGCAGATGCGTCTTCTTGAGAAGAAATACAAGAGCTTTGTGCGTAGTGGCGCCTTGCTTTCTGATGCCGACAAGGAGATTCTCAAGGACATAAACCAGGAGGTTTCTGAGGCGATGAAGAGCTTCGGACAGAACATTCTCAAGGAAACGAATGCCATAGAGATCTATGTTGACAACGAAAGTGAACTCTCCGGTCTTCCACAAAACACGATAGAAACGGCTCGCGAGGAAGCAAAGAAGCGCGGACACGAGAGCGGTTGGTCGTTCACTCTCCATGCTCCAAGCCGACTTGCCGTACTTGCTTCTGCCGATTCACGCAGTCTTCGTGAGCGTATGTACAAGGCTTACACATCGCTTTGCTCCAACAATAACGAATACAACAACGAGGCAAACATCAACAAGATTCTTGATCTTCGCTACCGCAAGGCTAAGCTCCTTGGTTTCAACACCTTTGCAGACTTCATGCTTGACAATGTGATGGCGAAGACAGTTGCCAATGCAGAGGAGCTTATGTATAAGCTTTGGGAACCTGCAAAGAAGAAAGTTGAAGAGGAAGTGCGCGACATGCAGGCTCTTGCCGACCGCGAGGGCGCTGGCATAACGATAGCTCCTTGGGACTATTCCTACTATCAGGAGAAAGTAAAGAAGGAGCGTTTCAACCTGACTGACGACGAGATCCGTCCATACTTCGCTCTTGACAGCGTCGTGAAGGGTATGTTCTACGTTGCAAACCGCCTTCACGGAACAACTTTTACCCTTCTTCCAGACGCGCCAAAGTACAATCCGGAGGTGAACGTTTATGATGTGAAGAATGCAGAAGGAAAGCACCTTGCTATCTTCATGACCGACTATTTCCCTCGCGAAACAAAGCGTGGTGGCGCTTGGATGAGTGAACTTAAGGACGAATCGAACATCAATGGCGTTGAGGAGCGCCCTATTATATATAATGTAGGAAACATGACGAAGCCTACAAGTGACACTCCGTCGCTTCTCACTCTTGATGAGGTTGAAACCGTTTTCCATGAGTTCGGCCACGGAATGCACGGCATGTTCACAACGGCTGCCTACCGTTCGCAGTCAGGAACAAACGTCGATCGCAACATGGTGGAGCTTCCTTCACAGATAAACGAGCATTGGGCATTCGAGCCAGAGGTGCTTAAGGTTTATGCAAAGCACTACAAGACGGGCGAGGTTATCCCGGACGAACTAATCGCAAAGATGGAGGCTGCGGGCAAATTCAACCAAGGTTTCATGACAACAGAACTCGTAGCCGCTTCCCTACTCGACCTCGAGTGGCATAAGATTCCTTATACTGGCCATGTGGACATCCTTGAGTTTGAGAAGAAAGTGTCAGAGAAGCTTGGCAAGCCTGAGCTCGTGGAATACCGCTATCGTAGCCCTTATTTCCGCCACATCTTTGCAAGCGACGGCTATGCTTCCGGCTATTTCACTTACCTTTGGGCAGCCGTTCTTGATACCGATGGCTTCGAGCTCTTCAAGGAGCGTGGAATCTTCGACCCTGCAACAGCCAAGTCTTACCGCGAGAACATTCTTGAAATGGGCGATAGCGAGGACGCCATGACTCTTTATGTCAGGTTCCGCGGACACAAACCATCACCAGATGCTCTCCTTCGCAGCCGCGGTTTGACGGAATAAGCCTAACAGTTACGACTCATAAAGCATAGAGTTACGACTCGTTTTCCTATGAGTTAGCTACCGTATTCCTATGAGTTACAAAAAAATTCGTATACAAACTCGGATCAGTTTTGTATACAAACTCAACTCACTTTTGTATACGAATTTTTTCACAACTCATAGCTTTACATATCAAAAGCGCCACGTTTACGATTAAAAAGTGCCACGTTTACAAATAAAAACGCATAACTTTCCTAACCAGAATCCATGACAAAAACCGAAATAATCCAGCAGTTTCGCAACGCTGTAGCCGACAAGCCCTATAATCTTTTCCTTGATTCCCTCTATGACGCGGAATCATTGTACAAAGGCTTTAGCCTCTGTAGCCCAAGTAGTTACAGCGAATCTTACGACACAAAGGTTTACAACCATTACATGAAAACCGGCAAAGGTACAAAGGCTTGCGAGGACGAACTTCTCGCCCGCACGCTTCATGATAGCAGTATCAGCCGACACATGCGCAAGTTTCTTGAGGCATATCCTGAGAGAACGCAGATCGGAGTCATGGGCGGTCACGGACTTCTGCGCACGGACAAGTGCTATTGGAATGTGGTTTTCCTAAGCAAACGACTTACGGAGGAAGGTTTTCTCATGATAACGGGCGGAGGTCCTGGCGCTATGGAGGCTACTCACCTTGGTGCATGGATGGCAGGAAGGGACAATAGCGAGGTGTATCTTGCCCTGAAAATGCTTAGCGTGGCTCCTTCCTACAAGGACGAAAGATGGCTTGAAACGGCTTTTTCGGTCATGAAACGCTTCCCTCAGAAGAAGTTCAAGAGCCTCGGCATTCCTACTTGGCTCTACGGCCATGAGCCGGCAACTCCTTTCGCTACGCACATAGCAAAGTTCTTTGACAACAGTATTCGCGAAGACACAATTCTGACTATAGCTTACGGCGGAATCATCTATACGCCAGGAAGTGCAGGAACCGTTCAGGAAATCTTTCAGGATGCCACGCAAAACCATTACCTGAGCTTCGGATATAGCAGCCCTATGATCTTCTACAACAAGGAGTTCTGGACAAAGGAAATGCCTGTATATCAGTTTCTTTCAGACATGATGGAGTCTGGTCGCTACAAGAATCTCCTTCTACATCTAACTGACAACGACGACGAGATAATTGATATAGTCAAGGATTTCTCAAAGGAAGAATAATCGTGCAATTACCCGAATAAAAACAAGAATTTTCGCACAAAACTTCTATTTTTACACATTATATAATATAAAAAGAAAAAGATTTCATAACTTTGCACGGAATTAGGGAACGATGCCACATGGCGTCGTTAAGCTACTACAATTGCAATTCCTAACGACGCTATGAGGCGTCGTCTCCAAAATAACCTCAAAAAAAATAAACAAATTAAAACAAACAAATATGAAACCAACACTCGTACTTCTCGCTGCCGGCATGGGCAGCCGCTATGGTGGTTTGAAGCAGCTTGACACTCTCGGACCTAACGGTGAAACTATCATGGATTACTCTATCTATGACGCTATCCAAGCTGGCTTCGGAAAGATTGTATGGATTATCCGTAAAGACTTTGAAGAGGACTTCCGCAAGCAGGTTCTCTCAAAATATGAAGGCAAGATTCCTTGTGAACTCTGCTTCCAGGCACTTGATTCTCTCCCAGAAGGTTTCTCTGTACCAGAAGGTCGCGTTAAGCCTTGGGGTACAAACCACGCTGTTCTCATGGCAAAGGATGTCGTTAAGGAACCATTCTGCGTTATCAACTGCGACGACTTCTACAACCGCGACTGCTTCATGGTAATCGGTAAGTTCCTCGCAGACCTTGAGGAAGGTGCTAAGAACAAGTATGCAATGGTAGGCTTCCGCGTAGGCAATACTCTCTCTGAGAACGGTACTGTTTCTCGTGGCATCTGCTCTACTGACGAAAACGGCAACCTCACAACAGTTGTTGAGCGCACAAAGATTGAACGTCACGACGGACAGGTTCAGTACATGGACGACAACGACGAGTGGGTTTCTGTAGAAGACAACACTCCTGTTTCAATGAATGTTTGGGGCTTCACTCCTGACTACTTTGCATATTCAGAGGAATACTTCAAGGAGTTCCTTTCAGATCCAAAGAACATGGAGAACATCAAGAGTGAATTCTTCATCCCTCTCATGGTGAACAAGCTCATCAACGAAGGCACAGCATCTGTAAAGGTTCTTGACACAACTTCAAAGTGGTTCGGCGTAACTTACACAGAAGACCGTCCAGGCACAGTTGAGCGCATTCAGAACCTCGTAAACGAAGGCGTTTATCCTTCACCACTTTATTAATTATTGATGAACAATCTAATCACACAAGAGCGCGCAGCGGAGCTAAAAACTCTTCTGCGCACTTCTCGCAAAATAGTACTTACCTGTCATCGCAGCCCTGACGGCGATGCTCTTGGCTCCATTCTTGGCTTTGCCGACTATCTCCGAGAGATAGGCAAGATGCCGGTTGTGGTAATACCTGACCAGTTTCCGGACTTCTTCAAATGGATGCCAACGATAGAGAAGGCCATTCGCTATGACAAGGTGCCTAATCTGGTAAAGGATCAGATTAAAGGAGCTGACCTTATCGTATGCCTTGACTATGCCGTTTACTCTCGTCTCGATGACCTTGGCGACATCGTGGCGCAATCTCCTGCGCAGAAGCTCGTTATCGACCATCACGAAGGTCCTACCATCGACACGCCTTGGATGTTCTCTTTCCCGGAGATGTCCAGCGCATGCGAACTCACCTTCCGTCTCATTCGTGAGATGGGCGATTTCGACAAAATCACAAAACGTGGTGCTACCTGCCTCTATTGCGGAATGA
>JAZRXS010000141.1:0-6873 GCA_045600325.1 Prevotella sp.
TGAAACTCGCGTTTGATAAAATAAATATAAAGTGTTCATTGAGATTATAAACTAATTTTGAATTGTTACTTATAAAGTTTTTGACTTGAAAAAAATTCTATACATATTCCTTCTCTTCCTGCCTTCATTGGTCTTTGCGCAAGAGGCTGATGTGGAAAAGACGTACCTGCCGGGTGAAGGTTGGGGCGAAACTCTCCTTGACTCCCTCTATGCCGACTTCATCGGACTGGAGGTAAGGGAGGACTTCGACTCCGCATACGTCATTCTCAAGAAATGCTATGAGATAGACCCGGAGGTGGCGGAGCTGAACTATCAGATGGCTCTCTACCAGAGAATGTATGCCGAAGAGGATACGACAAGGACGGAAAGGGAGATCATGGAGGACCTTATTGTCAAGCTTAGGAAGGCGTATGACCTGGAGCCAGACAACAAGAAATATGTGCAGACTTTGCTCAACGCGTGCGCCCAAGTAGGCGACACCATCATGGTGCAACCGCTGCTGGAGAAGATTGTCGAGCTGGACAAGGACAACGAGCAGTACATCACCATTCTCATGCGACTGTATGACAGCAAGGGGGAATACGAGAAGGAACTCAAGCTGCTGGATCATCTGGAGACGCTCACGGGCTGGAATCCGCAGATAGACATGGCGCGTGCAGAGATGTACAAGGACTATTACGGCGAGAAGAAGGCGCTGAAATATGTGCAAGGACTCATAAAGAAGTCGCCAAACCAGAGCATCTACCACCTCTATTTGGCGCAGTATTACAGCGAGAAGGAGAACTTCAAGAAGGCACTGCCTTATTACGACAAGGCACTTGCGCTGGATCCTTCCGACGGTGCTACGCGATACAGTTACATAGAGTGCCTCGGAAAGATGGGCAAGGATGCTGAGGCGCGACAGATGAGACTCGACATCGTCAACGATCCGAAGTCGGCTTCCGAGTTGAAGAAGCAGGTGATACGCGACCTCTTGGAGGAATTCGAGACGGAGGAGAACGGCACCGAGAAGATGATGCAGATGTTCCGCACTGCCCTTGAGCAGCCACAGGAGAACTCTGACCTGATGTCTCTCTATGTCCAATACATGGCTATCCAGAACTATTCCGCCGATTCCATAGCGAAAGCCGTAGAGAACATTCTCGTGAAGGAGCCTACAAATGAGGAGGCTTACATGACATTGCTCGGATATTACGGTGAGCAGGACGACAAGGAGAAGGTCATTGACGTCTGCAGTCGTGCCATTGCAAACGGCGTTGACAAGCTGGAAATATACTTCTATCAGGCTGCTTACAACTATCAGATGGATCGTCAGGACGAGGCTCTCCGTCTGCTGGAGAAGGCTGTCGCCAACCGTAAGTTTGCCAACAATCCGAAGATGTATGCTGACTGCTACGAAATGATAGGCGACATCTATCACAGCATGGACAGTCTCCAGCGTGCTTTCGATTCTTACGAGGAATGCCTCAGATGGAATCCTGACAATTATGGTGCGCTGAACAACTACGCATACTTCCTCGCCATTGAGGACAAGGAACTTGAGAAGGCGGAGCGAATGAGCAAGAAGACGGTCCTCGCCGAGCCTAACAACGGCACTTACCTCGACACTTACGCATGGGTGCTCTTCAAGCTTGGCAGATACCAGGAGGCGGCTGTTTACATCAACCGCACCATCAGCCAGACGGGAGGCGTCAGCGAAGTGGAATATGAGCATGCCGGCGACATATATTATATGTTAAATGAAAAGGATGCTGCCATGGCTTACTGGGAACTTGCCCAAATGCGTGCGGCTGCTGCCGGCAAGGACACCACAGACCTCGACCGCAAGATCCGCACCAAGAAGCTTTAAGGTTTCAATGGTTTCATAAGTTTCAATGGTTTCAGAAAAAATGAAAAAGATATTAATTTCCCTCATAGCTGCCCTTGCCTTGGCATCATGTGGCAGCACAAAAAAGGTGATAGGCGATGACAACCCTACCATCCCTACCACTCCTGCAGTGCAAACGTCCAATAGCATCGCCTTCCTACAGAAGGTAAATGCCAATGCAGTCACGGTGAACAGCATCGTTGCCGACCTTGACTTCACACTGGGCTCAGGCAGCAAGAAGGTTAATGTGGGCGGTTCGCTGCGCATGAAGAAGGATGATGTCATCCGTATTCAGCTCGTAGCCTTCGGACTGATGGAGGTGGGACGCCTGGAATTCACCAAGGATTACGTCATGATCGTGGACAAGTTCCACAAGAAATACGTGCAGGAAGACTACAACAAGGTTAGCTTCCTCAAGGAGAATGGACTTGACTTCTACGCCCTTCAAGCACTGCTCTGGAACCAGCTTTATATGCCTGGAAAGAACACCGTGGGCAGTTCCGACCTGAAGGAATTCACGGTGCAACCAGTAAGCGCAAGCGAGAAGAGCAACGTAGTGCTCGATCGTGGAAACTTCACCTACAACTGGCTCACTGACAACAATACCTCCCGGATAGAGAATGTTGACGTGAAGTACAAGAGTCAGTCGCATGGATCCACGGATGTCAGCTGCAAATACGCAAACTTTGTGAAGGTAGGCTCAAAGCAATTCCCTTCCAATATACAGCTTTCTCTCCAGACTACCGCCATCAAGGGAGGCAAGAACCTCACCCTCGGCTTCGTCCTGGATGACATCAAAAGTTCCGACAAGTGGGAGACACGCACCACTCCGTCGAAGAAATACGACAAGATCTCCGTTGACGAAATGTTGAACCTGCTCATGAGCATCGCTAACTAAAATATATAAGCAAATGAAATACATACTTACCATACTTCTTTCTTTGTCACTCTGCATGACCGTTTCCGCCCAGAACAAGGGCAAGGCGCAGCAGAAACCACAGCAGAAGGCGCAGGCTAAGCCAAAGCCAAAGCAAACCGCCAAACCTCAAAAAAATACGTATGTTCCCTCAAAGGAGGTGAAGAAACTCCAGGGCGACCGTGCGCAGGTGCAAAGGGTTATCAAGGAGGAGCAGAAGAAACTTGCCACAAACCAGGCGGCTGTATCCACGAAGCTCAACGAACTTTCCGTCATTGGTGCCGACATCGATGCGCACCAGGAGAACATCAACCAGATAACTTCCGACCTCGCAAGCATTGATGGCAACATCAAGACGCTCAAGGCGCAGCTCGGAACATTGCAGGCTCAGCTGGAAGAGCGCAAGAGGAAGTATGCGCAGTCATTGCAATACATGCGCAAGCATGCCAAGTTCCAGGACAAGCTGATGTTCATCTTCTCTGCAAAAGACCTTCCGCAGATGTATCGCCGCTTGCGTTTCATGCGCGAATATGCTGCTTATCAGAAGGCGCAGGGTGAACTTGTGCAGGCTAAGCAGAACGAGATCCAGCTGAAGAACAACCAGCTCAGGGCGGTAAAGCATAGCAAGACTACACTCATGAATCGCCACAAGAGTGAGCAGGCTGCTCTCGAAGCAAAGAAACAGCAGCAGCAAGCCATCGTGCAGTCGCTGCAGCAGGAGCAGGTTGCAATAAAGCAGGTCATCACGGAGCAGCAGAAACAGGATGCTGCACTCAATGCACAGATAGACCGACTCGTGGCTGCCGAGATGGCAAAGATGCGTGCTGCCGCTGCCGCTGAGGCTAAGGCGCGCCAAGAAGCTGCCGCCGCTGCCAAGAAGAAGCAGCAGGAGGCTCTTGCCGCAAAGAAGGCTGCCGCCGCTGCTGCCGAGAAGGAGCGACAGAGAAAGCTTGCCGAAGCAAGGGAACGTGAGAGAAAGGCTCGTGAGGAAGCTGCCGCCGCAAAGGCTGAGGCTGCAAGGAAAGCACAGGCGGAAGCTGCCGAGAAGGCTCGTCTTGCTGCCGAAGAGAGGGCTCGACAAGCTGAGGAAAACCGTCGCATAGCCGCTGAACAGAATGCGGAAGCGCGTCGCGCGGCTGAGCAGAAGGCTCAGGCTGAGCGTGCAGAACGTGCCGCTCGTGCAGAACGTGCCGCAAGGGAACGTGAGGAACGTATCAATCGTGAGGCTGCAGCAAAGGCTGAGGCTGCAAGAAGGGCTGAGGCAGACCGTATAGCAATGGAGCGCAAGGCTGCTGCCGAGAGACAGCGTTCCGATACGGAAGTGGCTGAGGCTACAAGGTCGGCTTCTTCGTCCAGTGCTTACGACGTGAGTGCTGAAGACCGCAAGCTCTCTTCTTCTTTCGCAAGCAACCGCGGTCGTCTCCCAATGCCTATCACTGGTAGCTACAAGATCGTCAGCCACTTCGGTACGAACACGGTGGAAGGACTCAACAATGTGCAGCTCGACAACAAGGGTATCAATATCCAGGGTCAGGCAGGATGCCAGGCACGCTCCATCTTCAATGGTGAGGTAAGTGCTGTGTTCGGCTATGGCGGCAAGATGGCTGTCATGGTACGCCACGGCGAATACATCTCCGTTTACTTCAACCTCTCGTCAGTTAGCGTGAGCAAGGGTCAGCAAGTGACAACGAAGCAGATTCTCGGAACGGTAGGTTCCAACAACATCCTCCAGTTCCAGCTCCGCAAGCAAACTGGCAAACTCAACCCAGAGCAGTGGCTCGGCCGTTAAAATAATGATGTTTGTACTAAATACGGATATAGTATTGGGATGAAATTTAAACACAAGTAGTGCAGGGATGAAATAAAAACGCAAGTGACGCAAGTGACACAAGTTTCTCGCAAGAGATGATTTTTAGTTTCACAAGTTTCAAAACTCATGTCACTAGTGAAACCCGTGTTAAAAAACAGTAAACTTGCGTTCAAATGAAAAACTTGTGTAACTTGCGTCACTTGCGTTTTTATTCCTACCACAGTTATCTTGTGATTCTTAATATCAATGTACATCATCGTCTAAATCTTAACTACAATGCAAGAAACAAGACAAAACAGAATAGCACGACTCCTCCAGAAGGAGCTTTCAGTAATCTTCCAGCAGCAGACACGCGCCATGCGAGGCGTGATGGTCAGCGTTACTCATGCCAAGGTCAGCCCGGACCTCAGCATCTGCACTGCCCATCTCTCCGTTTTCCCATCAGAGCGCGGTCAGGAGATTCTCGACAACATCAATGCACAGAAGAGCCAGATACGCTTTGAACTTGGCAACAAGATAAAGAGTCAGGTGCGCATAATCCCTGACCTCCGCTTCTTTATTGACGATTCCCTCGACTATCTTGAGAAGATTGACGAACTCTTGAAGAAATGAAAAACTACATCCCTACAATAGTCACTTGCCTTGCCATAGCGGTATTGAGCCTTTTTCCTATCAAGGAACTTCACCTCGAGAACGTGACGCTCTCCGACAAGTGGGCGCATTTCATGATGTACGCAGGCTTGACAGCCGTTATATTGTTCGACAAGAACTACAAGCTCCTGAAGCAGGGCAGGGTATCCTTGCCGCTGTGGATAGTCGGTTTCCCGATACTCTACGGCGGACTGATGGAACTGCTACAGGCATATTGCACCAACGGCAACCGCTCCGGTGATTGGCTCGACTTCATTGCCAACAGCATCGGCGCAATACTCGCATACGCCATAGCATGGCTCGCAGTACTGATTTACGCCAGAAGATAGTTTTATCAAACCCCTCTGGGGTTGCACCTAAATTGGTGAAGAACCAAAATGTTTTTATGATGCAGTAGAGCAATATGCCAATCGCACTTTTTCGGCTATAATCATCATTCACACTCACTTTCCCGCCCATTTCCTTGCATAGTTGAAAACAATTCCTTAACTTTGCAACCGATAATCCCAGACTCTTCTGGGAAATACATAACCATAAGTCCGAGCGCGGACTTCAACTGTCCATCTGATGCCGCAAGGCGTCATTGGACGCACTTTATCGAAAAAGGACGTTTATGAACGTTATCTTCTACTGTCAAACCTGGAAAATTTGATAATGTACTGGAAGATATCGCAACTAAGCGTCCACATTAGACGTATTGTACCCATACGTTCCATTTTGACGTATGCCTATAATACCATCTGACGTGGACTACTGGTTGTTTATCTTGGTACATAGGTTTTTCCAGGGCCTGACAGTGGGATAAGCGTAGTACAGCTGCCCACGTCTTTTTAATATATGTACTAATCACAAACAAATCACAGTACTTTTCGGTTAGGCAGCAGCCGCAAACAGGAGAAATCCTCCCATGACGAGACCATCGCTAATAGCGTTGTGCTCCAAACCATCTTGTCAGGTACAATCTCGCAGTTGCCCATTTGCGCAGCCTTAGGAGGGTCGCTGCCTCAGCGACCATGGCGCGAAGCGACAATCATGAAGCGCAAATGTGGCTGAGTATATCCGCTATGCGGATTGGTCGCTGAGGCTGCGACCCTCCTAAGCCATGCGGACAGCATATAGTAGCAAACAAAATCCAACAAACACTATAAACCAATGAAAAAGAAAATCTACAAAAAGCCATCTGCAAAGGTTATTGTTGCAGATGTAGAAAGTCTTCTACAGACCATTTCTGGTAAAGGAGAATCAGGAATTATTGATTGGAGTGCCCCTAAAGTTGGAAATTTGCCAATTGATGATAGCAATGAAGACTTGGAATGAGCTTATCTATATGTATGACAAAGTTAATTCAATCCATAAATAATCATGAAACTGAAATTATTTTCACTCTCCATGCTCGCAGCCCTTTTGGCTGGCTGTAGTAGCGACGTTGCCGACGAACAGGCGGCAGTCAACAACCAGGAATCTCCTGAAGTAATCAACGCGACTATCGAACAAGCACAGATAGATGCTGCAAGCCGTGCTACATTCGCATCTGATGCTTCATTCATTTGGACATCAGGTGACCTTATTGGTGTCTCTCAAACAAATGGAAGCACGACTAAGTTCTCTTCTTTCAAGCTCTCAAAAGGT
>JAZRXS010000142.1:0-5952 GCA_045600325.1 Prevotella sp.
CCGCTTCCGTAACAAGATGGTGTTTAGTAGAGTATTCATCGTGTGTCAGAACGTTATAAGTACAGTGCTGATAGCAGTTGCACTGACCATGACCCTACAGATGAGGCATCTTGTTAATCTGCCTTACGGATACAACACCGATAACCTGATACAACTGATAACATACGATTTGGGATATCCTGAAATGGATGCTTCCAACGAACTTGCAAAACGTCTGAAAGCCCTTCCTTGTGTTGAAGAAGTCGGTATGTGTTCGAACGCTCCTATCTATTGTTCTGATAACGGTCTCCATGATGAGGATGAAAGACTGTCATGGATATCCTTGTCCTATCTTGACTTGACCAGTTTCAAATTGTTAGGATTTAAAGTCATCGAGCAATATTCTGAACCTCTTAACGGAACCTGTTGGTTCACAGAAGATGCAAAGAAGCGTTACGGTATTACAGAGCAGAACAGGGATTTAGGACGCAAAGGTGAGTCACAATACCAATGTTGCGGAATCATTGCTGATTACCGATCAAAAGATGCGCTTACCACACCGATGGACGATTCTCATAATGTGGTGATGATCAGAAATGATAGATGTTATGGATTGCTAATAAAGGTCACAGGCGACAGGAAAAAGGCATCCGATGCGGTAGCTGACGTCTGGCGAAAGATGGCAAAGGAATACTTGGGTATCCCGAAAGAACCAGAGATGGCTTACATTGATGACCAACTCAACAGTTCTCTCACAGGAGAGCGCAACACGATGACACTTGTCTGCATCTTTATGTGGCTGTCCATACTCATCTCCGCTCTCGGTCTCTTTGCCATGTCCATCTATTACTCCGAGCAACAGAAGAAGTCGATTGCCTTGCACAAGATAGCAGGAGCAGAGACACATCAGGCTGTACTCAAACTGTCTCGCCCATTCGTGGTAGCTTCGCTCGTTGCCATTGTGATTGCGACACCTATCAGCTTAAAACTGATGCAACATTATCTTGAAGGCTTCTACAACAGAATATCATTTCCGTTGTGGGTACTGCTGTTTGCTGCTGCGATGATTTCTCTTGCGATAAGCGTATTCAGTATTCTGAGCCAAACCCTCAAAACGGCTTGTGCAAATCCGATAGAAAGTATAAAGACAGAATAATGAGGAAAAATAGCAAATGAAAAGTTTATTGTATCTCTTTCGACGCTATAAATTAGCGTCATCACTTAATCTCTTTGGACTCATTCTTTCCTTTACGGGTTGCTACATTCTGCTTACGCAGATCAACTTCATCGGACAGTTCAACCATGGCATCAAGGACTATGAAAACATCCGCCGTGTGTACATGTACGGATTTACCAATGACGGGAAATGGATTACAACACTTAGCCGAGTTATGGCAGAAAGCCTTGAAAAATGTCCTCATGTGGAAAGTATTGGTTATCTGCGCAGCTATGGCGACGTTTACTTTGACAAAGATGGAAGTAACATAATCTCACCAGCGTATCTGGTTAGCGATGATATGTTAGCCACTATCAATACCGAACTTGTTGATGGCACGATAGAAGGTTCAAAAGCCATAGACAAGGGAATCATTATCCCCGCATCGCTTGCAGAAAAGTATTTCGGCAATGTGATGGTAGCAGGTAAGACAATGAAGTTGACTGATGCAGGTTATTATAACATTGTTGGTGTATATAAGGACTTCCCCGAGAACTCCAACTTCTCCAATGCCGTTTACCTGTCAATGGAGGATGAGAATAGGGACGATATCAGCAATGTAAACTATGACGTCTATATCCGTACCAAAAGTAATACGGATGAAACGACACTCAATGCCTCACTTGAAAAGATTCTCGCGGATCTGATTGTGGAGAAATTTGGTGATGAACCTGAGGTGGTTGAGTTCATAAGCGGATTTAAGGTTGATGCTCTTTCGCTTGACAGAACTTATCTCAATGGCTATGATGCAGAACATGACAGAGGTGACAGGACTGTTTTCTACATCCTGCAACTTGCTGTAGTTCTATTGTTATCTGTTGCGCTTATCAATTTCACCAACTTCTCTATGGCGCAAGCCCCCATTCGTTTGCGCGGAATCAACACACGTAAAGTGATGGGCGAAAGCAACTGGTCACTCCGTCTGCATTTGGTAGCAGAAGGCATTGTCACAAGTCTTGGTGCATTCGCATTGTCAGTCCTGTTTGCCTATTGCATCGGTAAATGGGAAAGCATAGGTGAATATACTCTTGGCTCCATTGCTGTTTCCGACAATATAGGGATTGCAAGTGCATTGGCTGTTGTCAGCATCGCAGTCGGCATACTATCCACATGCTATAGTGCCAAATATATTACTGTTTTCCAACCTGCATTGGCATTGAAAGGCAACTTCGGTCTTACACCTCGTGGACGCTACGTTCGTCAGTTCCTTGTCGGATTACAATTGGTGATAGCATTCATTATGGTGGTTTTTGTCAGCATCATCTTCTGTCAGAGTTATTACATATACAACTCTGATTATGGATATGATAAGGAGGTGATTCTCTTCAGTGACCTTTATAAGTTGTCTTCAGAACGCCATGGCGCATTGCGAAATGAACTGGAGAAAGTCAATGGTGTGGAGAGCGTTGCCTTTTCTAAATGGCCCATCGGATTAAGAGACGCGTATATGAACTGGGGACGCGGTGATGGCAACATTACATACTACTTTACTGCTTACCCCGTAGATTGGAATATGTTACATACCATGGGTATTGACATCATTGAGGGACGAGACTTTAAGGAAACGGACAGCGATGTGTATATCATCAATGAAGCGATGAAGAAGAAATACCCCGAGATTGAAGTTGATAAGCCTCTTTGCGAAGATGACCTGACGGTTCTTGGCGTATGCAAGAACTTCCGTGCAAAAACTACTCGTGTGGATAGAGATGAAGATCCTGTGGTGTTTGTTATCTTCGGAGAAAAATATGCCGATGCTGGGTGGGATACAGAAACGCCTGTTCTCTATGTCCGGCTAAGTGCAAACACCGATAAGAGGGCGTTGAGAAAAAAGATAAATGAGACGCTCGAATCATTTGATAAGGCTTGTGCATCAACTGAGGTCAAATTCCTGGACGATGTTCTGGAACAGATTTACAAGGACGAAATGCGCTTCATGACGCAGATTGAGGTTAGCACCCTCCTGGCCTTCCTCATCACCATCATCGGTGTCTTCTGTCTGACGATGTTCGAGACAGAGTATCGCCGCAAGGAGATAGCCATCCGCAAGGTGATGGGCAGCAGTGTGGAAGAGGTTCTTTCACTCTTCACAAAGCGTTATGCCATCCCGCTCATTCTTTCCTTTGTAATAGCTGCTCCTATAGGCTACTACATTAGCGAGCAATGGCTCCAGAACTTTGCAGAACACACACCTATCTATTGGTGGTTGTTCCCTCTGGCATTCGTTATCGTCAGCACAATTGTACTGCTTACAGTCATCACCCAAAGCTGGCGAGTGGCCACGATGAATTCCGTGGAAAGCATAAAGACGGAATAAACAAATTGAATAATATGGACTTTATAAATTATGTTTTTGCTGCCATCAAGGCGTTGCCTGCCAAAGGACGCAGGAATGGTATCAAGATTCTCTCGTTGGGATTAGGACTTGCAGTGAGCTTGGTCCTTCTGACCAAGGTGTGCTTCGAGCAGACATACGACAGTTGTTTTGAAGGAGCGGATAGAATATGCTATGTGACTGAGAGTGCGACAATCAATGAGTCGGAACAAAGTCACGAGAGAACTCCTGGCGGCATAGCTCCACGAATGAAGGAATATTTCCCTTGCATTGAGGAGGCTTCAAGATGGACTCCCCTCACAAGCGACACGAAAGTGATACTTCAGAACAGCAAGCGCAAAGCAAATGTGGAGCGTGTGATACTTGCTGATTCTTGTTTCTTCAAAATCCTTGATCGTAAGTGTCTGGCAGGAAGTCTCATCGAACCTCTCGGCATGAAGGCAAATGCTGTGGTATCATCGTCCATGGCCATAAAACTATCCGGCAACGGTGATCCTGCAAACGCTGCAGAAAGTGTGTTGGGCAAAGTGTTCACTCTTGAAGACGATGTAAACAATGTTGCCGTCACAATATCCGGTGTCTTTGAGGACTATCCTGCCAATACCAGCTATCGTCCTGACATAGTGGTGTCTCTTTCAAGCATCAGTATGTACGGAATGGTGGATAAGTCGGATGGTGTCGTTGGCAATGACCGCTATATGTCGATGATAAAGCTTGCCGACAAATCTGCCGTGGAGCAGGTCAACAAGGGTATGAGCGGTTTCATCAAACGCAACATATCATCCGAGGATTTGCAAGTGATAGGAGGATTTGAGATACATTTTGCCGCGCATCCTTACGAATATTACCATAACGAGAATGGCGACGCAAGGAACATGATGCTGGTTCTTACCTTTGTGGCGTTGGCACTTCTGCTTACCGCAGTTCTGAACTATCTGCTCATCGTCATCTCCAACTCTGTGAGCAGGAGCCGAGAGATGTCCCTGCGCAAATGTATGGGTAGCGACACGTGGGATATGTATAGCATGATGACGGCGGAATCTCTCGTGCATACTGTTGCTGCTTGTATCATTGCCATACTCTTGGTGTACGCATCAAGGGGCACAGTAGAGACTCTCGCAGGCACATCGGTTGCTGATCTGTTTGCAGGAAAGCCTTTGTTGGTTGCGACCGCTGTAGTGATCCTTGTCTTCCTGCTCAATGCCATTATCCCCGCGGCTATGTATAACCGCATACCCGTGGCAACGGTATTCAGGAACTATGTGGCTGGAAAGAGAATGTGGAAGCGCGCATTGCTTGCCATAGAATTCTCGGCTGGGGCTTTCCTTGGCGTGTTGCTTAGTATTGTTACCATGCAGTACAATCAACTCGTGACCATCGATCTTGGATTCGACTGTGAGAATACCGCGATTGTGAATCTCAGCGGATTGGAGAGTTCACAGAAGAAGAGTCTCATGGAAGAAATCCGCACCGTGCCGGATGTTGCAGATGCCACGTTCTGCAATCAGAATCCATTCGGCAGGTATTCCGGCAACAATGTGCAACTACCTGGTAGCACGCAAGCACTGTTCAATATCTCTGATGCCTATTGGAACGATTCTCATTGGCTTGATGTCATGGGCATAAGGATTGTCAAGGGCAAGCCTTTCACCGAGGATAAATTCTATGACGATGAGGTGCTCATTGATACCAAGTTTGAGGAGATGCTCAAGGCAAACACCGGATGGGACGATGTTATCGGCAAGGAAATCATGGTAACCGAACATACTGATGGCAAAGCCACATCGGTTATCACGGGTGTCTTTGAACCAATAACACAAGGACTATACGCCGGCGAAGAAGAATTTTTTGAGACAAGGCCTATGGCAGCGTTTTTCATTAATCCCGACTTGACATGCCAGGCATTCAACCACATCATCATCAAGTATCACAACCTCACCTCTGAAGCTGTAGCAAAGACGAAGAAGGTTATAGAAAAGGCTGTGCCAAACAGAGATATGGAGATTCGTCCATTCCGGTATCTGCGTTTGGATGACTTCAAGGAAACGCTCAATGTACGTAACACGATTCTCATTGGCGGTATTGTGACATTGCTTATAGCTATCATCGGACTTATCGGCTATACCATTGATGAGGTAAAGCGTCGCAGTAAGGAAATAGCCATACGTAGAATAAGCGGTGCTCTTTTCTCAGAGATTCAAGGCTTGTTCGTCAAGGACATTATGCTGATTGCCGTTCCTTCGGTCATCGTAGGTTGCGTGTTGGCGGCAATAGTGGCAGAGCGTTGGCAGCAGCAGTTCATGGTGCATGTGGGTTTTCCGTGGTGGGTATTTATCCTAACAGCAGTTTTGACACTGTCGCTTGTGGTTGTAATCTCAGTAACATACGTACGAATAGTTGCCGCAAGTAATCCCGTAGAAAG
>JAZRXS010000143.1:0-12718 GCA_045600325.1 Prevotella sp.
CCGCCCAATGCTCCCATCAGGATACCACATGCTACATAGATGGCAGTCACCTTCACTCCGAATGTACCGAGAAACATGGCCACGGCTACTTCGTTGACCAGAGGCGAAGTGATGAGGAAAGCGAAGGTTACGCCCAAGGGAATGCCTCCCTTGACGAATCCGATGAAAAGTGGTATGGACGAGCAGGAACAGAATGGTGTGATGGCTCCGAAGATACTTGCCAGCAGGTACTGGAATCCATAGAGCCGGTGCGACGAGAGATAATTGCGCAGTCGTTCTATCGGGAAGGAGGCATTAACAATGCCCATCACGATGCTGATGGAAAAGAGCAAGAGGATGATTTTCGTTGAGTCATAGACGAAGAAGTTGAGTGCTTCGCCCAATCGTGTGGTGGCGTCTATGCCAATGAGATCATAGATAAGCCAATCGGCAAATTGTTGAATCATAATTGTTATAAGTTACATGTGTTACCCAAACAGCATTCTATCTTGATGCCCTTTATCTCACTCAGATAGAAATCCTGCATCTTTTGTTTTATTTCATTGCGAACCCTACGGAACTCAGGAAGTATTTCCTCTTCCGTCCCCTTAAAGGCGTCTGGATCGTCAAAGCCGATGTGCATTCGCTTGCCAACTTTGCCAGTAAACGCAGGACAAGATTCATTGGCTCCACCACATACGGTAATGACAAAATCCCATGCTTCACCAAGATACTGGTCGATGTGCTTGGGGTAATGTTTGCTGATGTCGATACCAATCTCAGCCATCACCTTTATGCCAAGCGGATGAACCTCAGTGGCTGGCCGAATACCTGCGGAATGCACTTCGAGTTGTGGATCAAGGCTTTGCAGAATACCCTGAGCCATCTGACTGCGGCAACGATTGCCAGTACAAAGAACTAATATGCGTGTCATAATTTTTTATATGAACATTGTGATTGAATAATAGATGCCAACTCCTACGAAGAGAAGGGCAACGATGCGATTGATCCAGCGTTGGAAGATGCTAATCTTGCCCAACACTTTGCCAAGTGACTGCATGCTATAGGCAAATACCCATGCCACCACGAGCACAGGAAGCGCCGTTGCTATGGCGAAAACCAACGGAAGCAGATAACCAGTGGCTGCTTCTGCAGACATTGGGATGAGCATTCCGAAGAAGAGCATTCCACTTGTTGGGCAGAACGCCATGGCGAAGAGTATTCCCAATACTAAGCTTCCCCATGCTCCAGAGTATGTGCCACTCATATTGCCGCTAAACCCGAACTTCGGCAGATGCAGTTTGTCACCAAAGAGCATGAACAAGCCGATGAGGATAAGCGCAGGGCCAAGGATGAGTTCGCCCCATTCGCTGATGACCTGCTGAAGCCCGAAGGTGTCGGCTCCCTGTCTTATTATATAAATAAGGAGTGCGCCAAGGAGCGTGTAAGCCAGAATGCGACCGAGAGTGTAGAGAATGCCACTCCATAACACTCGTCTTTGTGCATTGCCTTTACTGTCATTACTCTCCATGCAGCCGCGGGCGATGTAACCAACGGCGGTCACGTTGGTAGCCAAAGGACAAGGACTCAGGGCGGTAAGCAATCCTAAAAGGAATGCCGAGATGGCCGGTATCTGACTATTGTCTATCAATTGGTTTAGAAAGTCCATCTGCGTTTACCTTATTGCTTTCACAACCTTATCTTTCAACTCCTTGCGGAACCCTTCGCCATTCGTTCTTGCATTGGCAAAAGCAAAGCGAGTGAGATTTTCTGCACCCTTTGGTGTAACAACGAAGAGGGAAGAGAATGTCACCTTGTACTTGGCTGCAATCTTCTTGCCCTCCTCCGTCGAGAAGTCAACGACGTGGAACTTCACCTTGCCAGCCTTCACCTGCTTTGCCAACTCGCCCTCCACGAGAGCCTTTGTCTCTTTCTCTATTGCCATACAGGTCATGCATCGCTGCTTGCCGTGGAAGTAGATAATTTCAACTGGCGATGCATTCTTTGCAACGCTTTCAGTCTTTGTCTCTGGTGCGTTATTACCAGAACAAGCGCTGATAGTGGCTGAAGAAAAAAGGACAGCCATCATGATAATTGTGATCTTTTTCATGTCTTTTCAATATTACCATTCATTTAACAAACTCCTCCCCTGAGGGAGGTTGGGAGGGGGTTTTATTTCAAAATCTCCAGCAACTCCTTCTCGTTCTTCTGACCGCGAGCAACAACCTCGCCATCCACCACCAACGCCGGCAGCGACATCACGTTGTACTGCATCACCTCCATAATGTCGTCCACCTTTTCTACGGTGGCATCAATCTGGTTGTTCTTTACTACTGCCTCTACGAGCGAAGCAAACTTCTGGTTGCAAGCGCATGAGCTTACCAATACTTTAATCTGTTTCATAATCTTTTTGCCTCCTCTTAACTCTCCCCGAGGGATGAGAACCGTAACAAGGCTTGGATTGTATTATTAACAATGTTTATAATTCGCAAAACAACGAACATGTAGGTTTTAAGAAAACCCTCGAAACTAATGACGAGGGTACAATTGGATCAAAGAGTGTGTTTGAGGATAAAGTGATTTACTTGCAGCAATCCTCCTTCTTCTCGCACAATTCCATGTTAAAGAACTCAGAGAAGAGCTGCTGAGCATACGCCCAGTTCTCACTGTTGATGCAATACTTCACTTTAGGCGTTTCAATCTCACCCTGTATCAATCCTGCATCCTTTAGGGCTGACAAATGCTGACTTACAGTAGCCTTAGCAATAGGCAACTCCTCATGAATATCCCCAAAGTAACACGCATCCTGCTTTGCCAGGAACTTCATGATGGCGATGCGAGCCGGATGCCCGAGAGCCTTGGCAAATCCCGCCAGCGTCTCCGTCTTTATACAATATTTCTTTTCTGCCATAATAAGCGTTTGTTTAATTTTCTGGTCGCAAAGTTACGAACAATATTTTAAATCAACAAATGTTTGTTCGTATTTTTGCGATTAATTAACAAAAAAGCCTCATTCATCAATTCTTTAGACGAAAGAATAGTGATGAATGAGGCAAAGTTATCTTTCTAGCAGTTTTTTTATCGTCAAATTTGTTGCGACAATTCTGTAGCTTCAAGTTCTATTATTTTGCTTTATTAAAAATCAACGGCAAGCACTCTGGTGTCATCTGGCGCATGTCCACAAGGTCAAGACTCTTCACCATGTGGAGGGTGCCTTGCTTGTAGGTCAAGAAGTGCTGTGTCTTTATGTGGTGCTGATACGCTTCTTGCGATGCATAGATTTCGAGGATGCGAATCTGGCAACTATCACGGAGCTGTTGCATCGGGTAGATGCAGATGACTCCTGGTTCTTCCTTTACGGATGTTGCGCCAACATTGTGGGCAAACTCCAGATACTCGGTGAGGTATTCGGGATAAACCTCGATCTCGCTGATTCTGACTAGAGCCCCCACTAACTCCCCCGAATGGGGAGAAACTTGATTTCCCTCAGTTCTTTCTAAAGAAGAGTTCTGAGCGTTAGTATTGATGCTAATCATAAGCAGTAAAAAGGTGATAATCTTCTTCATTACTTTATTTTCTTGACGTTTATTATGCCGCTCTCCATTGGGTTGGAGTCTTTCCTGTCATAGCTTTGAAGAAGCGGACGAAGTGTTGTGGGTATTCAAAGCCAAGGCGTTGGCTGACTTGAGTGACGGGAAGCCCCCCTCGATCACCCCCAAAGGGGGATGACGTGAGTAACTCCTTGGCTTTGGCAAGGATGCGGTCATTGATGAGGTCTTTGGCTGTTCGTCCTGTCTCTGTCTTTACCAATGTGCCGAAGTAGCCAGTGGATAAGCAGCACTTGTCGGCAAAGTAAGCAACAGTTGGTAAACCCTCACGTTCTGCTTTGCTGGCAATGTATTCATCGAGAAGGGAAAGGAATTTCTTCACTACGCTGTGATTGATTTCTTCGCGAGTGATGAACTGACGGTCGTAGAAACGGAGGCAGTAGTTCTGGAGAAGTTCGATGTGGCTCACAACCAATTCGCGTGTGTGCTTGTCGATGGCATGATGCAGTTCCTGCTCAATCATATTGAGAACACCCTTGAAGATCTCAACCTCTTGTGCAGAAAGGTGAAGCGCCTCGTTGCTGGTATAATCGAAGAACTCATAACGGCTCATCTGCTTGCCCAATGACGTGCGGTTGAGCAGATCGGGATGGAAAGCCAAACCGATGTATTTTGCAAAGGGCACCTCTGGGTTAGGTTCTACTGTTACTACTTGACCTGGTGCAAAACTCGTGACGGTCATTTCGTCAAAGTCATACTCCGTGCGACCGTAGGAAAGCTTGCACCCCTTGTTCTCCTTCAGGTAGATGGCATAAAAGCCATAGTGCATCATGCACTCCTTGATATGCTCTGTATTATCTACATGAATAACGCTTACAAGGGGATGGAGCGTCTCCATCCCGTTGTAGTCGTTGAATTGCTGTATTGTATCTAAATGAATCTGTTGCATTTATTTCAAATTCTCATTAAAGAAAGCTTCCAACTTATCCCAAGGAATGACCTTGTCCTTTCCGCCGTCGTAAAGGTCGCAATGGCTGGCTCCAGGAATAATCATCAGCTCCTTGTTCTCTGGAACAGAGTTTGGTTTGCGAGCAGCATCGTAACCTTCTGCCTTACCCTCTGTCATGTACTTATAAGCTGCTTCGCCGAAATAGCGTGAGTGAGCCTTCTCACCATGAACAATGAGTACGGCCGAGCGAATCTCATTGATATAATAAAGGAAGCGGGTGTTGGCGTATGCCTGACAACCGAAGGTGTGCCAACCATCGTTGCTGTTGCCAGAACGAGAGTGATAGCCACGTGGAGTCTTGTAGTAATCGTAGTAATCCTTCACGAATTGTGGAGCATCTTCTGGCAATGGATCAACCACTCCACCGCCCGGAGTTACATTACCTGTCTTAGCTGCTTTCATGCGCTCATTGGCAAGTGCCTTGCGTGCAGCCGATCGTGCCTCCTCATTGTCATCTGCATCGAAATAGCCATTGCCATTCACACGGCTCATGTCGTACATAGTCATTACGGCAGTTGCCTTGATGCGAGGATCGATGGCTGCTGCATTGAGTGCAATACCGCCCCAACCACAAATGCCGATGATACCAATCTTCTCTGCATCAACATCCTCACGCATGGAGAGATAGTCAACAGCAGCAAGGAAATCCTCTGTATTTATGTCAGGTGATGCGGTTCGACGTGGTTCTCCTGAAGACTCTCCAGTAAACGAAGGATCGAACGCCAAAGTGATAAAACCACGCTCAGCCATGGTCATGGCATAAAGACCAGAACATTGCTCCTTGATGGCTCCGAAAGGACCACTTACGGCAATAGCAGGATACTTGAAACCGTTGGAACCATTGAAGCCCTTTGAACCTTCCGATGGTGTATAGAGGTCAGCCGCAAGGGTAAATCCGTACTGCGTCTTGAAGGTCACTTTCTCGTGATTAACCTTCTCACTCAATGGGAACGTCTTGTCCCACTCCTGGGTCAAAGAGATGCTTTGTTCATTGTTCCCTTTGGTCACGTCTGTGTGATGCATACTCGTTGTCTTGTTTTGTGCGCAGGCACCAAGCAGAAGTGCCGAAAGCGCAAGGATAAATAAATGTTTCATTGTACCAAATTCGCATAAATTGCGGTGCAAAGGTACTCACATTATTTATAATTGGTCATACCCGAATTTTGGGAGTTATAACCATTTTTTAGGATTTGCAGATGCGTCTTGAGACATTTTCTGCCTACTTGCCATTGAAGCTATGATTTATCTTTCCTCAATTCGTGGAACAAAGGTAATCACTTTTTTCTAAACTCAAGCAATTAGGTGCAAAAAATCACTTCATTCACTTGACTTTATTGCGGATATTTGGATTTCAAGCACAAAAACAGATGCTTACAGCAACTGACCTATTAAGATCAATGATGGGGCACCCGAACAAGGTGTCCCATCTTTCATTTCTAACTATGTATCACTGCTCATGGCCACTTCATCGCCTTAACGCGAGAGGGCTGGGGAGAGAGTCTTTCGCCACACATTCACCTTGCCTTCCACCGCCATCACATAGTTGCGATTCTTCCACACGTTCAGGAGCTTGTCGATGGGGGTTTTGTCCACACCCTGCCGTCTGCGGACATGCTGGAGTTCGTCGGTGGTAAACTCGTCGGGAAGGAGGGCGAGTAGGTTTTGAGGACCGGGACGGCGCTGGATGCAGGTGGCTGTCTC
Source organism: Prevotella sp. (assembly GCA_045600325.1). Taxonomy (GTDB): domain Bacteria; phylum Bacteroidota; class Bacteroidia; order Bacteroidales; family Bacteroidaceae; genus Prevotella. Next base: position 6,238 of record JAZRXS010000143.1, read on the forward strand.
GGCATCCTCGATGGCTTCGCCGAAGAACTTCATCTTGCACCACAGATCGTACTGCTCACTCCAGCGAATGAAGTCCTCCAGCGTCTTGTCCCATTTCTCGCCTTGCGCTACGTAGAGCACCATGGCTTTGAGGAAGGCGATGACATTGCCACGGAACGAAAGGTTCTCATACACTCGCGATTGCGAGAGGCGGGCGAAGTCGGCATTTTCATCCTTCAGCTTGTTTGCAAGTGCCGTTGCCTTCGGGCATTCTATCAATCCGCGAGCAGCATTGAGGCGGTCGATGTAGGGTTTTAACTCTGCCTGAAACTTCTCATCATAGGTGCCATAAATCGGCATTTCGCTGCCAATCGGACGCTCTGGAATGGTGCAGAAATTGATGCGGCTGATAGGGCCATCGGTCAGCACCTTCGCGAAGTACGCCTTACCCTTCTGAATGGTGGTCGAGGCATTCCAGTTGAAGCGGACGCAGACGGTTTCGCTCACCGATGCTGTGCCGACGCGCTCCGTTCCGTAGGAGTTCTGCGGGTCGAAGGCCAGGCACATGATCTGGAACTGCGACTTGCTTCGTGCGCTCGTCTTCAGGGCATCAAACTGGTCAATCTCATTCATCTGCGTGTAGAGGAAATGTTCCTCGGCTTCCTTCATGCGCTGCACGAATGCGGCGTTCGTCATGTCGGGCTTTACGTTCTGAATGATAAGACCTTCGGGACGTTTCTTCTTATCCTTGTTCGAGCCCTTCGTCTGCATCTCCTCCTTCCACTGACGCTCCTTCTCACGGTTGATCTGGTCGCGCTCCACGATGTCCTTCATGATGAATCGGATGGGCTCTGCGATGCAGTTCTTACCAGCACCGGTTCCTGCCATCAGCACGTTCATCAGCGTGGCCTCGTGCTCCACATTGTCGATGTACTTAAAGCGCGTCTTCCACAGGTGCGTAGCCAATGCCGGGAAGATGGCGTGAGCCACCGCTGGCTGGTAGATCTTAGGAGTCTTCGAGATGAGTAGCTTCACCAATGGAGGCAACTTCGAAGGCATAGGGGGGCCCCCCTCCCGACCTCCCCGAGGGGAGGAGTTGTATGAGTCACATTCGCCATCTGAAATCACAGTTCCCGGCATTCCACAACAGTAACTATCTGTCTCTCCCCCTCGGGGGAGCTGGAGAGGGGTCGCTATCTCCAAGGCCTTTTTCAAAATCTTAGGCATCGTCTTGTTCTGACTCCTGTTGCAAGCGCTCTTGATGGTCGCCATCCACTTCTCGCGACCCTCGCCATACGTAGGCAGCACCTCTGCGATCCACTCGGGATCATCGTTGCAGATGTAGCGCAGATGGCAAGCCATAGAAAAGATGAACTGATTGCGCGAACCGTGAGCAGGCACGCCACCCAACTGATTCTCCAATGCTTCGATGATAGCGGAGTATGGGATGCCGTCGTAATCCTCATGGTTTATGGTTGAGGGATTATGGTTTATGGAAGAATCCTCAACGTCGTGGCTGGAAGCCACTATCTCAGTAACCGGTTGCATACTCGACGAAGTAGAGGATGCTGCCGGATTCACACCACGACTACTAACCTCTGCCTGGATGGCAGTACCTTGTTCGCCGCCTTCCGAGGTAGTGCCTTCCAGGCACGTTGAGGTGTTTGAGGTCTCAAATCCGAGGGCGTTGCCCCCGGTTACTGACCGCTTCGCTGTAGTGTCTTCCAGACACACCCTCTGCTCAAACAGTTCATCATCAAGGTACAGCAAATCCTCCTTGCTTGCCGTAGTGGTAAAGAACACTCTCGTGATGTCTTTGGCACCTTGGTCATACTCTACGCCTAGTAGATCGCTTGCCCAGCGGAGATTGTCCTCCTGTGAGAGCTCTGCCTTGCGTCTGAAAACTAGATGGTAACCCTCAGCACGAGCCGACAACTCCAGCATCAGCAACCCCAGTTCGTCCTTTTTGGCAAGGATGCGCTCTTTCACCTCCTGCATCTGCTCCTTGGCGATATGGTCAACGTCCATACCCACGGTGTTCGATGGCGTAGCGCAACCCTTCAACTTCATGTCTTCACCAGGAATGCACGAATAGTTCATCTGCAACAGATGATGCTTCATCTTCTCGTTTCCCTTGCGGATGTCAGCTACAATCGTTTCTTGCTTCTTGCTCCCTCGCAACTGCAGGTATTCGTCACGACTTGTGACAGGACGCATAATCTTCGCGCCCTCATTATAATATATTGTATAGCAACTCATAAATTCATTTTTATTGCTTCTCTCTCCTGACAAGCCCTCCCCATTAAGGGGGAGGTGCCCGCAGGGCGGAGAGGGTCTTTTTACCACTCTGTAGTTGTTCTGCGTGTCTTGACGAATGCCTTCATCTCCTCGCTCTCCTCATTGTAGAGAGCTTCGATGAGAGCCTTGCCCATACGCTTGGGGAATCGTAGCGTGAAGATTACGGTCGATTCGCTCTCCTTGATGTCGCCATGAGCGGTGGTGAAGAGGCGGTTGTATCGGCTACCGCTGTTGTGACGGTAGTGTTTGAAGTGACTTGTGCCATCGTCCTCGGTGATCATGCGTCCCTTCTGCGAGGCGCGAGTGCCACCTGCCACAATCTGTTGACCGCGCTCGAAGTCGCAGGGATAGATATTGATATCGCCACTGGTGAGAAACACTGTCTGTGTCTCCATGTTGATGTTCTCAACAAAAATGTTCTTTGTCATAGTTCCGAATTGAAAATTTGTGAGGAGAAGTTTCAGAACTGCTGGCCAGCTTTGTTCATGCATGAAGTTCCTCACTTCAACTCGGGTATTTTTTGAACACGAATTACACGAATTACACGAATAAATGATGCATGCTAAATTTGGTAGATTCGAGAGATTCGTGTTCGTTAATCACTTTGCGAGGTCATACGCCTCCTCGATGAGCTTTCTGTCCTCGATGATGCCACTCTCCATGTGTGCCATGCTCTGCACAATGCTCACGAGGTCATCCTTATCCTCCCAGCGGAGTGCATGACTCGCATTGATGCCTGTGGTCGAGCTCACATAGTTGATGTAGCTCTGCGTGTTGTTGCCATCGCTCGAAGGTGCCCACTTGGCAATGATCTTGCCAATGGTGTCCTTGCCCTTCGAGATGTACGTATGCAGAATCTTGAATGCTGCACGATAGCCATACACACGGCTCTTGAACTGCACAAAACTCTTATCCGTCTGCGTCTCACGCATACCCACCCACTGGCTCTTGCCATGACGGATGTTGAGTGGATTGTCGTTGCGGAGGCCTCTGACCCCCTCCTTGCCTCCCCGAGGGGAGGAATTTGTAGTTACTTTTGCCATATTAAAATTCTTCGTTTACTTCGGTGACTTCTCTCTCCCTCCCTCGGGAGGGCTGGGGAGGGGTCATTACTTGTTAAGTTTCACAATGTCCGTCACCAGAATGTCCTGATAGATCTGACCGTTATACTCTCTGGTTGAGAATCGGAGCGAAGCCGCTACCACATCACCCGGGTAGAACTTACACTGAGCTGCATTGCCCAGCATAGCACCCACATACTGATTCTCGAATTTGCCGCCCAACTCCTGCAACACAATGTTGCACTTCATCGTCTGACCGCTGTCACTCTTCTGTGACTGTACAGCGAAAGCCTCGCCCTGCTGTACCACTTTGAAAATACTCTTCATTTTAGTCGTTCTTGCTAAGGTTGCATGTGAAAGAGAATGTCATCTTCCACACGCGGAAACTGAAATAAATACTCATGTTGAATTACTGTTTAACTGTTATCTGTTCTTGTTCTCGATGATGGTAATGACCTTCGCGAACATCGTTCTCATCACTCTCGACTTCTCATACGCCTTGCGCTTACCCTTCTTCACGTATCGGATGGTAGCCTTGCACAGGTCATCGCGCCACACATTCTCCAGCTGTTGCATCGTCTTGCGTACCTCCTCGCGGCACTCCTGAGGAATCATCGGTGCCAACTGGTCGAACAGAGGGAAGTCTTCTTTGTTCTTGGGATTCTTATTCATTGTTATTATCAGGTGCTACCAGAGAGGCAACCGCGCCTTTCATCGACACCAGCTCCTTAAAGCCGATGCAAAGATACGCACTAATCCTTACGTCAAGAAAGATAAAAAGCTGTAAATCAGCTGTTGTACAACGTGTCCAACGACTATCCCCAATTCTGTCCAACGTGTCCAACCGCTTGTCCAATGCAAACACACCAAATGATGCGTATAGACGCAAAAAGCCTCACTCCCTTTGGGTGGGAATGAGGCCATTATAATCAAATTATAACGGAATTATAACCGTTCGTTATTTTATAATCACTTTATACACACTTTTATACGCACAATCCACACAGAATCATCTATTATCCAACAACTTAACGATTATACGCATAATTTATACGCACATTTTAAACAGTTATTTTGCTAGTTCGTGACAACCTTTCTCTGTTATAAACCAGGTTCTTCCATTAGGTTTAATCAATCCCTCGATCGCCATCTTCGTTAACACGTGTCCAAGATAAACTTGCTTTGCCTTTTGGTCTTTGCTAGAAGGCAAACTGTTTTCTAGTGCCTCGAAAGCTTGACTCTTCTTGAAACCTATTTCACCTGCGTTATAAGCTAATTGAAGTATCAACATCACCAAAGCATTATAAGCAAGTCCTTTATTCCGAGTGTATTGACCCACTTGATTTGTTAGCTTTGCAACAGACAATGAAATAAAATAGTTGCCTCGACTTCCTTCTATCAGTTTTTTATCCTTGAGATATTTTATTGCTTCATCGTTTAGGGGCTTTCTCTTTTGCACCGCATCCAACATAATGCATTCGCGTAAAGAAAGTTTCTGTCCCTTCTCACTCTTCAGCAGATTCGTATATTTCTCGTCAATCATCTTACCGTAGATGGTCACAGCCACCGAACACTTCTCCCGATCTATGTCATAATCTGGCATAGGGAAGAAACGCTTTTTCTGTGTCGTCAAATATCGTTTTGATACCACGACCAATGGTATCAATCATATTGAAGTGAACCATAGCATTGCACAAACACTCATTCCTATAATGACGCTGAGGTCCAATAGCTTCAAGGGCATCATCAATCGTACCCGGAATGAAACTACCTCCGTTGGCATAATAGAGACAATTAGGACGCTCCACCAGCACCACACGTTGCTGCAATCGGTAATCCTGATGGGCAATGGCATTGTGCAAAGCCTCGCGGATGCTGTACTCGTCATACTGCCTCATCACATCGGGGAACAAAGTGCCGCCTGGCAATTCGCGCATCGTGAGGTTACGAATACGGCTCAGCACCTCATCCACGGTCAGTAGGAATGGCACACCGAAATGCTCATAATCCACAGGGCGATTCTCCTCATTGTAGAGCGTCCAGGTTATCTGAGCCACAGCTGGTTTTATCTTGATTTCCAATCCAGGTTTACCAAGCAGCAGCACAGCAGCACGCGTCAGTTTACCATCACGCATTACCTCACTTCTGCCAAGGAACTCTTCCATCGACCAACTGTCAATTACGTCGCCTGAAATCTTTGAGTGAACTTTCTTGTACATCACACGTGCTTTAGCAAGAGCAAGTTCGTCAAGGTCAGAAATTCTTACCCCATCCACAAACTCTGCACTCCAATCGGGTATGGGATCTTGCTGACGAATCTCATCCTGCTTCTGCTGATTCAACGGTTCAAGACTTTCGCCATTTCGACCGTATGCAATGCCTTTCCACTTCATCACGATGTTGCGAGGTGTTGCAGGAATCTTCATTACCAGCACACGCTTTCCTTCTACCTCAATCGGCATAATCTCACGGAACGTCTGATTGTCGGTCGTATGGTACGAAATGTCCTGCTTCATCTTGTTGCGAAGCGCCTCGGAGTCAAGGTAAGAAGTACCCTCTATCGTGTGCGTCTTGTCCCAAACGCCCATAATCATCCAAGCGAAATCCACACCGCGCAGATTCGCCTCGTTGCTCAACGCCGAGAAATACTTGCCGAGTTTTTCGAAGTCATAGCTATTGCTCGCCTTCTTGAACTCGACAACCTCGTTTTCCTCGTGTTGCCACAATCTTTGAAATATGCTTTGATAATCTTCCATTGTTCAATTCCTTGTTTTTATCGTTTTGCACTCTGCGCCTTCTGTATCTCCGTCTTCAGTTCCTCCAAAGCCTTCTTGAGACCGTTGGCAATGAGAAAGGCTCGCTTTGCCTTACCACTATCGATTCTACGATTACGCGCATGCGCGTGCATGTCTATGATGGCAACCTCTTTATTCTCTGTACCCTCCGTCCAATAGTTATTACGTTCCGCAGAAATGCTCTTGGCAAAGTTTCGTACAAAATCCTCAGGGCAACCGCATCTAATGAAACAAGTTTCATCGGATTCAATTCCAAACAGCATTATTGAGAATTTCCAATAGCAAGGAAGAATTCATGCAGGCACGTCTCATCAGGGACTTCATGCTCTTTTTGCAATTCGTGGCATC
>JAZRXS010000144.1:0-4863 GCA_045600325.1 Prevotella sp.
GTCTTCTTGATCATTGAGAAGAGTGAAGAAGGCTTCTCCTCACCGTCAATGATGAATACGCCACCGAAAATCTTGTGACGGCAGTGCTCAGAGTTAATCTGTGCGAAACCGAAGATTTCCGAGTCGGTGAGTGGACGGCCGAGCTGACCTTCCACCTTGTGGAGATACTCAATCTCTTCGGCAGAAAGTGCCAAACCTTCTGTCTCGTTATATTCCTCAAGATTGTCAACGTGCTTGATTGGCTCTGGCTTGATGTTCACATCGAAAATCTCCTGATTCAAGCCTTCGTACATGCGCTGGAGCATTGGGTCGTGCTCAGCATCTGCTGAGTTTACTGGGAAGTACTCCTCAATACGCTGTACGCCCTGGAGACTCATGTTCTGAGTGATCTCTACGGCGTTGGTACTCCATGGAGTAATCATCTCGCGGCGAGGACCTACGAAATAACCCTGAAGACATTCTTTATTAATGACTTTACCATCGAAGAGCCATTCCATAGCAGATGTTTCCTCTGCTGAAGGCTGATGGTTGAGAGCTGCAGCGACTACGCTGCCTTTGGTTTGGAAAAACTTTATCATACGGTGTTATGTGGCTGTAAAACGTGCGCAAAGTTACACAAAAAAGACCGTTCTGCCAAATATATAAATGTTTTTTAAGTTTTTATCACGTTTTCTTTGCCTTTATCACTTTTGCTTTTTAATCGTAACTCATAGCTTTTTGACTCCTTTTCGTGTGCTTTTCGATATGTAATGCTATGAGTTGCAAAAAAGTTCGTATACAAAACCGAAGTGAGTTTGTATACAAAACTACATCAAGTTTGTATACGAATTTTTTCAAAACTCGTAGCTTTTCCTACGATAACTCTTGCAGAAATGAGACAAAACTCCTACCTTTGCACGCCGAAACCGATAGAGTTATATTCCGAAAACGACTAAGCTTTATCAATCATTCAAAAAGGATAATAATAAAAATAACACATTTACATTATGCTACAGTACTTCAAATACATGACAAACGCCACTTTCAAGACACTGAAAGGCAAGTGGCATCTTCGCATCAAACGCTCTGAAACAGAGGATGTTGCCAGTATTGCACGACACATGAGAGCACACAACTGCCCATTCTCCGAAAGCGTCATCAAGGCTGTCGTTGAGGACTTCACCAACTGCGTGGCAGAACAGCTTCTCGACGGCAAGACGGTAAAGATCCCTAACCTCGGTACTTTCAATATCACGGCTAAGAGCGACGGCGCTGATTCACCAGAGGAACTCACAGCCGAAAATCTCAAGGATTTCCAACTCAACGTGAACGGCATCGGCAAACTGTCGAAGAAGGCATTGAAAGAGAGCGTGAGACTTCAGGAAGTGCCTGAATATGTGAAGCCATAACCCAGAACGAAAATAACCCTTATCGAAAAGGCGTTTCCATAGATTCGCCTTACATCTATATGTTTAATACAAACAGCGAGATAAAGAAAAAACTACGTTCGCTCACACTTCCGATATTCATTGACATAGCGTTGGCAATGATGCTCGGCACGGTGGACATCATAATGCTTAGCCAGCATAGCGACGAAGCCGTGGCGGCAGTGGGCGTCGACAACCAGATATTCTCTCTTGTATTCCTCGTCTATCAGTTCATTTCCATGGGTTCTGCCATCCTTTGCGCACAGTACATCGGCGCAAAATTGCAGAAAAGACTCGTGCAGGTGGTGGGCATTTCGCTGATGATGAACCTCATCATCGGTGTTGCCGTGAGCTTGTTGATGTGGTTTCAGGCAGAAAGCATACTGACACTAATGGGCTTGAGCGATGCCTTGATGCCTAACGGATTGGTTTACATGAAGATAACGGGATTATTCTCTTTCACGCAAGCCATATCTTTCGCACTCTCCGCATCACTCAGAAGTGCCGACAAGACGCTATATCCGATGATAGTGACGCTGATAAGCAATGTGCTCAACCTCATCGGAAACTACTGCCTCATCTTTGGTAAGTTCGGATGCCCTGCTCTTGGCGTGGAAGGTGCTGCCATTTCCACAGCAGTCAGTCGAGGAATAGCAATGGTTCTGCTTGCCATTTTCCACACAAGGAAGCATATTACTAGCTTTCCGCTCCATTACTTCCGACCATTCCCCTACAAGGAACTCAAGAACCTGCTGCTTGTTGGCATACCAGCTATGAGCGAGGAGTTGAGCTATTGCCTCACGCAGGTGGTTGGCATCTATATGATTAACAAGCTCGGTGACGCAGCCGTTGCCACGAGAACATACTGCTGGAACATCCTTGCCTATTGCGTTCTCTTCTCGGCAAGCTTCACACAGGGTGGAAGCATCCTTATCGGACACTATGTTGGCGAGGGCAGAAATCGTGCGGCTTACATCCTCGGAAACTACATTCTCCGCGTGGAGTTGATCTGTTGCCTTTCGATGGCTGCAACACTTGCTTGCCTTGGCAGACCTATACTCAGCTTCTTCACTGAGAATCAGGAGATTATATCGCTCGGAACATGGATCTTTATCATCAACATTGCACTGGAACTTGGTCGTACCCGAAACATCTTCTCTACGGGAAGTTTGCGTGCTACGGGCGACACGATATATCCGGTTGTTGTGGGTGTCATTTTCCAGTGGTTGATAGCCGTGGGAGTTGCCTACATCTTCGGCTTCTGGTGCGGCTTCGGATTACTCGGAATATGGTGTGCCTTTGCCCTCGACGAGAACACTCGTGGCGTGATTCTTACACGTCGTTGGCATAGCAAGAAATGGGCAGGCAAGAGCTTTGCCGTGTAAAAATCCTTTGAATAGTTTCAAGATTTCGCGCAAAAGGGAAAATATTTCCACATTTATTATATAGATATTAGTATTTTTTCGTAACTTTGCGCCCGAATTTAATGGTGCGCCGTGTGCGCAAACGAAGCAATAACACCAACCATCAACGTCTATAGATGTACCAACAAGAGAAGGTTTTGCCATACAACAGCTCTGAAACCAAGGGCAAACAGGTGACTCGCATGTTTGACAGCATTGCCAAAACATACGACAAGATCAACCATTTCATGTCGCTTGGCATCGACCGTTATTGGCGGAACAAACTCATCAGCAGCATTGCTCCGTATGCAGAAAAGCAGAATGGAGGCGCGGAGGTTCTGGACATCGCTACAGGAACCGGCGACCTTGCCATCCTTGAAGCAAAGAAGCTGAATCCGAAATCCGTGAAAGGCGTTGACATCTCGGAAGGAATGATGGCTGTAGGCAGGGAAAAGGTGGAGAAGGAGGGTCTTTCGGACGTTGTTTCCTTCAGCTACGAAGACGCGACGAAGATGACATTCGCCGAGGATTCTTTCCACATCATCACCACATCCTTCGGCATTCGCAACTTCGAGAACCTCGATGCTGCATTGCTTGAAATTCATAGAGTGCTGAAACCTGGGGGCGTGTTCGGAATACTTGAACTCTCAGAGCCAGTTTCTTTCCCAATGAAACAGCTCTACAGGATATACGCCCACACGGTACTTCCGCTTCTCGGTCGCATGATAGCCAACAACAAAGGCTCCTACGATTATCTCGTTCATTCCATCGAAGCCTTCCCGCAAGGCGAGGTCATGACAGAAATCGTAAAGAAAGCCGGCTTCTCCCGTGTTACCTTCAAGCGCCTCACCTTCGGCATCTGCACCCTCTACATCATAGAGAAATAAGCAGCCACAGTTCCCGAAAGTTCTGCTTTCGGTCTAAAAGCCACCGTTCCCGAAAGTTTCGCTTTCGGTTTCAAAGCCATTGTTCCCGAAAGTTTCGCTTTCAGCTAAAAGCAACTCTTCCCGGCGTTAACGCCGGTCAAAAGCATAAACATCATGGACAAATACGGACTTATCGGTTATCCTCTCGGCCACTCCTTCTCACAAGGCTATTTCAACGAGAAATTCCAGAACGAGAACATTGACGCCGAGTATCTCAACTTTGAGATTCCTTCCATCGACCACTTCCTCGAGATTCTTGCCATGAATCCCGAGCTCAAAGGCTTGAACGTAACCATCCCTTACAAAGAGAAGGTTATGCAGTTTCTTGACCATGTAAGTCCAGAAGCACGCGCCATCGGAGCTGTGAACGTAATCAAGGTAGAAAATACCAACGGCAAGACCATCCTCACTGGCTACAACAGCGACTGCATCGGCTTCACTGACAGCATCAAACCGATGCTCATGCCTTACCACAAGAAGGCTCTCGTACTTGGCACTGGCGGTGCATCGAAAGCCGTGTACTACAGCCTTCAGCAGCTTGGATTGGAACCTGTCTATGTAAGCCGTTACCAACGTCCGGGCACCATCCAATACGAATCAATCACCCCAGAGGTCATCAAGGAATACAATGTCATCGTGAACTGCACACCTTGCGGCATGTATCCTCACACTGACGAATGCCCAAATCTTCCTTACGAGGCAATGGACAACCACAACATCCTCTACGACCTCATATACAATCCTGACCAGACTCTCTTCATGAAGAACGGAGCAAAGTACGGCGCAAAGACCAAGAACGGCCTTGAAATGCTCCTCCTCCAAGCCTTCGCCAGCTGGGAGTTCTGGAACGGCATCCGCAAATAGCCACCCTTCCCGGCGTTTTTCCGCCGAGCAAAGCCACCCTTCCCGGCGTTAACGCCGGTTATAACCACAGTCACCGGCGCTTTTCCGCTGGGCAAAACCACGAAAATGAGTACAAATAGATACATGCTTCGCGGCGTATCTGCTGCGAAAGAAGATGTTCACAACGCTATCAAGAACATCGACAAAGGTCTTTATCCAAAGGCTTTCTGCAAGATTATCCCAGATATTCTTGGCGGAGATCCTGAGTATTGCAACATAATGCAC
>JAZRXS010000145.1:0-8214 GCA_045600325.1 Prevotella sp.
TGTTGAGAACACGTCATAGACGAGCTTCTCGCTGAACGCTGCTGCCATACCGATAGGCTGCGGATAGACTGTGTAACCGCCCTGGCGCACACCGTGACAAGCCTCGCTCCACCAGTTGTAAGAAGGAATGCCGAGACGGTCAACAGAAACCGACTTGTTCATCATCAGACCGACCTTCTCCTGTGGAGTAAGCAGTGAGATAAGGTTCTCCACGCGCTCCTCGTTAGAGTGGTTTGTGTTGAGGTAAGGGTAAGCCCCCCTCTGTCCCCCCGAACGGGGGGATGTAGAGACGTTAGCTTTTGCTGTGAGTGAACCGAGAGTATTGCCTTCTGTGTCAAGAAGTTCGACACTGCGGTAAGTCTTGCCTTCAGAATCCTTTGGATTGAAGACTACCATCACCTGGGCAGTCTTTCCCGGCTGCACATCTTCAGTGATGCTTGTTGAGGTAAGCGTAGATTTTGAGAGCGGTCTTACCGTGATGCATTCGCAACTTGGAATGATCTTGCCCACCTTCACAGCCTTCTTGCTGTTGTTCTTGAATGTGAATGTGTGGCATACAGCGCCGTTGGCAGCGTCGATGTTGCCGAAGTCCCATTCGTAGGTGTCGAAAGTGACTGCGCTCTTAACGTTCTTCTGTGCCATCATGCCAATAGCACAAACCGCCATCATTGCGCACAAAATAATTCTTTTCATTTTTGGTAAGGTTTAGTAGTTATTTCTTACGTTGTAGGGCGAGGATTTCCGTGCCGTTTATCAATGATTCGCCGATGGGAGCGGGTCAGAAATCCTCGCCCTACATTTTGAAATGGGGACTTGTTTACTTGAACAACAGTGGGATGAACTCGTTAAGGCTACGACGCCATGTGAGCCACTCGTGGTGAGTGCCTGGAGAGCCGTAGTAAGTGTTCTTTATGCCACGCTTTGTGAGCATCTCAGACATAGCCTTGCACTGGAAGTTCTCTTCAGAACCCATAGAGATGAAGAGAGCGTGAACCTTCTGGTTGAAGGCTGCTGGATCAGCGAAAGCACCGTTGTAAACTTTGTCAAGGCTCTGCTCGCTTACACCGAAGATAGCACCTGAGAATGCACCGATATATGAGAACTTGTCAAGGTTTGTGAGAGCAATGTCGAATGTTTCCTTGCCACCCCAAGAGAGACCAGCCATAGCGCGGTTCTCGCGGTCAGTGAGTGTGCGGAATGTCTTGTCAATGTAAGGGATGAGCTCAGTGAGCATGATTGGAGTGAAAGAAGCACCGAACTCCTGCATAGACTCGCCACGCTTAGCACCGAATGAGTAGCTGCAGTTGCCGTTGTCCATAACAACAATCATTGGCACTGCACGACCTTCAGCGATGGCATTGTCCATGATGAACGCCATGTGACCCTGGTTGTGCCAGCCTGTCTCGTCCTCACCCATACCGTGCTGGAGATAGAGCACTGGGTAACGCTTGTTAGGGTTCTTCTCGTATTCTGCTGGAGTATAGACGTAGCAGCGGCGTGGACCCTGCTCGATGCCTGAGTGGTAGTAGCATTCGCGAACCTGTCCGTGCTCGATATTCATATTATATGTATAGTAAGCAGCTACCTCTGGCTTCTCAGGAATCTCAATACCGCCAGCGAACAAGCCGCAGCCGTAGAATGCCTGAGAGTTAGGGTCAACGGCACGGAAACCGTCTGCCTCTACGAAATAGTAGTGGAAACCTTCTACGAGAGGGTCTGTTGTCACGCGCCAAGAGCCGTCGAACGCCTTCTTCATCTCATACTTCTTGTTGCAGATGTCGAGAATCATCTTCTTTGCCTCGTTCTTTGGAAGCACGAAAGTGGCGCGGTTCTGGTCGTCAACCTTTGGCCATTCAGCAGCAGGAACAACTGTAGAAGCCACGGTGCCGAAGCCTTCGCCTACAGACTCTGGGTCGTGAGTTTCGTCCTTTGGATCAACCTTCACGCCCATGAGAGGGAGCATTACGTAAGCATAGCGGCGACCGAGCTCACGATAGCCAGCAGCATCGAAGTGAAGGTGGTCAGCTGCACAAGTAATGCTCTTTGAAGAAACCGCATGAGCAGTAGGGATAGTCTTATAGAGGTCGTTTACGGCTGGGTTCATGCCAGCGCAGATACCGCCACGATTCTCGTGAACAGCCTCACCTGCGAGCAATGGAACATTCTTTGCCTTGAGGTTGAGGTCCTTGAGAAGGTGAGTGTAAACATCGTTTACCCAACCTGCCCAACGAGGGTCGCCAGAGTTTGTTTCGCCCTGGTGCATGAGAATACCCTTGATGACACCGTCCTTCTGAGCCTTCTTTGCGAGAGTTACAAGGCGCTCGTAAGGGTTGTCATCGTAAGCTTTGAGCATACCCTTCATCCATCCTGGAGCACGCTGGATATAGTTGGCTACAGAGTCTGGCATGAAACCACGGATGTCTATACCACCGATAGCCACGTGAACAATACCAATCTTCACGTCCTTTGGAAGATGCTTGAGCATTTCGCGACCGAAATAGTCGGCAGGAGTAAGACCATTGCCCGGGCGGCAGAGAGGTGGAACAGCTGTGCTCCATTCGCCCATCTTACGACCAAGTTCAGGATTGTCAACGGCAGCCATGAGCTTGAAGCGTGGGTCAACATTCTCCTTGTCCATCTGTTCAGGACGAGCAGCACCTTCCATGTTAGACTGTCCGAAGCAGAGGAAGATGTAGAATTTCGGATCAACTTTCGCCTGTGCTGCTGTGAGCGCAAGGAGAGCAATTAAGGTTAAGAGTAGTTTTTTCATAAGGAGCCCCACCCCAACCCTCCCTTGGGAGGGAGTAAATAGCCTTGGTGGGTGAAGGTAGTTTAGTGGATTATTGATATTATTAATATTATTGCAATGACGCTATCCGCATGGCTTGGGAGGTGCGTTGCCCTCAACGCACCAATTGTGTACGGAGGTATTATTACTTTTAGTTTTCTTTACTTCTTCAAATATTTCTTTCCGTTAGAGATTACGATGCCCTTGTAGTCATTCCCTACACGCTGACCGCTGAGGTTATATAATGCAGAATTCAGATTGCAGAATGCAGAATTGTCTCGAGGGCTCTCTATATCAGAAGTGTAGAAGTCGCGGATGGTGTTGCGGATAGCCCAATATGCAGGCTTCTTTGTGACACTGCTGTCGAAGAGCAGAGGTTCGCCGCCACGCCATGAGAGATCGTCCGTTACGCCCCAGATGATGAGGTGTGGGAAGTGGTCGTATTTCAGCATGGTCTTCACTATCTTGTAGTATTCAAGAGCCTGGCGGTTGTAGTGGTCAGGATCGCTGAAGTCCTTTATGGACATGTCGAGTTCGGTCACAATGCAGTTGATGCCGAGGTCAGCATAGCGTGCTACGTTGGCGTCAAATCTCTTCTCGTTGAGTTCGCCAACAGAGAGGTGGCACTGAAGACCAACACCATTCAATGGAATGCCGCTCTTGAGAAGACGCTTTGCGAGGTTGAAGTAAGCCTCAGTCTTAGCACTTCCGTACATCTCCACGCCATATTCGTTGATGTAAAGCTTAGCCTCCGGGTCAGCACGATGAGCATAGACGAGGGCAGAGTCGATGTAATCCTCGCCGATAGCCTTGAACCAAACGTTTGAGCGGAGGTTGTAGCCGTCAGGGTTTGTGCGCACGATGCTCTGGTCGTCATCAAGCATTTCGTTCACAACATCCCATTCGCAGACCTTGCCCTTGAAGTGCTTCATGACTGTTGTGATGTGGTTCTTCATGATGTCGAGAGCCTGCTGGCGAGTCCAGTTCTTGTCGTTCTTCTTGCCGTCAGAGCTTATCCAAGCCGGATTCTGCTGATGCCAAACAAGGGTATGACCGCGAAGGAGCATGTTGTTTGCCTGTGCAAGATCTACAAGCTTGTCGGCATTGTAGAAATCAAACTGTCCTTGGTTAGGCTGGAGCGCATCAGGCTTCATCTCGTTTTCAGCCACACAGATGTTGAAGTTTGTCGTAATCGCCTTGGTACGAGAGTTATTTGGGTCATTGATGCTCATCTTGTAAACAGGCACAGCCACACCAACCTTCTTGCCAACAAGGTCGGCATAGTACTTT
Organism: Prevotella sp.; assembly: GCA_045600325.1. GTDB lineage: Bacteria > Bacteroidota > Bacteroidia > Bacteroidales > Bacteroidaceae > Prevotella. The sequence continues at coordinate 4,079 of JAZRXS010000145.1, forward strand.
ATCATCTTGCGGTCGCTCTTCATTGTGAAGTCAAAGTCAGCAAGATTGTACTCTATGTCATCATCGTCCTCTTCAAATTCATCGAAGTTGTAAGCGATGTCGTTAGGATTAGTGGAAGGTTCTGCCTTGAGCACATAATACTCATAGCCATCTGTATCCGATTTCTTGATCACGTTCCATTTCTCTGGGTCAGGGTTTGCTATGCAGAAGCCTCGGTTTATGCCGTCGTCATTTCCGTCAGTTGCTGCTGCGAGCGACTTTGTGAGAACATATTCCGCACCCGGAACATATTCAAGGTCATCGGAGATTATCGGCTTTATCACAGGCATTCCTGAGCTTGCAGTAAAGTCATAGTTCTTTCCTGTCCACTGCATACTACCATTAACGTTGAGCATATCATTGCCCTCTGCACCGATACGGAAGTACAATACTGCTGAAGGAGCCAGGAGCACGTTGGCTTTCTTGCTTGCTGTGCCAATGTTCAGTGTACCCATCTCGTCGTTTCCTGGGCGAAGATTACCGTATATAGCCACCTCGCCATCTATGGTGCCGATACCACCGAGCATGGCCTTCGGACAAACCGTAGCAGTGGCACCAGATGTGGCAACACCGGTGTTACCATCCACATAGACAGCACCTTCCATCACGCGGATGCCACCTGTTATGGCGTTCTGCTTGCCGGCAATGGTGTAAATACCCTTGCCCTCCTTGACGAAGCCGAGAAGGTCGCCGCTCTCAGGAGCGAACTTTCCATAGAGAGTGGAGTTCGTGCCGTCGCCGCCAACGATGTAATAAGACTTCGCTGTGCCGCTCTTGTAGTAACCCTTGAGCACGGAACCGTCCTCCATCTCAAGGCGACCGATACGGAGTGCGCGGTTGCCGTTCTCTGTTGCTACGGTGGCACCGTTGGTGATGTGGAGCGTAGCATGCTCGAACATGTTGTTGTATCTGCCCTCGTTCAAGCCGCCTTCCACGTCATCCGGATAGAAAGTCTTCGGAGCGTTTAGCACAAGACCATAGAAGCCACAACTGCCTATGACGCTCTTGTCGGGAAGTACGTTTGCTATTCCCGTGAATCCTGTCCAGTCAGGTATAGCCGCGTTCTTCGCATTGCCAGCGTATGCACGCTCACCACCGCCGTAGATGTTCACGATACCATTGCCCGAAACAGGCGACATCCAGTAGGTGTAGCGAGAGGTATAGACGCTCAGTATAGCGTTCTCGTTGAGTACGATAGGCACATCTATGCTCGCATAGTTTGATGAACTGTTGTTGAAGTTGAAGTGCAGTTCGCCGAAATCTACCGTAACCTTCTTTCCGAAAGGTTTTGTAAGCGAAACATTGCCCGACCATGCGCTGCCATTCTTGAGGTAAAGGTTCATGTTGTCCTTGTTCTCGTTGAATGTCACTTTCTCGCCGTTGTCGATAACGGTAGTGTCGTCGGCGGCAGCACCGATGACGAAAGATAGAGTCAATAGCGTTAAAAACAGCTTTTTCATTTTATGAAATCTTTTTGTTTTTGGCAATAATAGAACGCAAAGTTAGCAATTCTTATGAAAATATGCGTATGATACATGTTTTTATCTACGAAAATGTATCATACGCAAAGTTTTTTGTCATAAACCGACCGTGGCAAGATGGTAATTTGTGTCAGTTACAACTTGGATTCATGTTATTTGTAAAATTCGTGTTCGTCATTGTAAAAATAATTATGTGTACTTAATTATTGGCAATCTTTTGTTTTGTCAGATGCAAAATTAGTCAATATTTCCAAAACACCAAAAAGAAAGACGGAAAAATACTTTGCTGATTATCAGAGATTTATTAATTTTGCGCTTCATTATATTAAATAATACTACGCAAAAATGAAACTTTTCGACGTTTATCCACTATTCCCAATCAACATCGTTCGCGGTAAAGGTTGCCGCGTTTGGGACGAGAACGACACTGAATATCTTGACCTCTACGGCGGTCATGCAGTAATAAGCATCGGTCATTGCCACCCTCATTATGTGGAAATGCTTACCGACCAGCTTGGCAAGCTCGGCTTCTACAGCAACTCTGTTGTGAACAAGCTCCAGCAGCAGCTCGCAGAACGCCTTGGCAAGGCTTGCGGCTATGAGGACTACCAGCTCTTCCTCGTGAACTCTGGTGCTGAGGCTAACGAGAACGCTCTCAAGCTCGCTTCATTCACTAACGGTCGCACACGCGTGCTTTCTGCTATGAAGGCTTTCCACGGTCGCACATCCCTCGCCGTAGAGGTGACAAACAATCCTAAGATCATTGCGCCAATCAATGACGGAAAGCATGTCACTTACCTTCCTATCAACGATATTGAGGCATGGAAGAAGGAAATCGAAAAAGACGATGTATGCGCTTGTATCATTGAGTGCATCCAGGGTGTTGGCGGCATTCAGATGGTAGAGGCAAGCTTCCTTCAGGAGCTCCAGAAGGTCTGCAAGGCTCACGGCACAATACTCATCTGCGACGAGATCCAGTGCGGCTACGGTCGTTCGGGCAAGTTCTTCGCGCATCAGTGGCTTGATGTTCAGCCAGACATCATCACTGTGGCAAAGGGCATCGGCAACGGTTTCCCTATGAGTGGCGTGCTTATCTCACCAGACCTCAAACCTGTCTATGGACAGCTCGGCACAACATTCGGCGGCAATCACCTCGCTTGTGCAGCAGCCCTCGCCGTTCTTGACGTCATCGAGCAGGAGAATCTCGTCGAGAATGCAAACAAGGTTGGCGAGTTCCTCATCGCAGAACTCAAGAAGCTCCAAGCTGCTCACCCTGACAAGATTACGGAAGTTCGTGGTCGCGGCCTTATGATTGGCATCGAACTCGTAGAACCATACAAGGAGCTCCGCTCAAACCTCCTCTTCAACGAGCACTGCTTCACAGGTTGCGCAGGCACAAACACACTCCGCCTCCTCCCACCTCTCTGCCTTTCTATGGCAGAAGCCCAGGAGTTTCTTGAGAAGTTCCAGCGCGTATTGTAAGAATGAAGTATGAAGTATAAAGTGTGAAGTATAAAGTATGATTACACTAAACAATCATGCATTATGCTTCACACTTCAATCTTTCTGCATAAAAGGTAATCATACTTTATACTTAATACTTAATACTTTATACTTTAACCCTTATGAATAGTCTTTTCATTGTACTTCCCATCCTAACAATCTTGATGTTCGACCTCGGCTTGACCCTTAGCCTTGACGATTTCAAGATGTTTGCAAAGCGTCCGAAACCTATACTCGTAGGTCTTGCCGGACAGATCATTCTCCTTCCCCTCGTAGCTTTCGCAATTGCCTGGCTCACAGGACTTCAGAGTGTTTTCTTTGTAGGTCTTGTGCTCATTGCCTGTTGCCCTGGCGGTTCATCATCGAACATATTCTCCATGCTTGCGAAAGGCGACGTGCCATTGTCTGTTTCGCTCACGGCTATCAGCAGTATCATCACGCTCTTCACCATTCCTGTCGTTCTCGGCATAGCAGTTTCGTTCGCCGAAAGCGCTGGCTTGCAGATACATCTCCCTATCGGTCAGCTCCTCGTGCAGAACATTCTTCTGATGCTTGTGCCTATAGCCGTCGGCATGACCGTGAAGAAGTACGCAAGCAATGCTGCTGCGAAGATAGAGAAGGTGCTCTCAAAGCTCGCTTTCCCGGCACTCGTCTTCCTCGCCGGAGCATACTTCGTACAGCACAGGGCTACCATTGCCGACAACTTCGCAGTGCTCGGACTCAGCGTGACAGCCCTTCTCCTCGTGTCCATCTGTGGCGGTTGGCTGCTTTCAAAGGCCACAAAGCTCAACGGCAAGGAGCAGAAGACCATCGTCATTGAGGTCGGTATGCAGAACGCAGCACAGGCTATAGCCATTGCTTCAAGCCCATTCATCTTCAACGACAGCACTTTCGCCATCCCAGCCATCATCTATGCGCTGATGATGAACATCGTGCTTCTCATCTTCGTTGGTTTCACAAAGATTAATAGAACGTAAAATATCCGTAAAATCACTCGTAAAATTTAAGCGGATATATATCCCACTATCCCCATGCACAAACTCCTCCTTATAACCCTCACACTCCTCTCCTCTTTGTCCATCTTTGCCAACGACGAGGAGCAACCTATTGTCC
>JAZRXS010000146.1:0-9264 GCA_045600325.1 Prevotella sp.
GAAATCCTCGTTACCAAGGTAGTTGATCCATGGGAACGGAGTCTGAGGATTGGTGATGACATACTCACGAGCAGCGTCATCAAAGTAGCCGAAAGTTTTATTTTCCATTTTATGTTAGTTATTATTATGCTACAAAAGTAATACTTTTTTGGCAAAAATAACACAACTCCGCACTAAAAATAGTATTATTTAGGCAAAGAAAAGTGAGATTGCCAACGATATTGCTATGTCAAGTTTGCAAATACACATTATATATACGCGTAAGAGACCCGCACTTTGCAACTGAGTTGCGGCAGAATCTGTGTTACTTTGCACCCGGAAAATCAACTTTAAGTATAAAGTATAAAGTATTAAGTATAAAGTATGATTAGCTTTGTAAACTGAAATCATCCTTGAATTCAAACTTCATAATTCAATACTCCTAAGTAAGAAGGTAATCATACTTTATACTTAATACTTTTGACTTAACACTTCAAAAATATGGAAACATTGTTAACATTCTTTGATTCACTTTGGGCGATAGTCCTCGACATGGCGCCTTATCTTCTTCTCGGTTTCTTCATCGCCGGACTGCTTTACGCTTTCGTTCCACAGACACTCATTGCAAAGCACATGGCACGTCCGGGATTCCGCAGCGTTCTTAATGCAACATTGCTCGGCATTCCGTTGCCACTCTGCTCATGCGGAGTTATTCCAACAACGGTAGGTCTCCGTCGTGCAGGCGTATCGCGTGGCGCATGCACATCATTCCTTATATCTACTCCGCAGACAGGTGTTGACAGCATACTCGCTACATATTCCGTGCTCGGCTTGCCTTTTGCTATCGTCCGTCCTATCGCGGCTCTCGTGACAGGCATCTTCGGCGGTATTGCTACCGACAAACTTATGAGCTCGACCCCCTCTAACTCCCCCACAGGGGGAGGACTGCGCAGCGAAGAATGTCACTGCGAAGATGACGGAGAATGCCACTGCGAAGATGACGGAGTGGTGAAGGTTGGATGCAGCTGCGGCTGTCATGATGACGAACATAGCCACAATCATAGCCATAATGACGAATATGAGGGAACTTCCCGCGCAGAATCCTCCCCCTGTGGGGGAGTCAGAGGGGGTCTTAATGGACTGAAGAAGGCTCTCGGCTATGCTTTCGGCGAACTCCTTGAAGACGTGGGCAAATGGCTTGCTGTAGGCTTGCTCATTGCGGCTATCATTACTGTTGCAGTGCCAGATAATTTCTTCGATGCGCTGAAGGACTATCCTTTCGTCAACATGCTCATCGTGCTTGCCATTGCCATTCCGATGTATGTTTGTGCTACAGGATCCATCCCTATCGCACTCTCACTTATGATGAAAGGCTTGACACCAGGTGCAGCACTCGTACTTCTCATGGCTGGTCCGGCAATCAATTCTGCCTCTATGCTCGTCATCAACAAGGCGTTTGGCAAGAAGCAGATGACTATATACATTACATCTATCGTTATTGGTGCCATCCTCTTCGGCCTCGGCATTGACTATCTGCTCCCTCATGAGTGGTTTGCAGTTACAGGCGCTCATACTATGGATGCCTGCTGCCATGCGGAAGAAGAGACATCATGGTTTGCTACTGGCTGCAGCGTGCTGTTCCTTGCATTGCTTGCAAGAGCTCTCTGGCACACGTTGGGCCACAGACCCCCTCTAACTCCCCCACAGGGGGAGGACAATCCCCGCACAGAGGCCACTGCTTTGGACACTCCCCTTGTGGGGGAGCCGGAGGGGGTCGTTATCACCATCGAAGGCATGAACTGCTCTCACTGCGCAAAGAATGCTCAGGGTGCAATAGAAGCTGTGGCTGGGGTGAAGTCGGCAGTTGTTGACCATATTGCAAAAACAGCCATCATCACGGCAAATGAAGACTGTTCTTTAGACCTCGAAGCCATAAAGAAGGCCGTGGCAGATGCAGGCTACGAGGTAGTGTAAGCCAAGACCCGAAGCCCCACCCCGACCCTCCCCGAGCGGGGAGGGAGATTAACAATAGTTTTGTGGGGATAATGTAGGGCGAGGATTTCCGAGCCGTTTCTGCGCGGAATCATTGAAAGGCGGCTCGGAAATCCTCGCCCTACATCTTTGGCTCTATTAATATATACGAAGAAATTACTGAAATATTGCACTTTGCCAGTAGAATTGTTGTCAGCAGAGGTTTGAGAGGGGACTGATGGCTACAGCAGCAGATGCGGTGAGAGCTCCGAGGAGCGCTGAGAGGAGTCCGATGATGAACTTCATCCAGTCGAACTTGTTTTGTGGGTTTTGGATTGTTGTTGTGTTCATAGTTTTCATTTGGGAGGTGCGTTGCCCTCAACGCACCAATAGTTAAAAAAGGTAATATTACATTTACTGATGGATGGTGTCCTGAGGGCAGGACACCTCCCAAGATTACTACAGATGCAGAATCTGTCTTCTGTTCCTTGGTCCGAAGCTCACGTGGATCCAAGAGAATTTCTTCTCGTCGATGAGTTGGTCGAAGGGCAGTTCCATGGCGACAATCAGATTGAAGAGCTTCTTGTTGGCAGCACGCTTGTCCTCCATGGAGGTGTTACACTGCGCGGTTATGTCTGCCGCTTGTCCGAGCATGTGCTGCGAGTTTCGTGCGCCACCGATGGCAGTGTTCAGTTCCTGCGATCGGAAGCCGGAATTTACGATGACCGGTTTGCCATAGGCGTTGCGGAGCGGCTGGAGGATGTTCTCGCAAAGTTGTTTTAGATACAGCGTTGGGATGGTGCCAGGCTCGTTGTTGATATGCATTCTGGCAGCTGTTTCTGAGCGTGTCATCTCAGCAAGTGTAAAGTTTTTAGTCAGACTCATTGGTTGTGTGTTTGTTGTGTGATAATAATGTGATTGTTGTGTGATAATAGTGTGATTGTTGTGTGATATTTTATAATCTTCTGCTGTTGACGTAGAAAAAAGCTGTCACCTTCCGAATAGGCGTTTCGGCTGTCCTGGCTCTCCATAGATAGTTCGTCGGACAAGCCATGGTGCGCCATATCTGTCGGCGACGTTCCTCATAGTTTTCAACGTACTTATAGTTGCGGTTTTCGTCAATTTTGACAAGGGCATTGAGGCTGTCAATGCAGTTCATGATAAGTTGTTCTGGGTTGTACATAATGATTGTTGTGTGTAATAGTTTCGCAAGCGAAAGTTGAATGATGATGTGTGTGTAACGGAACTCTTGTTTCCGAGTGCAAAGGTAGCAATAAAAAAGCGTTCCGGCAAGGGGCTGGAACGCTGATGGAAGAAATTGGACAGTTGGTGGAAAAGACATCGGTTTCCGCAATGCCCAACGACGGATTATTTCGGGAAATTGCAGTTGGCAAGCTGCTTGCGAAGTGTTTCGTAGTTGGCTTTCCTTATGTTTGTGCAGTATTCGATGGTAGCCTCAATGAATCTTCTGGAGTGGATTACCTCCACCTTCAGAAACTCTTCCTCATACAGCGGATAGACCGCCAACATAGCCCATTCCCTTGTTGTGGTGCATAGCTTGAGGCGTTCGATGAACTGTCTGAGGCATTCTCCGTCATTGATGAACAACTTTAGAGGCGAGTCGGCAATGATAATATTCTCCTTTTTAGAATAAGCTCCCTTCATATCCTCTATTTCCTTCATGATACAATACTGGTTCTCCTGAATTTTCTGCAGCATACTGAGCAGATCGTTCTTCATTGGCTCCAGGTCGTTTGGGTTGATATTAGGAAAATCTTTCATTTTTATATAGGTTTATATAATGTAATAATATTGCATATTTGTATTTTTTGTGCTGCAAATTTATGAATTGTTTCGCAAACAAGCAAATAAAAAACCGATTATTTTCAAGCTGAAAGTAATCGGTTTTTTCGGAAAAGCCAAAAATTTTCATAGTCTCTTCCGTTAAGAACTTGATTGTCAAGACTTTTCAATTTTCAATTTTCATAGTCAAGAAATTGAGGGTTTTCGCCGTATCGGCACGCAATACTACCCATACATGTTCTGTAGTGTGCAAATTTTCTGCTTCATCTTGTCGCGCAGCATCTGTGGAGCCACCACCTCCACCTGGTCGCCCATGGCAAGGATGCGCGACACGAGTTCGTCGGTAGGGAGGAGCTGGTAAGAGAACACCGTATGCTCCGACTCTTCCGCAATGACCGCCTGCGACTGATGGAGAGGGAGTGTGTGGAGATATTCCGCCTGACGCTTGGTTGCCTTCAGCACTACAAGAGTAGGGGTTCTCTCCTCTTCCGTTATTCCTGTGAACACGCCGACGCAGTCCTTGAAGTACTCTTCCGCATCGAAGCCCTTCTTCATCTTGAACTTCTTTCTCAGTATCGTGCAGCATGGAAGTCGGTCGATGGCGTAAGTGCGCATGCCCTTTCGTTCCGGACTCCAGGCGAGCAGGTACCAACGACGCTGGCAAAGACGCAGCGCGTAAGGGTGGATTTCCATCTCATAGCCGTCCTGATCACCGAATTTCTCGTAGCAGATGCGCAGTACCTTGTTCTCGCGCATTGCCGTAGATATGAGGTCGAGGTTCTCTTCCGACTCTATCTGCGGCTCGTTTACGATGCGGTCGCGGATCATCTGGTTGTCCATGGCACGACGGATCTTGCCATAGTCAACGAGCGAATAGTTGATCACGTCGATGGAAATCTTGTCGTCCTCAGCATACTCTTTCTTGCGCAGGTGGTAGGTGTTCTCCTTCTTGTCGGTCTCGATATAGAACTGCCCGCCAGCCTCCAGGTAGTTGCACCAGTTGTGGAACGTACGATACTGCAGTTCCTTGCCACGCTTATCCTCTGGAAGGTTCTTTCTCCATTGCTCCTGGATATCCTTAAACAAAACGCCGTGCGGCTTGCTCATCAAGTACATCACGAGCCATCCGAGCTTATCTTTGGTCATTACGGGAAGTGTCTGTTTCATATATATAGTATATATTAAAGGTTTGCGACTGCAAAAGTAGTATTTTTTTTTCACATAGCAAATATTATCCGTATTTTTTTGAGAAAAAGGGCGGAAAGAAGAGAATTGGGAAAGAGGGAAATTAGGAAAGAGGGAAAGAAAAAGCCCGACGGAAAACCGCCGGGCATAATCACACTTGAGACATCATCTGAGCCTTCAGCCTTTAGCCTTTAGCTTTCAGCCTCGCATAGCGAACAAGCCATTAGCCTCGCGTAGCGAACTAAAGCGAATAAGCGTCGAGCTCCTTGAACTTAACCTCGTTGACGAGCTTGCGTGGAGCGAGCTGACCAGTGCCGCGGGCATTGAAAGAGAAGCCACGGATGTTTGCCACAGTAGCCTCCTCTGGCTCGTTTGCACCTACGCAGTGGATGCCGAGAGAGAAGATGGCGAGGTCGCCGATCTTTACGGTCTTGCCGTCGAGGAGAAGCTCCTTAACGCAGTTTACCATGTCGGTAAGTACGCCCTTGATGCTACCCTTGCTGTAAGGAGTGTTGTGTGCTGCCATGTGTGCTGCGAGAGCGTCGAGGTCGATCTGCTCGCCATTCTTTACGCGGAGGAACCACTTGTTCTTCGCCTTCTCGATGTTGGAATGATTCTGGTACTTGTAATAACGGATCATAGTTGTTGTGTGCCCCTGTTAACTCCCTATTGTGTGTGTAGGGAGGACTCGTATCAGGCCTCGGAGTCTTGGTTGTTGTGTGTGTTAAGCCGAAATCGGCAAATAAGAAATGTTGTGTGTCTCTCTTCAACTTTTGGCGCCATTGTTGTTGTTTGACGGTGCAAAGGTACGATGTTTTTATATACTGTGCAATAGGCTTCGTAGGAAAAGTGCAGAAGTTCGTAGGTTTTGTTTAAGATTACTAAAAAAAATATGATTACCCTTGCCTCATCCAACAAAGGTAATCATACTTTATACTTTATACTTTAAACTTTATACTTCCTTAGAACTCCTGTCCGAGTATGAAGTGGAACTGGCCGCCTGAGATCTTGTCAGTGCCTGGTGTCTTGTCGAAGCCGTAGCCCCAGTCGATACCCATGAGGCCGACCATTGGGAGGAAGATGCGGATGCCGGCACCTGCCGAACGACGCATGTCGAGAGGGTTGAAGCTCTTTGGCTCTGTCCACGCATTACCTGCTTCCGCGAAGGCAAGACCGTAGATAGTGGTGTTGCCGAGGAGCAATGGGTAGCGAAGCTCTACTGTGAAGCGGTCGTAAGCGTAACCGGTGTAACCGATGCTTGAAGGGGTGAGCGCACCGTTGTCGTAACCACGGAGGGCGATCGTTTCCTCTGCATAGCCGTAAGAATAGCCACTCATACCGTCACCACCGACGTAGAATGTCTCGAATGGCGACTTCTTCCACTTGTTGAACGAACCGAGGATACCAAGCTCTGCACGCGTCATGAGCACGAGACACTTGGTGCCACCAGTGAGGGCTGTGTATGTCTTGCTCTTGAACTTCCACTTATGGTACTCAATCCAGCGATACTTCTCCTGCTGCTCCTGCTGGAAAGTCTCCGACTGACGGTTTGTAGCCAGGTGCTCATAGTCTTTCTTCTGCCACATTGACCATGGAGGAGTGATGTGTACTGAAGCCATGAACTCAGAACCGCGACGTGGGAAGAGCTGGTTGTCGGTAGATGTACGAGAGAGTGTAAGACCGAGGTTGATGTTGTTACAGTTACCGTTCTGCACGATGAAGTAGCTCCAGTTCTTCAGCATATAGCGCTGGTAAGAAAGTTCTGCCGTGAGCTGGAAGTAGTCGTCAGGCCAACGCAGACGCTTACCCCAACCGAGGCTTGCACCCACCATCGACATGTACTTGTCAGGGTCGTAATAGTTCTCGTAGCCGTAGTTGTATGGGCTTCCGTAACCATAAAAATAATTATAGTAGTTGCTCATGTAGGCGTTGTTGTAGTAAGAACTGTTTACGTCCGTCATTCGTGAGTAGTATGCGCCGACAGTGAACTGTATAGGGCGCTTGCCACCGAACCAGTTGGTAGAGTATGAAGCATTACCAGAGTAGTAGTAGCGACCGTTTGACTGACCACCGATAGAGAGAACCTCACCGTCACCGATAGGCATGATGCCACGGTGCTCGCCGTTCTTGTTGAGGAGGTTTGCCATTGAGAAGTTGTTGAGCTTCAGACCGATCTTACCGATGAGACCCGTCTGTCCCCAACCGAGCGAGAACTCGATCTGGTCGTTCGATTTCTGTTCAAGATCCCAGTTGATATCCACAGTACCATCCTCTGGGTTTGGCTTCACGTCAGGGTTGACCTTCTCTGGGTCGAAGTGTCCCATGGATGCCATTTCACGAGCAGAACGCTGGAGGGCTTCCTTTGAGAAGAGGTCGCCCGGCTTTGTACGGAGCTCACGACGGATGACGTTCTCGTAGAGACGGTCGTTGCCGGCAATGCGCACATGCGAGATGTGAGCAGGCTGACCTTCGAAGATGCGCATCTCAAGGTCGATGGAGTCGCCGTCGATGTTTATCTCTGTCGGAACGAGCTGATAGAAGAGGTAGCCGTTGTTCCAGTAGAGGTTGCCCACGGCATCGTCGTCTTCAGAGAGTCGCTTGTTGAGGAGCTTCTGGTTATAGACATCACCCTTCTGCATACCGAGCAGGCGAGCGAGCTGGTCAGCCTTATAGACAGTATTGCCCACCCAGGTGATGTCGCGTACATAGTATTTCTTTCCTTCGTTTATCCTGAGGAACACGTTGACGTGCTTATCGTCAGCATTCCACACGCTGTCTTCCACGATCTCCGCATCACGGTAGCCAAGCTCATTGTACTTTGCAATGATGTTCTGCTTGTCTTCCTTGAAGCGCTCAGGGGTATATTTCTTCTTCTTGAAGAAGTTCACGAACTTGCCAGCCTCGTGGAGGTTCTTGAAGCCACCGTTGGAGAAGAGGTTACCCTTGAGTTTGCCTTCCGAGAGCTGCTCCGTACCCACGATGACGATGCGGCGCACCTTCTTCTTCTCGTGCTTGTTGATGTCAACATCGAGCACGACATGGTTCTTGTTGGCAAGGTCTTCACGCTGCTGGATGAATATCTCCGCATCCTTGTAGCCCTTGTCATCGAAGTATTTCTTCGCGAGGATCTTCGCACGGTTGATCATGTTAGGCGTAATCTGCGCACCCTTCAAGAGACCGAGCTTCTGCTCAAGGTCCTCACGCTCCGACTTCTTCACACCATTATAATTAATAAGGCTCACGCGCGGGCGCAGAGCGAGGTGGATGTGAATGAACGCCTGCTCACCGATGATGGAATCGACACCGATGGAAACCTTTGAGAAGAGTCCATGTCGCCAATAGCGCTTGGTGGCTTCCGTGATACGAGAGCCTGGAATCTCTACGCGGTCGCCCACGGAAAGACCTGATATGCCGGTGAGCATGTAGTCTTCATAGCCTTCGACACCACTGACGGCAATGCCCCCGATGGTGTATTCCTTCGGGTCGCCGGCATACGTAATCTCCGGATTGACGATTCTTTCCTGGGCACTGGCAGCTACGGAGAACAGCAAGAGCAGGAGAGACCCCCCTACCCTCCCACAAGGGGGAATAAGGGAAGTTAGCTTCTTAAGAATTGATTTTATCATTGTAATATTTTTTTCGGGACATTACTCCCCCTTGTGGGGGGTTGGGGGGGTGGATACCTGCTCCCCCGTCTTGCCGAAGCGGCGCTGGCGGGAGTTGAAGGAGTCTATTGCCTTATGGAGTTCAGCCTCGTCGAAGTCTGGCCAATAGACATCAGTGAAGTACAGCTCCGAATATGCTATCTGCCAGAGGAGGTAGTTCGAGATGCGGCATTCGCCACCGGTGCGGATGAGCAGCTCTGGGTCTGGCATGAACGATGTGGCGAGGTTCTGCGAGATGGTCTCCTCCGTGATGTCCTCAGGGTTGATGCTGCCATCCTTCACCTGCTGTGCAATCTGCTTCATGGCAGAGGTGATCTCCCACTTTGACGAGTAAGAGAAGGCGAGCACCATGGTGAGGCCTGTATTGTTTACGGTCTTGTCGATGGTCTGCTGCATGCGGTCCATGACGATCTTCGGTATGCGGTCTGTGTCGCCGACGACGCGGAAGCGCACATTGTTCTTCTCGAAGATCTCGTCCTCAAGATTCTTCAGCACGAGGTCCATGAGCGCTGCCACCTCTTCTGCCGGACGGTTCCAGTTTTCTGTTGAGAAGGTGTATAGCGTGAGGTATTTCACACCGAGGCGTGAACATTCGGACGTAATCTTCCTGACGGTATCCACTCCTGCCGAGTGTCCGTACTGTCGTGGCATGCCCTTGGCT
>JAZRXS010000147.1:0-4940 GCA_045600325.1 Prevotella sp.
ACTACAGCAGAGCCCAGTCCGAAGAAATAGAACGAAGCGAGCAATGCTGGCACCAACGCAATAATAACGCCGTACATATTCTTCTCGACCGAGTCGTTAGAATGTGCGTGTGGTGAAAGTGAAACTATTAGTTTTCCCATATAAGACCCCCTCTAACTCCCCCACAGGGGGAGGACTTTTTAATTAGACTTGCTAATTATGGGGGTAAAAGTCTTACATTAATTTATTATATAGACCGAACCTTAAAAGGTAATTTCTTTAAGCCTCCCCTTGTGGGTTTCCCCTCCTGTGGAGGGGGTAGGGGAGGTCGTGGGTCTTTACTTTTTAGCGTTACGTGCGCGAATGATACCCATAACAGCACCCTTACCCTGAAGGATATTGTCAAGGAGTGGACGGTGAGAAGGGCAAGTGAACTGGCATGAGCCACATGCGATACAAGAAACGATGTCCTCTTCTTCGCACTTGTCATACAGTTTCATTGCGCTTGCTGTAGAAAGGAGATAAGGTTCAAGACCCATTGGACAAGCGCCTACGCACTTTGCACAACGGATACATGGATCAGCTTCCTTGCGTACAGCCTCTTCGCCTGAGATTACCGTGATAGAGTTTACACCCTTACCTACAGCTACTTCAAGGTTTGTAACAGCCTTACCCATCATAGGACCGCCTGAGAGTACCTTGTTGTTGCCGTCAGGAAGACCGCCACAAACGTCGATGAGCTGCTGGAAAGGAGTACCCATACGAACGAGGAAGTTGCCTGGCTTTTCAAGTTTCTTACCAGTAACTGTAGTGTAACGCTCGAAGAGAGGCTTGTTCTTCATAACTGCCTCATATACAGCGTATGCAGTACCAACGTTCTGAACGATAGCACCTACATGGATAGGGAGTGCTGGAGGAGCAGGAACCTGACGACGGATAACAGCGTCGATGAGCTGCTTCTCACCACCCTGTGGATATTTCTTTGCGAGAGCAACAACCTCAATGTTTGGAATTGAAGCGCACTTGTCAGCGAGAAGTTCGATGGCAGCAGGCTTGTTGTCCTCGATACCGATATAGCCCTTATCTACCTTTGCTGCCTTCATGAGAAGCTTTGTGCCTTCGATGATCTGGTCAGCCTTCTCCATCATGAGACGATAGTCGGCAGTGATGTAAGGCTCACACTCTACAGCGTTGATGATAACGCATTCTGCCTTGCTTCCTGGAGGAGGAGCAAGCTTGATGTGAGTAGGGAAGCGTGCACCACCCATACCAACGATACCAGCGTCCTTCACCTTTGCGATGATAGATTCCGGTGTGAGTTCTGGGTGCTGGTCGAGAGTTTCGAGCTTGTCAGAGCGGTCAATCTTCTCATCCCACTCATCGCCTTCTACATTAATAATAATAGCAGGAGTGCGACGACCGTCAGCATCAAGCACAGTGTCAACCTTGAGAACTGTACCTGAAACGCCTGAGTGGATGTTAGCACACATAAAGCCGCTAACCTCTGCAATCATCTGACCAACCTTCACCTTGTCGCCCTTTGCAACGATAGGCTTGGCAGGAGCACCGATGTGCTGAGTGAGAGGGTAGATGGCCTGCTTTGGAAGTTCGGCAACAACTGTAGGAACTTCATGGGTGATCTTGTTCTCCTCTGGATGAACACCACCAATTCTAAATGTCTTTACATTCATTATGTCGAGCCTCCTATTATTTCTTGTTATACTTGATTACTACGAGTGGACGTGGATTAGCCACCTGCTTTGCACCCTGAACAGGGTATGAAGGCATGTTAGGGATAGCAGCCTTTGGAGCAGCAGGCTTTGCAGGAGCAGCGGTTGCAGCTGGCTTGACACCGGCAACAGAAGCAGCAGGCTTAGCAGCAGCGGCAGCCTTCTGTGGGAAACCTACAGCGTGGATAGCACCTGTTGGACATTCCATAACGCACTTCTTACAGAGCTTACACTTAGTGAAGTCGATGTATGCCACGTTGTTCTCGACAGTGATAGCCTCGAACTTACAGTTCTTTGCACACTTGCCACAACCGATACAAGCAGCAGCGCAAGCCTTCTTTGCAATAGCACCCTTGTCCTTGTTTACGCAGCTAACGAAAACGCGACGGTTCTTTGGACCCTTGTTGCGGAGTTCGATGATGTTGCGTGGACAAGCCTTAGCGCAGGCACCACAGGCAACACACTTCTCTTCGTCAACCTCAGGAAGTCCTGTTTCCTCATTGATGTGGATAGCATCAAATGTACAAGCTGTAACACAGTCGCCGCAGCCAAGACATCCGTAAGCGCAGGCAGTCTCACCAGCACCGCAACTGTTCATTGCAGCACAAGTGCGCAAGCCACTATACTCCACAACCTTTGGACGGTTTTCACATGTGCCGTTACAACGAACGACAGCAACCTTTGGTTCGCCATTGGCAACAGCCATGCCGAGGAGGTCAGCAACCTTGCCCATGCAGTCCGAACCACCGACAGGACACATCAGTCCGTCGAGAGAACCAGCATCAGCACCCTTTACGAGCGCATCAGCCATACCCGAACAACCAGGGAAACCGCAACCACCGCAGTTTGCACCCGGCAGAAGCTCAGCAACCTGAGCGATTCGAGGGTCTTCGTAAACAGCAAACTTCTTTGAGCACACGAAAAGGATGACTGCTGCCACCAATCCGATGCCTCCAAGAACGAGTACTGCTGAAAGAATTGGATCCATAATGTATTGTTTTTAGTTTATATTTTTATCAAGGTTTCAAAATTTCGATCATTCGATTTATCGAGAGTTCTGGTTGTTGGGATTTCGAGATACCTTATGCCCTAAGTTCAAACTTCAATGTCTGCTTGAGCTTTTCCCTAAAGAACGTCAGGCAGATGAAATACACTGCCAACGAACCTAAGCCGAGAAATACGGACAGGAGTTCGTCTTTCGTTATCAATGCCGTTGCAATGGATGCAATCATCATAATGATCATCGGCAGAACAGCTCCGTAGAACACTGCGATAAAACCGATTTTCTGGTTTGCCATGACTACTACATTGTCGCCTACGCTATAGTTTGAGGCATTTGAGCATTCCACATCCACAACCTTTTCCTTGCTTTCGGAAGCGTTGCAATGGCCTTTAGCCTCGCAATGGGCACAAGCAGACTGCTGCACAAACTGAATTTGCACAACATTTCCCTTAATGCTTTTCACAACACCGTCATGTCTAATCTTTGCACCCATAAATTGTTTTCTATAATCTAATAATCGCGTGCAAAGTTAACACTTTTTAAAGGAAACTGCAAACTAAAGTTGTCAAAATAACATTCATTATTGAAATAAGACTATTATTTTCAGGAAAAAGGAGAAAATAATCAATGATAGATGCAAGATTTTCACGATTTGCGTGTTTATTTATAACAAAGATTCAACCTAATTCAACCTAATCTCTGCACTTGTATTTGGTAGAATTTGGTAGAATCTTTGTTTATCAAAAATATCTGCGGTTTAATATAATCTGTGTTTTGAAAAATTTTTCGTTTTTCTTGTCACAAACTTTAACCTTCGTCGTTATATAAGCAAACGATGGCAAATAATTCACTCATATCGATATTCTCAAACTTGCGGCAAAGGCTGCGACTGACGGCTGGCAACATTGCTGGTCAGGAGTCGGCAGACGATGCTTTGCAGGATGCTTTCTGCAAACTGTGGACGCATCCGAAGATCCCTGACGATGAGCAGCAATTGGAGAAGATAGCGATGACTACGGTGAAAAATATAAGCATCGACTACCAACGGCAATCCAGTCGCCATCCTTCCGCGCAACTCTCTGGCACAGAACGCATTGAGGCTGATGACGGAAAGGAAACGGAAGAGCGTTTCAAACAGGTAAAACGGATCATAGAAAGCCAACTGAACGAGACGCAACGCCGGGTGCTCTGGATGAGAGATTACGAAGATTATTCCTTCGCAGACATTGCAGAAGAGCTTGACACTTCCGAAGCCAATGTGCGAAAGATTCTCTCAAGAGCGAGAAAGACAGTAAGGGAAATTTATAATTCAAGGCTAATGCCTTGAGGCTAAAAGCTAAAGGCTAAAAGCTAAAGGCAACAAACTACAGACTACAGACAAAATGACACAAGATATCCATAAATTAATAGAAGCATATTTCGAATGCACTCTCTCCGAACAGGAAGAGCAGCAGCTGAAGCAGATGCTCGCCACGACGGAAGAAGACACCGCCGACGTGCGAGAAGCAAAGGCTGTGCTCGGAGTGTTTGCTATGGAAAGGAAGCTTTCGCAATATGCGCAACCAAATACGAATCACGCACCACGCATTCCGCATTCAAATAGAAGCATCATCCGTTTCGCCGCAGCTGCCATTGCCGTCTTCGCTATCGTTTTTGGCGGCATAAAGTATGCTGAGTATCAAGAAGATAATGCTTGCGTGATGTATGTGAATGGAGAAAAGATAAGCAACGAAAAAATAGTACTTGCACAGATGACAGGACAGATGGAAGACATCAGTGAAGCTGCAGATTACACTGATCAGACAATGTTCAATCAACTGGATGATATGGCAAGTGTTCTTGAATAGTTCAAGGCTCGCGCCTTGAGGCTATAGGCTAAAAGCTAAAGGCTAAAGGCCAAAAAACAAAAACAAAGATTACATTATGAAAAAGATACTGATAATAATGATGTTTGCACTTCCTACCCTCGCTTTCGGGCAGAAAGGCATGAACATAAACAAACTCTTCGACGGGCGGTATCGTGGCAACAAGCAGGTTACAGAGACTCTCGTCAAAGGCAAGAAGATGGAGGCTTTCGACCTTGACATCTACCATAGTCTTGCTATTGCGGACGCTTCACAAGTAGATGAAGTAGAGCGACTTGTGCTTGAAGATGCGAAGAAGGCTGACCAGAAGGAAGTTTCTTACATCGGGCAGAAACTCTACTACGGGTTCTATTGTTTCAATGG
>JAZRXS010000148.1:0-5578 GCA_045600325.1 Prevotella sp.
GCAATGCTGAATGCGATGAACAGCAGTTTCAATGATGCAAACTTTATAGCCTTCTTCTGATAACGGAGATAGGCGAAAATAATGGCTTGGAAAGCATCGAGAGCTATGACTACAGCCATTACGACAGCGTACATCGGACGATCGGCATAGCCCATCCAACTGCTTATCGGATTAAGGAAAAGGAACACGAGAAGCACAAATAAGGTGCTCGTTGAGCCCACCATTGCCAGTACTGTTCTATAGACATTCTGCGGATTCTGACCTTCTTTGTTGATGAAGCGGAAGAAGGTTGTCTCCATGCCGTATGTGAGAATGACAAAAAGCAATGCTACATACGAGTAGATGTTTGTCATAATGCCATACTCGCCACTCGAACGTGGCATTGCATCAGTATGGACAATGACAAGCAGATAGTTGAGAAAGCGCCCAACAATGCTGCTCAAGCCATAAATTGCCGTATCTTTAACAAGGGATTTTAATGATGCCATTACTATGTTGTTAAGTAATAAGTAGTAAGTAATAAGTATGATTACCTATTGTCGTAAGAAGCCTTTAGCCTCGCGACTATCGCGAACCGACAGAATCTCCGCCCTACCCTGCCTTACCACGACAGTATGTTCGAAGTGTGCTGCCGGCTTTCGGTCTTTGGTGTGTATAGCCCAGCGGTCTTTTGCGTTAAGGAATATATGTCGCTCACCCATCGTTACCATAGGCTCTATGGCAAGGCACATTCCTTCCTGAAGAAGTATTCCCGTGTGACGTCTGCCGTAGTTGTCCACCTGCGGATCTTCGTGCATCTTCTTGCCAATGCCGTGGCCGGTCAGTTCGCGAACAATGCCATAGCCGCGCTTCTCGCAATAATGCTGCACGGTATAGCCGATGTCTCCGAGCCTTGAACCGACCACCGCCTTGTTGATAGCCTCATACAAAGCTTCTTCGGTAGTCTTGAGCAGAGCCTTCACTTCATCAGCAACTTCGCCTACGCAGTAAGTATAAGCCGAGTCGCCGCAGAAACCGTTGAGAGTCGTTCCGCAGTCGATGGAAATGATGTCACCATCGCGGAGAATCTTGTTGGCAGAAGGTACGCCATGCACCACGCAGTCGTTCACCGAGGTGCAGATGCTGCCCGGGAATGGTGGACCGTACGGATTCGGAAAGCCCTTGAAAGTAGGAATGGCTCCATGGTCACGGATAAACTCGTCGGCAATCTTGTCCAGCTGTAGCGTACTGACGCCGGGTTTGATCCATTTTCCGAGTTCCGTGAGTGTCATACCCACCAGTCGGTTCGCCTTTCTCATCAGGTCTATTTCGTCTTCTGTTTTAAGATAAATTTCCATTTCAGAGTGCAAAGTTACATCTTTTTTGCCAATATCTTTCCTATTATAAAAAAAAGTATTAACTTTGCCGCAATAAATTGCTTTAACATTAATGAGGGTAACGTATGACCCCACCTTATTACTTATGTCAGATACAGAATCACATAGCCATAAACATAGCAACGAACATCATGGTCATCACAGCCATCATTCCCATCATCGTTCAGACAAACTGGACAAGGATGAGAAGCGTCATGCTATAAAGAAATTACGCAGTTTCATGCGTGCAACAAGGCATTTCAAGAGTTCTACACATTCGGATACAGAATTCCAAATGGAGGTACGTCGTTATTTTTATGATAATTTCCATGGCTTCGAGCGTCATTGGCTTCGTCATCATTGTCCGATAATAAAGCGCATCAAGTTGCTCCTAATGGGGGTGAACATAAGGAAACTGCACTGATAATAATGACAAATCAGTGATGAATTATTACGATAACAAATAAGAAAAGCGTGCAAACAACGATGTGTTTGCACGCTTTTGCATTATGGAAAGTTTAGTTCTTGTTATGTTCTTAGAGTGACAATGTTCTGAGAGTGATAACGTCTTCTACCAGCGACGACCGCCGCCGAAGCCACCACCGCCGTAGCCGCTACCAGGACCTGTCCACTGGCCGTTGCGACCGCCACCGCCACCGCCAGGACCGCCGAAGCCACCACCGTTCTTGCCACCGAAGGCATTGAAGCGGTATGATACTGTGAGCATAGCGTAAGAGACTACGTTATTGTTGCGGCTTTCACTCTGCTGGAGAGCGGAAATAGTACGAGAGAGGTTGCTCTGCTGATGGAGAAGGTCGTAGAACTGGAGGGAAACTACGAGAGGCTTACCCTTGAGGAACGACTGAGAAACCTGTGCATTCCAGATGAGTTCGCTTGTGTTGGCCTCCTTGCTGAGGTAACCGCGACGCATAAGCTCGTGCATGTTCGTCGAGATAGAAGTGCCCCAAGGAGTGGTGATCTGGATGTTACCGCCGAAGCGCCAGTCCTTAGTGTCACGGTCGTTAGTGCTCTGAAGCTGGTTGCGAACGCGTTCGTAACGGAGAGAACCGTCAAGTTCAATCTCAAGCCAATCGTTGCGGAAGCCTACACCGAGACGCTCAGAGATGCTCATTGTCTTAGCGGCATTCTTCTGTGAAGCCTGCTGTGGATTGAGCGAGAGATAGCTTACACGATTGTTGAAGCCAAAGTCTGTATTTGTTCGTGAGAACCAAACGCCGGCAGAGTCAATTGAAGCA
Organism: Prevotella sp.; assembly: GCA_045600325.1. Lineage (GTDB taxonomy): Bacteria > Bacteroidota > Bacteroidia > Bacteroidales > Bacteroidaceae > Prevotella. The sequence continues at coordinate 2,612 of JAZRXS010000148.1, forward strand.
TTGTAGCCAACACCTGCATTGAAGTCCCAATTACCATTAATGTTCTCAGGACGTGTGATTCGACCACCGGACATATCGTCCTTGTACGTTACCATGTTGCTAATGGAGTTCTTCGTAGTAGAGAAGCGCACGTTAGCCATGATGTTCTGCTGGTGACTACTGATGTAGTTGTTGTAGTAAGCATTCATGTTCTGCGTGAACGCAGGCTTCAATCCTGGGTTACCCATTGACACGTTTGGATAGTTTGAGTCATCAACGATGTCAAGGAGATCGGTGAGTGAAGGCTGTGTAGTGTTCGCACGATAAGACACGCGCAGACGGTGCTGCTTAGAGAAGTTGTAGCGGAAGTCGAGTGTTGGAGAGAAGTTTGTCACGCTACGAGTAGTGTCTATTCTGATGCCGAGATAATCCTGCAGATACTTTGTTGACTGTGGCTGGAGCATGAAACCTGCGTTGAGCTGATAGTCATCGCGAATCATGCGGAAGGTCACATTGATGTCATTCGTGTATGTAGTATATTCAGAATAGCGGCTAAGGCCAGTGTCTTTGTAATCCTCATAATTGCCTACTGGATTCAGATAGCTGCCCCACTCACGATAGCGTGGAACGATGCCAGAATAATTGAGTCCGTCGATGAAAGAGAAATCGTATGTAGAACGAGGGCTCTTGTTGAAGTCCTGCGCATAGCGATAAGAGAACTGCAAGTAAGTGCGGTTAAAGATAGGTTCGCTATATGTTACCTGTGCGCTATAGTTACTACGTGTGGTAGGAGTTGTGCTGTAGCGGTAAGTGCGACGGATAGAGTCTGTGCCGAGTTCGTTGAGAATCTGATGGAATGTGTTCTCGTTGGCAGTCATTGACTGTGACTTGCTGTCGGTATAACCAGCGTTGAGTTGGAGGGTAACGTTACGACCGTTCTCGCTCAGTCTCTGGTTAATCTGGAACATACCTCTGAGGTTTGTTGACTCAGAGTAGCTCAAACCGTTGTTGTTGGTAGTATTGATGCGGCTATTGTCAACAGGTTTGCCGTCATTGTCCTTCTCGTTGTAAGTCTCTGACGTGCTGAAGTTTCTGCCATCGTTTGTAGAGTAGGAAATGGAAGGACGGAACATGATGTTGGTATTCTCCCATGGAGTCCATTCAATGCGCATCTGACCATTCCAAGAATTTGAACGAGAGTAGCGCTGATTGTTTGAATTGGAATATTTACCGTTCTTCTCGTTTGCCATGAAATATTCTGTCCATGACTCTGTGTGAGTATCGCCATTGTTGTGATTCCAACGGACAGAAGCGTCCATCTTGAGTTTCTTTGTGTCGAGGTTGTAGTTCACGCCGACCATCTTTGAGATGTTGTCGCCAGAGCCACCGCCACCCCATCCACGGCCACCGCCGCCACCAGGGAATCCTCGGTCATTGGTGTTATTGGCGCTTGCCATACCCATGAGTTTCTGGGAATCTTGGAAATAACCTCCGAAGATACGTTCAGCGAAACGATCCTTCGTACCAACACCAAGGTTGGCATTTATCATCGTTCCTTTGTTCATACCCGGCTTTATTCCGAAGTCAAGAACGGTTTCTTCCTCACCGTCCTCAATACCTGTCACACGGGCAAGGTCACTCTTCTGTTCGTAAGTCTTGATCTTGTCAATAATGGATGTAGGGAGATTCTTGAGGGCAGTCTTCGTGTCGCCTGTCATGAACTCCTTACCATCGACGAGAATCTTCTTGACGGTCTTTCCGTTAATCTTTACTCCTCCCTCGTCATCTATCTCAGCACCAGGAAGTTTGGCTACGAGTTCCTCTATCACACTACCTTCTGGTGTGCGGAAAGAAGAGGCGTTGAACACGACAGTGTCAGCCTTTACCATGACGCGTGGAGCTTGTGCTTTTACCACAACTTCCTGCATGTCGTAGTCCTTCCAGATGTCGGCATTTGCATAAGCAATTGAGTCTCGCACGAATTTCGCGCGAGACTCGATACTATCTTCCTTTACTTTTTTAAGCGAGTCGGCGACAGCTTGAGCTTTATTCTTCACAGAATCCACCTGCTGTACAGCTGAAGAAAGCGAACCAACCTCAGCCTGCGCAGACACTTTTAATACCGCCAAAGCGGTAACAAACAACATAATTAACCTTTTCATAACACTCTTTTGACCACATACTAAATTGAAAGTAAAAATGAAAGTTCAAAAAAAATGATAGTTTTTATCAAAAAAGAGAGTCAGACTGCTATTTTTATGCATATTTTTAGCCCAAAAACTTTTATTATGAAACAAAATAAGGGTCACATAATACAAATGCGGCCTCGGTTTTTGCATATATTATATATTAATGTTACCTTTGCAAGCAATAACCTATCAACCCAGGCCTTAATTTACACCTATAATGAATCGAATATTTTTCTTAATTACATCCATATTGTTGCTTTCCGTCACTGCCAGTGCTGCAGTGGTGACGAATGTCGTTTCGCCGAACAAAGATGTTTATGCCGTTGTGGAAAACAGTGACGGAAAGGTAAAGATGAGCATTCTCTACAAAAGGTTCACGGTTGCCTTTGACCGCATCCCACTTGGCATTGTCACCTCAGAGCGCGACCTTGCAAACGGAATGACCGTAACGGGCTATAGCAAAAAACAATCCATCTCTGAGTCATACACCATGGTTACCGGCAAGCGTCTCAAATGCTCGAACGAGGCTAATTGCCGCACTATATGTATGAAGAACCAGAATGGCGAGGAACTTAACGTCGAGATCCGTGCTTACAACGACGGCGTAACCTTCCGCTACATCCTTCCAGAGACCATCGAAGGCGAGACTCTCAAGGACGAAATAACAGCTTATCCGATAAACGAAGGCGTGAACAGATGGCTGCAAATATACCATCCTGACAGCTACGAGGACTTCTATCCTTGCTATACAAGTGGCGTTAATGACGGCAATGTGAAGCAGGGGTTCTTCCGTAACCAG
>JAZRXS010000149.1:0-4812 GCA_045600325.1 Prevotella sp.
GAGAACCCTAAGGTGCTGAGCATCACGGCTATCGGTCAGCTTATCGAGAAGATGGACATCATGCTTCGTTTCGGTTATGACTACAGTCGCATAGCAACGCAGTATTACATGCTGAAGAACTGGGCGAAGGAATGGCCGGAACTGCTCGACAAGAACCTCGACGAACAGATTGAGAATATGCTTGAGAGCCCTGCCGATGATGACAATTTCCGCTGGACACTCTGCAAGTTTATCAATGGCGTTGTGCTGTGCTGATTATGGCGAGGTTTGACAGCGATTTGTAGGGCGAGGATTTCCGAGCCGCATCATTGGCTGTGCTGACGTTTACACGGCTCAGAAATCTTCGCCCTACGACTGCCACCTTACCCCTTCGCCCTACAATAAACTTCCAATGAAACTATCTTGAACAATCCAATATTAAAATATGAATACACGACGCGCGTGGAATTCAGCCATGCCATAGGTCAACACAATATCCTCCTGCGCTGCCTTCCCGCACACGAAGGCTTCCAGAAATGCGTGGAGGAGGACTTCCGTCTGCTTGACGGATTTTGGTTTCAAGAAGGGCAGGATGGGTTAGGCAATAGGATAATATCGGGAGGAACTTCAGCGGAACATCGTTCTCTGGAGTACTCTTGCAGCGGACTCATGAAAATGGAAACATACTGTATTCCCGATGCCGATGCTCATCCTGCTTACCGCCTCCCCTCGCGACTGACCGTTGCCACCGAAGACATAAAGCAACTACTTCCAACGCTCACTGGTCGTGTTCTTGATGACTGCATGGCTATTGCCCACAGCGTGCATTGCCATATACAATATGCGCCGGGAACAACCTCTGTCCTGACGCCTGCCGACGAATGTATGCTGCGTCGTCAAGGGGTTTGTCAGGACTTTGCCCATCTGATGATTTCGCTCTGTCGGGCTGCGGGCTATGCTTCGCGCTATGTCTGCGGCATGATGAAAGGCGAAGGCAAGACGCATGCGTGGGTAGAAGTGCACGACGGACAATGCTGGTATGCCTTTGACCCTACAAACGACACCGCCATCGCCTCTGGCTACATCAAGCTCGCACACGGTCGCGACGCCCTCGATTGCCCTGTTGTTCGCGGCGTGTATAGAGGAATGTGCACAGAGACTTCAATAACGAATGTGATAGTAACGGAAACTTAACAATCAACAAAAATGATTCAAACAATAGTAAACACCGAAATGCCTATAGCCGAGCGTTTTCTTGTTAAGAAGAACGTTCTCTGCAATGGCACTGGACGAAAGCGCATCTGCATCGTCACCGGAACTCATGGCGACGAACTGGAAGGCCAGATGGTCTGCTACGAGATGGCGCGTATCGTCACTGAGAATCTCAAACGCCTTAACGGCACCGTAGAAATCTATCCGGCACTCAATCCGCTGGGCATTGACACCATACAGCGAGGCATACCGAACTTCGACCTCGACATGACCCGCATCTTCCCGGGCAACGAGCATGGCACGATGGCTGAGCAGTCGGCTTATCGCATCTGCGAAGACCTGAAAGGCGCTGATATGGTTATCGACATCCACTCGTCAAACCTCTACCTTCGCGAGTCGCCACAGGTTAGAATAAACGTGCTCAACGAACAGCAGCTTGTTCCACAGGCAAAGCATCTCGGCGTGGATTTCATCTGGGTTCACGATGCTGCAACCGTTCTCGAGGCTACGCTGGCACACTCTCTCAACAGCACCGGCACTCCTTGTCTTGTTGTGGAAATGGGTGTTGGTCAGCGCATTAACCATGGCATGTGCCACCGACTCGTTGACGGCATTTTCAATCTGATGCACGAGATGGAAATGTGGGACGCAGCGCCAGAGAAAGAAATAGCCGATGCCATCGTGTGCAAGGGCAACCTTGTGACATTCCTTAATGCCGAATGTTCAGGCGTGTTCCTCACCGAACTGCGCACAGGCATAACCGTCACCCAAGGACAGTCTATCGGAAAGATTGTCGATCCGCTCACAGGCACCGTCCTCAGCGATGTCGTTTCGCCTGTCAATGGCTTCCTCTTCACCATCCGCGCCTACCCGATAGTCTATGAAGGCTCGCTCATGGCACGAATCTTCAGGTACAATGAAGAAGAACTTGAACAAGTGAGAGCTGTCTGTAAGCCGATAAACTGACATGCGGAAAGTGATAGTTAAGTTTTCTCGTGTAGAAGGTGACAATTAAATTTCTCGTGTGGAAAGTATGGAATATGTGGAAACTAAATTAGTGTAAATAAAATTCCACAAATTCCTCAAATTCCTCAAGAGAAAAACACATTCTACAAGAGAATTAAAACACAATCTCCTCAAGATTTATTAATTTGGGGAGTTTGGAAACATTTTAAAAAAATTTTATAGAGTTGAAAAAAGAAATAATTTTCAGCATGAAGTCCACTTACCGTGACGACTTCAAGATAGAAGGCTACCGCTTCGGCAGTGGCGAAGGGTCTGTCTGCATCGTTGGTCCAATGCGTGGCGACGAAGTGCAGCAGCAATTTATTTGTTCTCAGATAGTAAGCGAACTGCAGGAGATAGAATCTGCCGGTGGCATTGCTGACGGCAAGAGCATTCTCGTGATACCTTCCTGCAATCCGTTCTCAATGAATGTCGGTCGCCGATTCTGGGCTATGGACGGCACGGACATCAACCGTATGTTCCCAGGCTATAACCAGGGTGAGACAACCCAGCGCATAGCAGCTGCCATCTTCAAGCGCATCGAGAAGTTCCAGTACGGCTTGCAGCTCGCCTCGTTCTATGTTCCTGGCGAGTTCGTTCCGCATATCCGAATGCTGCGCACTGGCTATGAGGACATTACCAAGGCGAAGCTCTTCGGAATGCCATACGTCACTGTTCGCACTCCGTTGCCTTTTGACACCACCCTGCTTAACTACAACTGGCAGATATGGAACACATCAGCTTTCAGCGTCTATGCCGGACAGACCGACAGCATCAATGTTGATGACTCCCGACAGGCTGTTGATGCCGTTCTACGCTTCCTCGTTGGCGTTGGTGCTACGGAGAAAGGCACGAACAGTCCAGGCTATCTTTCTGCCGTTCTCAACGAAGATAACATGCTGACCATCAGCGCACGTCATGCCGGCATATACATTCGCAACAGCAAACCGGGTGACAGGATAAAGGCTGGTGAAGTCCTCGCTCGCATCTATAATCCTTACGACGGTCACATTCTTGAAGAAGTCCGTTCCCACAAGGACGGCATCGTCTTCTTCTCCCACCACCGTCCACTCGTTCTCCAGAACGCCCTGCTGTACCGCATCATTGCTGACAGTGAGGAATAAGTAAAGGAAACGATATACTTACTCAAGTTTCGCAAGTAAAATTTTGGAAATTATATAGAACTTGTCCCTTCGTGCATTCTATGGAGGTGTCCTGCCCTCAGGACACCATCAGGTGGTAAAGGTAATATTACCATTGTACACACTGTTGATGCGGTGAGGGCACCGCACCTCCATAACTATGCAGACTGTAGGCTGGGTCGCCTAACGGCTCGAAATCTAAACTAAAATCCTAATAATAATCTTAAAAATCAACAACATACGAGCTTGCGAAACCTTAAACTCGCGTTTCCAAATAAAACATAAGTGGTGAATTAGGTTGAATCTGCGGTTAAAATAAAATCGTTGTTTATGTGCCAATAATCAAAATAATTTTGTTATAGCAGCAGATTTTGATATTATTTTGTAATTTTGCAGCATCAAAAGAAAAAGAATGCAAACTATGAACACAAAAAACATCCAAGAACTGCTGACAGAATACGGCGAGTATTTTGCTGAGAAAGACCTTCCTCTCATAGAGGACCTTCTGATGAAGAACGAATTAGAGGAGGCAAGGGAAATACTCAAGACTACTGGTCTCAAGAAGCCTTCCACAATACAAATGATCTCCATCTTTGGAGGATGGTGGGGAATAGACCGCTTCATGGTCGGCGATGTTGACTTGGGAATCGTAAAGCTCATCTCCTTTGGAGGTCTTGGCATACTGAACCTCTTCGACATCTTCTTCCTGAAGAAACGCGTGCAAAACGATAACCTCGTAACTGCAAACGTACATCTCGACCCAAGAGACCTTACGGAAGAGGAAATCAAGGAGATGCGGGAAAAACTTCGCAGAAGATAATAAAGCTCATATAATAAAACTGTGCAATGCGGCATACACAGTTGTGCAGCCTTGCTTACACAACTGTGCAATACATTATTGCACACTTCAAAACAAAAGATTCTTCTCTGTATTGCCTATAATCCAAACACTAGTTTTACTCTGGCCAATCCTTCTCTGAGATATGCCTTAACCTTGAATAAAAGATATGGACTGTCTTCTGCTACATAACCTTTTACTTTCAGGTCATACCGATCTCCAAGATAAATGGCCTTCTCGTCATGAAATCGTTGGGAAACTACCAAAACTTCTTTTTTCTTGAATGTTTCCTTGGCTCTTATGACTGATGATTTCGTGTCGTTACCCTCATAGTCGCAGTAGATAATTGATGCGGGTACGCCATTCTCAATCAATCTTGTTTTCATCGTGTCTGGCTCAGATACCGTTGCACCTTCTACGCCCCTGCTGTTCTTGTCGCCACTTATGATGAATTCCTTGACCTTTCCCTCATTATACAGTGTTATGGCAGCTTCTATCCTGTTCTCGAAAAACATGTTTGTACCCTTACCTCCTGGTCCCGTTGGACTTGTTCCCAATAGAAGAGCTACGTTTTGTCCGGGAACTTCCTCAAGGGAATCGTAAATCCGTCCAGATGCAGTGAATGATACCAATGCA